>DATCIA010000051.1:0-3445 GCA_036508075.1 Coriobacteriia bacterium
CTGCGTGCCGGCGTCGCGGCGTCCGGCGGTCCAGCCCCAGAGCGCGCCTGAGGCGCGCCACCGTCTCCGCCTGCTCGGTGACCGGCACCTCGAGGTAGGACTCGCCCTCGGCGAACGAGGCGATGATGAGCAGCTCCGCGATCTTCTCCGAGGTCAACAATCGGGGATCGACGGGCGGCGCGTCGGTGTAGTACACCCGCGCCACCGTGGGCGCGATCTTCGGCTCGATGTGCGCGCGCGTGCCGCGCAGGACCGCCGCGCGCAGGCCACCGCGAAGGAAGCTCACGACCGCCTCGCCGTCAGCCTCTTCGACGACCACGACGTCACGGCCGGCCGCCTCACGCATGATGGCGAGAGAGGACAGGGCGCGATCCAGAGCCCTGACGCCGTCGCGATAGCGGATGGCGTCCTCGTAGTGGCCCTCGCGGGCCGAACGGCGCTGCGCCGCCAGCAGAAGCGAACGGAAGTCGGTGTCGTCATCGAGCACCCCGAGAGCGGCGTGCAGGCGCTCCGCGTACTCCACAGGGTCGGGGATCCGGACGCACGGGGCGGGACAGGTGCCTGCGTCGCGATGCTCGCACGGGATCATGGGCAGTCGGGCGTCGAGCCGCCGCGCACACCGGCGCAGGTCGTAGACGTCCTTGAGCGTGCCGACGAGTGTCAGGGCCGCCCACCGGCTCGTGAAAGGGCCGATCAGCCGGCCGCGCTTGCGGGGCGTCTCGACAACCCGCAAGCCCGGATAGGGCGACCCGGTCTCGACCTTGATCAGGTAGCCCGCGCGCGACCGATGCGCGGTCGGGTTGTGCCTGGGCTTGTGCCGGTCCACGAGGCGATGCTCGAGCAGCAGGGCGTCCAGATGAGAGGGTGTCCGCACGGCGGTGATCACCGCGACTTCGGCCGCCATCTCGTCGGTCGCGGCGCCGGGGTAGAAGTACTGCCGTGCGCGGGTCCGCAGGCTGCGCGCGTGGCCGACGAAGATGACCTCACCCGTCGAGTCGCGGAAGAGGTACACGCCCGCATCGTCGGAGAGATCGCGCGTGAGGACCAGCCGTTCCGCCAGCGCGGTCTGGTTCGACAGGCCACAGAACGCGGACACCGTGCCCACGTCGAGGATCTCGAGGCGAGTCAGTTCGGGGATCAGCGCGATGAGCAGTTCGGCGGTCGCCCGTGCGTCGTTGCCCGCGCGATGGTCGGGGGTGGTGGGGGTCTTGTACTCCTCGGCGAGCGAGCCCAGGTTGTAGCGCCGCAGGTCGGGCCTCAGGCGACGCGCCAGCGAGAGTGTGTCGATGGTGGGGCGCGCCATCGGCGTGCCCCAGATGCGCTCGGACTCGTGGTCGAGGAAGGAGAGGTCGAACCGGTAGTTGTGAGCGACCAGGACGGCGCCCTCGACGTACTCCCGCAGCTCGCGCATGACCTGTTCGATCGACGGCGCGTTCACGACCATCGACGAGCTGATGCCCGTAAGGTCCTCGACCGCCTTGGGGATCGGATCGGTGGGCCGCACCAGACGCTCGAAGGTGGAGATGACCCCGGATGCGTTGAAGCGCGCCGCTCCCACCTCGATGATGCTGTTGCATCCGGGCCGGCAACCCGTCGTCTCGAGGTCGACCGCGACGAAGTCGCACTCGGCCAACGCGTAGCCGCTCAGCATGGGTTCGCAGACACTCCGTCGTCGGTGGACAGGCGCGTAGACACCGGCGCGATGATAGCACCGCGGCGAGTGGCTGTTTGTGCCACACGCACGGTCACCGTACGATAGGCCATGGAGTCGCCGACCGATGGCGCCCGGCGGAGCGTTTCCACCATCGAACCGAAGGCCGACGATGAGGTTCCTCCTCCTAGCCCGTGCGCGCACCACAGGTACCGTCAGGCTGCTGTCGTCGCAGGCATACGCCTCCCGGACCGCCGCGGTCGATGCGGCCACGGTCACCGCGCACTCGATCGACCTCTGCGACGACGAGGTCCTAGCCGTCGACCTGGACTCCGCAGGGCCGGTCCTGGTCCTCCGCGTCCCCGCTGCCGCACCGATCATGGCTCCGTCCCCGGAATCCGACGGCTCCGCTCCCGTGAGCGTGCCCGCGCCTGCGGCGGTTGCCGTCCCGGTCACGCCGGCGGAGTCGGTCGCCGACCCTGAGGAGCCCGGGCCCGCCCGCCCGTTGTTCGTGGACGGGGAGACGATCCTGCGCCTGCAGCCCCGCTTTCCGTTGTTCGGCCTCGACGACGACGAAGTGGTGGAAGAGGACCTCGCGGAGACGCTCCGCCGGGTCGCTCGTCGGATGGAGCGGGACCTGACCGGCTCGATGGGCGTCGAGTGGGCGCCCGTGGACGATTCCTGGGACGCGCGGACCCTGGACGACTACTCGTTGGCCGAAGACACTCACGATCAGGGCTCTCATGATGAGGGGCACCTGCGGCGCGACGCTGCGAGCCGCCTGCTGCGCGACGAGGAGGCGCCGACCTCCGACGCGGTCCTCGCACGGTACGATGACGATCCCCTCCGGTCGGACGAGGACCGCACCCCGGACGAGTGCGATGTCGCGCCCGATCCCGAAGCAGCTGTTCGCGATGCCAACTACTCCGAGCTCGCCGAGCCCGGCAGGTTCGCCGGGGGTCTCTTCGCAGGTGACTGCGATGTGTCTCCCGCGCTCGAGCCTGAGGCCGATCCCGGCCGCGTGAAGGGCTCCGATGAAGCGGACCTGTGGCGCGAGGCCGGCATGACCGAGCCGGAGCTCGACTCCGATCCCGGTCTCGGAGCCGTCTCCGACGACGCAGAGTCGCCCGAGATGCCTGTCGGGCCGGAGACCGAGGGGGAGACCGCAGCCGATGCGGGGGACCGCGACGCCGATCCCGAACCGGAGCAGGATGCCGAACCGCCGTCCGTCGTCCAGCCGGAGCCAGAGCCGTACCGCGCTTCGAACGTCGACTTCGCGATCTGGGTCTGCGCCGACTGCGTCTATCAGCGAACGTGCCGCAAGGCCGGAGTCGCCACCCCGGCCACGTGCGGCAACTTCCAGTGGAAGTCCTTCTAGCCGTAGCGCGCGGAGCCGGTCGCACGACGAGAGGCCCCTCGATGAGGGGCCTCTCGTGTGCTCGCAGGTTTGCGGAGTGGGCCTGTAAGCCGGGTTCTGTCTCGTGCGACCATCTATCTGGGACCGCCGTTGCCGACGGCCTCGTGCGGGCGACCCGAGCGACGACCGGGCCGGTCTTAGCCGCTCCTATTCGCCCTTGCTCCAGGTGGGGTTTGCCAAGCCGCCGTGTCACCACGGCGCTGGTGCGCTCTTACCGCACCGTTTCAGCTTTTCCTCCGACCTGTACCGGCAACCGAGGTCGCCGGGCGGTATCGAAGGAGTCTTCTTTTCTGTGGCACTTTCCGTCGCCTCGCGGCGCCAGGCCGTTAGCCTGCACCCTGCCCTGTGGAGCCCGGACTTTCCTCACGCACGCGCAC
>DATCIA010000052.1:0-28949 GCA_036508075.1 Coriobacteriia bacterium
GCTCTGGCGCTCTGGAGCTACCCGCCGTGCGCGTGCCGGCGGTAGCGTGCCATGAGATCGCGGGTGACCGGTCCGACGGACCCGTCACCGATGGTCTCGTCGTCGATCCGCACGATCGGCACCACGTCGCGCACGCTCGAGGTGAGGAAGCACTCGTCGGCACCGAGCACGTCGTCCATCGTGACCTCGCACAGGACGACCTCGTAGACCTCGCGGGCGAGGTCGAGCACACGCGAGCCGACCGTGCCCCACAGGACGCCGCTTCCCGGCGCGAGGATACGTCCGTCCTTGACGACGTAGAAGCTGGCAGTGGCGGCTTCGGAGACGACGCCGCGGTCGTGGTAGAGCAGGTCGAGGGCTCCTTCGCTGTCGATGCGCGCGTGATTGCGCAGCCAGGTCAGGTAGTTGGTTGTCTTCGCTTCGGGGAACTCGCGCCGGTGTTCGACGGCGAGCAGCTTGGCCCCGGTCTCGTAGAACGACGCGGGCACGTCGAACAGCTCGTGCGTGACGATGAGGAACGTGGGCGTCGAGGGGTCGAAGTGCATGCCGTCGGGCGAGTCCCCGCCGGTCAGCACGATGCGCACCGTTGCCTCGGCGTGGGCGTTACGGCCCAGCAACTCGAGGATGATCGACTCGATCTCCGCATCCGACAGCGGGACGGTCAGGCCGAGGGTCTCGGCCGAGGAGCGCAGCCGCTCCAGGTGCTCGGCGAGCATGTACGGCGCGCCGCCGATCGTCTGCAGCAGGTCGAACACCGCGTAGCCGCGCAGTAGTCCGACGTCGAACGGTGAGATGGCGGCCTCCTCGGCGCGGACGATCGAACCGTTCAGATAGACGTATTCGCCTCGGGTGGCCATGGGGTGTCTCCGCGCCTCTCGTGCTCCGCCGGCAGGTGTCGTCGATTCTGAGTGGCAGACGGTGAGCGCGCAAGCATCCCGCACTCATCGCAGGTCGCATATGCCAATGCGACTGCTTCGGCCACGCCATCCTCGGCGCCGAGCAGGTCGCCGCGGACCGTTGCCCGTGCCCGCATACCCTGATCGCTCGGCGCCCGCAGGGATGCGTCCGGGACGCGCCTCCGGGCTTGGCCGTCACAGCGCGATGGAGCGCGCCCCGGACTGCCCGCTGGCCGGGACATCCCTCCACGTGGCCACGGCGCACGACATGGGGTCGGGCCGTGCGGGATTCGCCAAGCGGGTCACGCGGGGCGTCGACCGCCGGCGCGCGCCGTCGGGACGCAGGAGGCGCGCCCCGTAGCCGGTGGATCGGATGGCGCGGAGCACGGTGCGAGGCGCGATCGCCTGTTCGTCGTAGAGGACCGATATCAGCCTCAGCGAACGGACGGCGGCCACGTCGGCGATCCCCGCGAGCATTCTGAGCACAGCCTCGACCAGCGAGACGTCATCGGAGGTTTCGATACCGGTTGTGGTGATGTGGATGGCCTGCACCAGGACTCCTCTGCCACGGACGGATGGGCTACGTGCGCGCATCCACGCATGGCTGTCCCCGGGCGAGCGAGCTGGAGCGTGCTTCGCCCGGCGTCCAGACGCGATCCCCGGCCGCCATCTTGCTGCCGGCGTCGGCGCCGTCGGGGAACAGCCTGGTCGAGGGCACCAGGGAAACCGGCTCACCCCCGGGGCCCTGCTTGGCGAAGAAGGAGTGCGCATACGGCGGTTGCGGCCGTGAAGCAATCGCGGTGCGCGCGTTCGCCGCGGTCACCGCGCGAGCGCTGATGGCCCGGACGTTCGCGGCCGTCGCCGGCAGCCGGACGACGCACGCGAACAGCAACGTCGCCGACGTGAGCGCGGCAGTCGCCAGGAGCGCGATCTCCGTCCCCCCGGGGGTTGTACTTCCGCAGCGCCTCACGGTTCGGCTCCCTCCCTTGATGACGGCCGACGCCGCCTCACCCATGCCCTGAGGTTGGCCCCCCTCCGTGGACGAGGCATCTCCCCGGGGAGTCGTTTCCGTGTGGTCACTGTGTGGTCGCTTGTGTGCGTCAGGGGGCGCAGGCGGGCCGACGACGGGTCGGCGGCGCGTCGTCGAGAGGTAGCCGTGGCGGTGCTCCAAGGGGGGCGGGCGCGCCGTCTCCGCCGCTCTGCACCCTGTCGCAGACGCTGTTCGCACGGTATGGTGCATAGGAATCGCGTGATTCTGTATGCCACCAAGGAGGACTTCCAATGATCAAGGTTGCCGTTTGGGGCGCGGGCATGATGGGCCAGGGCCTGCTCCGCTACATCCTCGACCGCCCGAACGATATCGAACTCGTCGGCGTGATCGATCGCCACCCCGAGAAGCACGGGATGACGCTGGGAGGGCTGCTCGGGGAACGCTACGAACACGATGTGGCCATCACCGCCGACCACGACGCGGTCCTCGCGCTCAAGCCGGACGTCGTGTGCATCCTCACCGCAAGCAACCTGCACCAGATCACGGACCAGGTCGAGGCCGTCATCCGCGCCGACGCCGACGTCATCGGCATCGCCGAGACCCTCTCGTACCCGTGGGCGACCGACGCCGAGTGGGCCGAGCGCATCGACGCGCTGGCCCGCGAGCACGGCGTGAGCGTGCTTGGTACCGGCATCAACCCGGGCTTCGTGCTCGATGCGCTGCCGATCCTGCTGAGCTCGGTCGGCCTGCGCGTCGACCGCATCGAGGCTTCGCGCGTCAACGACCTCTCGCCGTTCGGCCCCACGGTCATGCAGAGCCAGGGCGTGGGCACCACGATCGAGCAGTTCGAGGCCGGGATCGCCGACGGGTCGATCGTCGGCCACATCGGCTTCCACGAGTCCATCGGGCTCATCGGCTACGCGCTCGGCTGGGAGATCGACGAGATCGTCGAGACCCGTGAGCCGATCGTCAGCACCGTCGAGCGCTCCACCCCGCACGTGCACGTGGCACCCGGCAACGTCGCCGGTTGCCGCCATATCGCGCGGGCCTACTGCAAGGGTGAGCTGAAGATCGAGTTGGTGCACCCGCAGCAGATCCACCCGCACCTCGAGGGGATCGACACGGGCGACTTCATCCACATCGTGGGGGACCCGGAGATCAACATGGCGAACACGCCTGAGGTGCCGGGCGGCAAGGGTACCTATGCAAGTGTCGGGAACTACATCCCGCTCATCGGCTCGGCGCGTCCCGGCATCGTTACCGTGGTCGACATGCCGCTGCCGCGCTTCTGGTCACCGACGGTCTAGGGAAGGCGCGCGATGGCTGAAACGACACGCTGCGCGCCGGGCGACTGGGTCGAGGTCGAGGGCATCCTTCTCGAGCCGGCCGACCGCGCGGCCAACCTGCCAGAGGACACCGCCGCCCAGCCGCTCCGCATGTGGGTCAAGGGCTTCGCGCGCACGGCTGCGGCTCTCGGTGAGGAGCTGACGGTCGAGACCATGACCGGACGCGAGGTCACGGGTGCTCTCGCCGAGGTCAACCCGGGTTACTTCCACACGTTCGGCAGGCCCGCTCCGGAACTCACCTCCGTCGGCCGCGACCTTCGCGCTCGCGTCGCCGCCTACCGCAAGGCCGGTGGCTGACATGGCAGGACGCACCGAGGCGATCATGGCCCGCAAGGGCGAGATCATGAAGCGCGCGCTCGGCATGGACTACGCACAGTACGAGCGCAGCCCGATCGCGTTCGACTACGAGGCGATGATGGGCGCGCACGGCTACTCGCTGGAGCAGATCATCGCGATCCAGCGCGCTGCGGGCGTCGGCAAGACTCCGCTGTTGGAGCTGCGCAACCTCACCGACCTGGTCCGCTCGTACGCCGAACCCAGGCACGGCGCGCGCCTGTTCGTGAAGGACGAGGCCGCCAACATGGCGGGCTCGTTCAAGGACCGCCGCGCCAGCGTCTCCATCCACGTGGCCAAGGAGAAGGGGTACGCGGGCGTCATCGCGGCCACCTCCGGCAACTACGGCGCCGCGGTCTCGAGCCAGGCTGCTCGCGCGGGACTGAACTGCATCATCGTCCAAGAGGCGTTCGACTCCCGGCACGTCGGTCAGCCCGAGATCATCGAGAAGTCGCGCATCTGCGAGGCGTTCGGCGCCGAGGTCGTGCAGCTGACGGTGGGGCCCGAGCTCTTCTCCCTCATGCTCGAGCTGCTCGACGAGACTGGCTATCTCGCGGCATCGCTGTACTCGGCGTTCGGGATCTCCGGGATAGAGTCGCTGGGCTGGGAGCTCGCCGAGGAGATGACCGCGCTGACCGGCGCCCCGCCCACGCACGTGGTCGTCACGCACGCCGGTGGCGGCAACACCACCGGCACCGCACGCGGTCTGCGCCGCGCGGGCGCCACGAGCACGCAGGTCGTCAGCGCGAGCGTCGACCTCTCGGGGCTGCACATGGCCAGCGACGCCGACTTCAACCGCAAGAGCTTCACCACCGGGCACACCGGCTTCGGCGTGCCGTTCGCCACGTGGCCCGACCGGGCAGACGTGCCGCGCAACGCCGCGCGTGCCCTGCGCTACATGGACCGCTACCTCACCGTCACCCAGGGCGAGGTCTTCTACGTCACCGAGGCGATGGCCAAGCTCGAGGGTCTGGAGCGCGGACCGTCCGGCAACACCGCGATGGCCGCCGCGATCTCGCTCGCGCGCGACCTGCCGCGCGACGCCACCGTGGTCGTCCAGGAGACCGAGTACACCGGCGCCGGCAAGCACCACTGGGCGCAACTCAACTTCGCCCGCGAGAACGGCGTGGAGGTTCGCGCAGGCGACCCGACACAGAGCGTTCCCGGCACGAGCATCGTGATCCCCGAGCGTCCCGAGCAGATCCGCGCGAAGGACTTCGACCTGTCCAAGCTGCGCCGCAGCTATGTCCGTAACGCCCTCGCGCACGCGGGCGAGGGTTACGCTCCCACGGGCGACGACATCGTCTTCCTGGCGGCCGACACCAACAGCGACGCCTCGGTCGTCGAGGAGATCGTCGCATCCCTCAAGGAGGTCTGAACGTGGCACGTGAAGACACCTTCCGCGAGACGCGCGCGCACCTCGCGCCGCTGACCGACGAGCAGCTCGAGGCGCGGTTCTGGGAACTCGCGCAGCAGGTCGTCGACCCGCTCGTCGAGCTCGCCTCCACGCACACCTCACCCTCCATCGAGCGCAGCGTGCTCATGCGCATGGGCATCGACTCGCTCACCTGCATGGCCGTCGTCTCCGAGTGCGAGAAGCGCGACCTGCTCGGTCACGGGGCCGGCAACGTCGTCCTCTACTGTTCGCAGGAGTGGGGCTGCAGCGCGCCCGCGGCTGCCAAGCGCCTCGCCGGCGGAGCCGGCTGGGACAACGTCGAGACCAAGTGGGGAGGCGCGCTGTGAGCCACGATGAGATGCAGCCGCTGCAGCCCAACGAGAAGCTCGACATCGGCAAGTTGCTCGAGGGCCTCGAGCACTACCGTCCGCGCCGGAGCGGGTGGCACTGGCGCGAGCAGGTTCCGGACCAGCGCCTCTACGAGTTCGACTACAAGCAGACGTCGAAGGGGCTGACCAACAGCGTCCCGCTCCCGGCTGCGCACTACTTCGACGACATCGATCCGCAGCCCGACTGCGTTGTGACCACCGAGATCGCCTCGGGACGCGTCGAGGACGACATCCGCCGGATGCGCATGGCCGCCTGGCACGGCGCGGACCACATGATGGTCATCCGCACGGCGGGCCAGAGCCACATCGACGGCCTGATCGAGGGCACTCCCGAGGGCACCGGCGGCATCGCCGTGACCCGCAAGCAGGTGCGCCTCACGCGCAAGGCGCTCGACCTGATCGAGGACGAGGTCGGACGCGAGATCAACTTCCACAGCTACGTTAGCGGCGTGGCCGGGCCCGAGATGGCGGTCATGTTCGCGGAGGAGGGCGTCAACGGCGCCCACCAGGACCCCCAATACAACGTGCTCTACCGCAACATCAACATGTATCGCAGCTTCGTCGACGCCGCCGTGGCCAAGAAGGTCATGGCCGCCGTGCGTATGGTGCAGATCGACGGCGCCCACAACGCCAACGCCACGTCGATCAAGGCGTGGAAGATCATGCCGGAGCTGCTCGTGCAGCACGCGATCAACTGCGCGTTCTCGGTGTCGGTCGGCATGCCGAAGGAGGACATCGCGCTCTCCACCGTGCCGCCCGACGCGGCGCCGGCTCCCTGCATGCGCATGGACCTGCCGTACGCGGTCGCGCTGCGCGACCTGTTCGGCGAGTACAAGATGCGCGCCCAGCAGAACACCCGCTACATGGAGAGCGACGGCCGCGACGCGACCGTCTCGCACGTCATGAACCTGATGATCTCGCGCCTGACGAGCGCCGACATCCAGTCGACGATCACGCCCGATGAGGGCCGCAACGTGCCATGGCACTACAACAACGTGCACGCGGTGAACACCGCGCGGCAGTCGCTCGTGGGCATGGACGGCCTGCGCGACATGGTCAAACTCGACCGCGACAACCCCGAACTCAAGGCGCGCGTGCGCGAGATCAAGGAACGCGCGGTGCTCTTCCTGGAGGCGATGGTCAAGGACGGTGGCTACTTCGCCTCCGTCGAGGACGCGTACTTCGTCGATTCCGGCGAGTACCCCGAGACCAACGACGATGGCATCGTGCGCAGGTCGACGGGCGGCGTCGCCGTCGGGACGATCGTCGAGCGCGCGGGCGACTACCTCGCGCCCGTGTGCCACCACTTCGGCGTGAACCACCTGCCCGAGGGCACAGAGCGCGCGTGCGACCTCATCGGCGGCTGCACGCTGTGCGACCACGACAAGGTCCCGTACACCGACGAGCTCGACCCCGAGGACAACGTGAACGTGCGTCTGGCCGCCACCGCCGAACTGCGCGAGAAGGGCCTCATCAAGCCTGAGGTGCAGTGGGCGGGCGACGGGATCGTGGTCGTGACCATGTTCCTGCCGGTCGGGCAGCGCGTCGCCGAGGCTGCCGCGCTCGAGCTGGGCCGTTCCATGAATCTCACGGAGTGCGAGGTCATCCACCGTCAGGTCATGCACCCGGCGGAGGGCACGCTCATCGAACTCAAGGGCACGCTGGCGACCGCCATCGACCCGAAGACGCTGGTCATCCCCGAGCCGCCTGAGTCGCTCTCCGACGAAGAGATCCGCGAGTTCGTCGCGGAGCGCAACCTGCGTTGCGTCGCGGCGACCGTCGGCATGGACGAGCACTCCGTCGGCATGTACGAGATCCTCGACATCAAACACGGCGGGCTCGAGAAGTGGGGCTTCACCTGCACGCACCTCGGTACGTCGGTGCCGGTCGAGAAGCTGCTCGACGCCGCGATCGAGCACGGCGCGCAGATCGTGCTGCTCTCGACGATCATCACGCACGGGGACATGCACCGCCGCAACATGGAGAAGCTCGCCGACCTGGCGAAAGAGAAGGGCGTCCGCGACAAGGTGCTGATCATCGCGGGTGGCACCCAGATCACGGACGAGATGGCCCGCGAGTGGGGGATGGACGCCGGGTTCGGACGGCGCACCCACGGCATCGACGTCGCGTCGTTCATCGTGAAGAACATGCGCGAACGGGGCATGTGAGCACTCCGGGAGAAAAGCTCCAATACATACTGATACACACTCGTGATACGCTGGAACCATGTACAGGCGGCTGAACATCACCTTGCCCGAGGAGACGCTCGCTCGCGCGGACGGATTCGCGAAGCGGGAGCGCTACACACGCAGCGCCCTCATAGCCGCCGCGTTGGATGCGTTCGTGTCCGAAGTGCCGATCGCGGGTGGGGTGGCGCGTGAGGTGTCCGCCGTCTACGCGCCCGATGCGGTCGGCCTCAACCCTGCCGTTCGTCCCAAGGTGCCCGGGATCATCGACGCGTGCCGCAGGCACGGCGCGCTCTACGCCGCGCTCGTCGGCTCATCGACCCAGCCGGACCCGGCGATAGCACCCGCCGATCTCGACATCCTCGTGACGCTGGACCCGACGCCGGAGGGCTACGCCCAGCGGTACTTCGACCTGCTTGCCGATCTCGAGCTGATCGCGGGCATGCGCGTCGACCTGATCGAGACCGGCTCCGTCAAGAACCCCTACCTGCGTGAGGCGTTCGATCGCACCAGGGTGGTGCTCTATGAGGTCGCATGATCCGAGAGTCGCAGTCGTCGACGTCCTCAGGGCGGGCGCCGAGATCGAGCGGTTCCTGCACGGCAGATCGCTGGTCGAGTATGAGTCGGACCGGCTCCTTTCGTCCGCCGTCGAGCGCCAGTTCGAGATCGTCGGCGAGGCGCTGACGCGCGCGCTCCAAGCCGATCCAAGTGTTGGAGCACACCTTGCCGAGGCGCGTCACGTCATCGGGTTTCGCAACCGGCTGGCGCACGGCTACGACACGGTCGATGACCGGCTCGTCTGGACGTTCGCCATCCAGAAGCTGCCCGCCCTGCTCGCCGCGGTGCGCGACGCCTTGGGAAGAGGACTCCACGATGACTGAACCCCGCGTCATCGACGCCCTCGTTGCCGAGGTCGGCTCGACCACGACCACGGTGACGGCGTTCGACGGGCTGGGCGGCTGGCCAGGGACCGAACCGCGGCTGCTCGGCCAAGGTGTCGCGCCGACCTCGGTCGCTCAGGGTGACGTCACGATCGGTGTCAACGCGGCCCGCGCCGACCTCGAGTCGCGCTTGGGGCCGCTAGAGCCGGACCTGACGCTCGCCACCAGCTCGGCGGCGGGCGGGCTGCGCATGACCGTGCACGGGCTGACGCAGCGCATGACCGCGATGGCCGCACAGGAGGCCGCGCTGGGCGCGGGTGCCGTGGTCGAGTACCAGACCTCCGGCCACCTGCGCGACCACGATCTGGATCGGATAGCCGCTGTGCGCCCGAGCCTGGTGCTGCTAGCCGGCGGCGTGGAGGGCGGCGACACCGAGACGGTGCTGTTCAACGCGCGTCGGCTCACCGAGCTCGCGGTGCGCCCCATCGTCGTCTACGGCGGGAACTCGCAGGTCGCCGACGAGGTCCGCGCGATGCTCGAGGGGAACGGGTTCCGTGTGCGGGTCACCGCCAACGTCTACCCGGGAATCGACGAACTCGACATCGTACCCGCGCGCGCCGCGATCCACGACGCGTTCGAGGAGCACATCACCCATGCGCCGGGAATGGAGCGCATCGCCGGGTTCGTGACCGGCCGCATCCTGCCGACGCCGGGGGCCGTGCTCGTCGCGGCCGAGCTGCTGGCGACAGCGCTGGGCGACCTCGTGGTCATCGACGTGGGCGGGGCCACGACCGACATCCACTCGATCACCGATGGCAGTCCGGTCTACGACGGCCTGCGCACCGACCCCGAACCGCACGCCAAGCGCACCGTCGAGGGCGACCTCGGCACGTTCGTGAGCGCGTCGCACGTCGCGGCGCTGCTGCCGGAAGGGGAGCGTCCCGCGGTGCTGCCGCCTGCGATACCCCGCACCGACGAGGAGATCGCATCGGCGCTCCTGCTCGCTCGCACGGCAGCGATGGCCGCCATGCAGCGGCACGCCGGGAAGCTGGCGCATCTCTATACGCCGACCGGGCGTCAGACGGTCGCGCGCGGCCGCGATCTCACCGCGTGCCGTCTCGTGGTCGGCACCGGGGGAGCGCTGACGCGGCTCCCGGGCGGGATCGGCGTGCTGGAGCAGACGCGGGGCCGGGAGGGCGGGGACCGCCTGCTGCCCGCACCTGACGCCGTGTGCGCGCTCGACAACGACTACCTGTTCGCGTGCTGCGGTTCGCTCGCGGGGTACTTCGACGATGATGCCATCGTGGCGCTGATGCGCCGCAGCACCGGACTGTAGGGAAGGCCCCGCATGCAGCTTGCACAGGCCACCGTCACCGTCGACCTCGACAAGATCGAGGACAACGCACGCATGCTCGCGCAGGCGCTGCCGGGCATCGCCATCGTCGGGGTGACGAAGGTCACCTGCGGCTCGCCGGAGGTCGCCCGGGCGATGATCGCCGGCGGTGCGACGGCGATCGGCGAATCCCGTCTCGAGAACGCCGCGCGTCTGCGCGAGGCCGGCATCACGGCGCCGATCTGGCTCGTTCGCTCACCGTCACCGGCGACCGCGGACCAAGCGGTCCGCGTCTCGGACGTCTCGGTGGTCAGCGAGACCGCGATCGTGGAGGCGCTCGACGCCGCCGCGGGCCGCGCGGGCCGTCGCTACGGTATCGTCGCGATGGTCGACATCGGCGACCTGCGCGAGGGCATGATGCCGGGTGAGCTGCCCGGATTCCTCGACCACGCCGCAACGTGCGCGAACATCGACATCCTGGGCATCGGCGCCAGCCTCACCTGCTATGGGGCGATCGTCCCCGACGAGACGAACCTGGGGCTGCTCGGCGCACTCACCGTCGAGGCGGAGGTCCAGTTGGGCACGCACCTTCTGGTCTCCGGCGGTAGTTCGACGTCGATCGCGCCCGTGATGGCGGGCCGTGCCCCGGCCGTCATCGACAACCTTCGCCTCGGCGAGGCGATCGTGCTCGGCGTGGATCCGGCGACCCGCGAGCCGATTCCCGGTCTGGCGCTGCATCGCGGCGCGGTGACCGTCTCCGCCCCGGTGATCGAGTGCAAGGTGAAGCCCTCGATGCCGATCGGCACGTGCGCGCAGGACGCCTTCGGGAACGTGCCGTCCTTCGAGGACCGCGGCGAGCGCCTGCGGGCCATCTGCGCCATCGGGCGCCAAGACGTGGTGCCGGAGCAGCTCGCCCCCGTCGACCCGCGTGTGATCGTGCTCGGCGCCTCGAGCGACCACCTCGTGCTCGACGTGGAGGATCTGCCGGTCGCGCCCGCCATCGGCGAGCCGATCACTTTCGTTCCCGGCTACTCGTCGATGCTGGCGCTCTTCACCTCGTCGTATGTCACGAAGGAGTTCGTGCGCGGCGCGTAACGGGTTGGCGTGCGCCGAGCGAGGGTACACAGAGGCAGCGGGCTCGCGCCGCGCTCCTTGCTGCAGTGACGCGCGGCTGAGGCGCTCGGTTCGGGGCCGTGTCGGGTGCCCTGAGTGCTACCCTGATTGGCGTCTGTCACGCCGCTCCATGCGGTGCGACGACCCACCAAGGGGAGCGCGTGTCGATCGAGTCCAGAAAGCCGATCCGGGTGTTGCAGGTCGTCCGCCCCGCGGCTGGCGGCATGAAGGGTCACGTCCTGCAGCTGAGCGTCGGTCTGCGCTCCCACGGGTTCGAGTGCGAGATCGCCTGCCCCGGCGACTCGGAGCTGGTCCATGACGCCCTCGAGGCCAACATCACGGTCCACCCCGTCCCCATCGTGGGGCCGCTGGACCCGCTGCGTGACCCGCTGGCGATCATCTCGCTCGCCGAGATCATCCGCGAACGGCGCCCCGCGCTCGTCCACGCACACGGGTCCAAGGCTGGCCTGATCGCCCGCATGGCCGTGCTGCTTGCGGGCCGCCCGCCCGTCATCGTGACCGTCCACAACCAGGTCCTCTACGGCGGCATCTCGCCTCTGATGCGCCGCGTCTACATCGCCATGGAGCGTCGCCTCGCACACCGGACCGCGCGGATCATCACCGTCTCTGAGGCGCTCCGCGCCGAGATGACCGATGTCTTCTGCTTGTCGTCGAGGCTGGTGACGACCGTCTACAACGGGCTCGACCTCGCCCCGTTCGTCGCGGGCGGTGACCGCGCGGCCTCCCGGAAGCGCCACGGGATCCCGCCCGACGCGCTCGCCATCGGCCTCGCCGCGCGCTTCGCTCCCCAGAAGGGGCTCGATCTCCTTGTCGAGGCAGCTGTCCCGGTGCTCGAGTGCGACCCCGACGCCGTGCTCGTGCTGGCCGGCGCGGGTCCGCTGTTGGAGGTCGTGAAGACCACGGCCCGCGCGACCGCGGTTCGCGACCGCATCCTGTTCCCGGGGATCGAGACCGACATGCCGGGACTGCTCTCCGCGCTCGACATCTACGCCTCCGCCGCGATCGCCGAAGGTCTCGGTCTCGGGACCATCGAGGCGATGGCCGCAGGACTGCCCGTCGCGAGCACTACGGCCGGCGGAACGCCGGAGGTCGTGGATGACGGCGTCACCGGGCTGCTCGTGGCGCCCGGGAAGGCGGCCCCGCTCACGGCGGCGCTCCGGCGTCTCGTGAAGGACCCCGCACTCCGCAGGCGGATGGGGGAGGCCGGCCGCGTCCTGGCCATCGAGCGCTTCACCGAAGACCGGATGCTCGCCCGGACCGCCGAGGTCTACCGGGAGGTGCTCGGGTGATCCGCTTCGCCGACATCCTCGTCGGGAACGGCGGCCAGGTCCGCTGCTCGCGATGCCATGGCGAGCCGCAGCCGGCGTCGTATCGTCCCGCGGAAGAGATCGCCCGGGAGATCTCCATGGCCTGCGCCCTGTGGGACGGCATGCCGGGACCCAACATCCTGTTGACCGGAGCCGAGCCGTTCGGTCATCCCGAGCTGCCCGCGCTCGTCGCGGCGGCCACCGACGCGCACTGCCGGCGCCTGTGTCTCGATACCGACGCACTCGCGCTCCGGTCGCCCCAGAACGCGGGCGGGTCGCTGATGGCGGGCGTGCGCCATCTGCGATGGACGATCCTCGGCGGGACGCCGGGCGTGCACGATGCGCTCTACGGCGAGCCCGGCGCTCTCGATGCATCGGTCGAAGGGATCCGCTCCTTCGCTTCGATAGCCTCCGACGAGGCGCTCTCGATCAGCGTGACGGCCGTCGTGCCCGTGTGCCGCCACAACGCGCACGACCTGCCCGCAGCCGCCGGGCTCGCGGTCGACGCCGGGGTCGATCGCATACTGCTGCACGTCGAAGACGGGGGCCTCGACCTGGCGTCCGCGCTCCCGTGGATGAGTGCCGCGTGCGACACCGGTGTGGTCAACGGCGTGTGGGTGGAGGTCGAGGGCGTGCCGTTCTGCCTGCTGCCCGGCTACGACCTGCACGTGGCGGACGCCGTTCGCGAGCGCCCGGGCGCGAAGACGCCGCTGTGCGCGACGTGCGCGCTCGATCGCGTGTGCGCGGGCGCGCCCGCAGGCGCGAGCGCCGATCAGCTCGCGACGCTGTCACCCCCGCCGTTCGCTGCGAGGCTGGCCGTATCCGTGTCCCGGGCGCGGGGGGTCGACGCCTGATGGCCACCGCTCCGCTCCGGTGCGCGATGCTCGCGCTCAACTCGCCCGGCTACCGGTCCTTGGCGCTCGGCTACCTGCGCGCGTACGCACAGTCCGATCGCCGGCTTGCCGGCCGCGTCGCCTTCGAGACGCTCGACCTCGACACCGACGTCGACCCGTGGTGGGTCGCTTGGCGGGTCCTGGGACTCGAGCCCGACGTCCTGGCGGTCTCGGTCACCTGTTGGAACGCGCGCGCCGTCTACGAGGTGTGCCGAATCGTGGCCTCGGTGCGCCCAGAGTGCGCCATCGTGCTGGGAGGGCCCGAGGTAGGTCCCGCCGCGGCGGAGGTGCTCGCCGCGCACTCGGAGGTCGGCGTCATCGTGCGCGGCGAGGGCGAGCTGACCTTCGCAGACCTGCTGGCGGAGCTCGCCGGCGGAGGCAAGGCGTGGCGCGTCGACGGCATCACCCTGCGTCGCAGCGGGGAGATCGTCGCGACGCCGGACCGCGCCTTGGTCGCCAACCTCGACGACCTGCCGTCGCCGTACCTGACGGGCGTGCTGACGCCGGTCGACGGGGGCGCCTACCTGGAGACCTACCGCGGGTGCCCGCACCGCTGTGCGTATTGTTTCGAAGGCAAGGGCTACGGGCGGATCCGTTCCTTCTCGGATGAGCGCATCGCCGCCGAGATCGACTTCGTGGCGGCGGCGCCGGGCGTGAGCACATTCTCGTTCATCGACCCGGTGTTCAACCTCACGGGCGAGCGCCTGAGGATGCTCGCGGCGCGGATGGCCCCGCACGTCGCGCGCGGTGTGCGCCTGCATACCATCGAGGTCGACATCGAACGCATCGATCCCGAAGCCGCTGCGGTGCTGCGTTCGGCGGGCGTCGCCAGCGTCGAGACCGGTCCGCAGACGATCGGGGCGGGTGCACTCGAGGCGTGCCATCGTCCGTTCAATGCGGAGCGGTTCGTCGCCGGGGTCGCGGCGCTTCGTCAGACGGGGATCTCGTGCGAGTGCGACCTGATCGTCGGCCTGCCGGGCGACGATGCCTACGACTTCCTGGCGGGGTTGCGCTTCGTGCTGGCGCTCGACCCCGGCAAGATCCAGTCCTCGACGCTGCACGTTCTGCCCGGCACGGAGCTGTGGGAGCGCGCAGCGGAGCTGGGGCTCGAGTTCGACCGTGAGCCGCCGCACGAGGTTATCGCGACACCGGGGATCGGCTTCCGCGATCTGCGCCGCGCCGAGGTGCTCGCCTCGTCGCTCCAGACCGCCTATCGGGCCCGTATCTAGTCCGCTCAAGAAGGAGTCACACGATGCCCGATCATGTATCAGCCCGTGCGCAGGCCGTGCGCCCGTTCGTCGTCATGGACGTCGTGGCCCGCGCTAAAGAACTCGAGGCCCAGGGGCACGACATCGTGCGCATGGACGTCGGCGACCCCGACCTCCCCACGCCCGATGTGATCACCCGCGCCGCCGAGGCCGCCATGGAGGCGGGGGATACGGGGTACACGCAGTCGATGGGGCTGCCGGACCTGCGCGACGCCGTGTCCGCGCGGTTCATGTCCAAGTACGGCGTCACCGTCAGCCGTGACGACATCGTCGTCACCCAGGGCACCTCTCCCGCGATGTTGCTGATGTTCGGCGCGCTGCTCGATCCCGGCGACGAGGTCATCCTGTCTGATCCCTGCTATCCGGCCTACCCGAACTACATCAACTTCCTCGGGGGCGTGCCGGTGCACGTGAGGGCGCGAGCGCAGGACGGCTTCAGGATGCGGATCGACGAGATCGAGGCGGCCATCACGCCACGCACCCGGTGCATCATGATCAACTCGCCGTCGAACCCGATGGGGACGGTGCTGCCGCCCGAGGACCTCGCCGCGATCGCCGCTCTGGCCGAGAAGCACGGTCTCTACGTGGCGAGCGACGAGATCTACCACGGGCTTGACTTCGAGGGGCGCGACCACACCATCCTCGAGTACACCGACCGCGCGTTCGTGCTCAACGGGTTCTCGAAGCTCTACTCGATGACCGGCTGGCGGCTGGGCTATCTGGTCGCGCCCCGGGCCTTCGTGCGTCCGGCCGAAGCGATCCAGCAGAACTTCTTCCTGTGCGCCAACCACTTCGTGCAGGTGGCCGGGACCACCGCGCTCCTGGAGGCGGATCCCGACGTCGAACGGATGCGGGCGATCTACGACGAGCGCCGGCGCTACCTGGTGCCCGCGTTGCGGGGACTCGGGTTGACCATAGACTCGCCGCCGACCGCGGCGTTCTATGTGTTCGCCGATGCGCGGTCGTGGGGGAGCGACTCACTGGCGCTCACCTACCGCCTCATCGACGAGGCGGGGGTCGCCGCCGCGCCGGGAGTGGACTTCGGGCCGGGCGGCGAGGGGTTCCTGCGCTTCAGCTACGTCACCGACATCCATCGCCTGCGGGAGGGCGTTTCACGCCTGGGCGCCTGGGCGGCCGACCGCGCGATCTGACGGGATCGTGCGCTCGCCGGTCGGGGATCGGGCGGGCCGGTGTCAGACCCGCGTGCGACACTCGTCCGCGAGCGATCGAACCACGGAAAGAGGCCACCATGTCCGTCTTCTCACACTCGCGTATCGAGTCCTACGAGACGTGCCCGAAGAAGTACGAGTTCTGCTACCTGATCAAGCCGCCGAAGGGCCCGGACGGCATCGAGGCGTTCCTGGGCAGCCGCGTCCACGACGCGCTAGAGTGGCTCTACGGTGAGGTCAAAGCGTGCCGGCTCCCTGACGAGGAGGATCTCGTCGAGCGCTTCCGCGCGGTGTGGGAGGCCGAGTGGAAGGACGACGTGCGCATCGTGCGCGCGGGCCGCACGGCGGACGACTACTCGGCGATCGGCGAGAAGGCGCTGCGCAGCTACTACCGGCGCTACCATCCGTTCGATCAGGCGACGACGATAGGGCTCGAGTTGAGGGTCAGGATGTCGCTGGACGACGAGCACGAGGTCACCGGGTTCATCGACCGTCTGGACAAGGTGTCCGACGGGGTATGGGAGATCCACGACTACAAGACCGCGTCATCGCTGATGACCCAGGACTCAGCCGACGCCAACCGCCAGTTGGCGCTCTACGAGCTCGCGATCCGGGAGATGTACCCCGAGGTGCGCGAGATGACGCTCGTCTGGCACTACGTGGCGCTCGACTGCGAGGTGCGCTCCACCCGCACGCCGGAGCAGCTCGCCGACCTGCGCGAGCAGGTCCTCTCGAGCATCAGGCATATCGAGGCGCAGACGAGCTTCCCGGCCAAGACCTCGGCCCTGTGCGACTGGTGCGAGTACCGGCCGCTGTGCCCGGCATGGAAGCACCAGTACGAGATCGAGGAGCTTCCCGCCGAGGAGCGTGCGCTGGAGCCCGGCGCCGTCCTCGTCGACGAGTACCTGCGCGTCTCGGACGAACTCTCGGCACTCAAGGCACGCCAGGAGGAGCTGCGGGACGCCATCGCGGCGCGCGCGGGATCCGACGGGATCGATCGGCTGTTCGGGACGGAAGGTTCGGTCAAGGTGTTCCGCTACCTGTCGGTGGGACTGCCGGACGCGAAGGACCCCCGCCGGGGCGAGCTTGAGGCCGAGCTGCGGGCGATGGGCCTCTGGGAGCGCTTCGCCTCGCTCGGCACGTTCCAGCTGTCGCGGGCGATCGGCGACGGCGCGATCGGCGCCGCGGAGCTCGGGCGTCTCGAGCCTTACATCACGCGCACCGACGGGGTGAAGCTCTATCCGAAGCGTCTGGGCTGATCTGCCAGGCCCGTCGGAATGGTGATGGGGCCGGGGTGTAGAATGGCCCTTCGGCACGGCCGTTGCTCCGTCACGGGGCGCGCATCAGCGCCGAACCACCGCGAGGGAGGGCTACGTGCCCCAGGTCTGGAGCAAGGCCGATCTTCATATCCACTCAACGCATAGTGACGGGCTCGCAACGCCCGAGGAGATAGTGGCCTACGCGGCCACCCGGACCGATCTCAAAGTCATCGCGGTCACCGATCACAACACCATCGAGGGCGGCCTACGCGCGCTCGATGCCGCGTCCGATCACCCCGGCCTCGAGGTCGTCGTAGGCGCCGAGATCACCTCGAAGTGGGGACACATCCTGGGGCTCTACCTGACCGAGGACATCCGCGCCGGTCTGAGCGCTGCAGACACCATCGCCGCGATCAACGAGCAGGGCGGTGTCGCGATCATCGCGCACCCCTTCGCCAACCGCGCGTTCGGCCCGTTCGGACTCAAGAGCCTCGGCGACAAGATCGACGAGGTCGCGTTCCAGGCGATGGAGGTCTACAACTCGTCGCCGTATCTGGTCCTCGCCAACCGGCTCGCTGCCAAGGCGTTCGCAGCCGGGCAGGGCGTGGCCGCCACCGGCGGCAGCGACGCGCACGTGCTCAAGGCCGTGGGCCGCGGATACACGTTGTTCCGGGGAACGACCGCGAGCGAGCTGCGCCGGTCGATCGATGAGCTCGAGACGAGCGCGGTAGCACAGCGCGGCGGCATGTCGATCGCCCTCCGCTACATGTGGCGCTACCCTGCCATACGGCGGCAGCAGACGCTCAACCACGAGCGGTGCCGCGCGCACTGACCGTCAGGCGCCGGGCGTACCGCCCTCGGGCAGGAGGCGCCGAGCGGCGTCGGCCACGGCCCTGCGCAGCGCTGCGATGACCGCCGGGTCGTCTCCCAGGGGGTCGACGAGTGCCACCCGGACGTCCGACTCCGTGCAGGCGCGTTCCGCCGCCATCGGAAGGTCCACCGTGGTGGCCAGAGTCGCGAACAGCAGGTCGACGGGTACCAGCGCGACGTGGCTCGCCCCGAGCGCGGCCAGATGTCGCACCGCCTCGCGGATGTCCGGTTCCTCCCACTCCAGCCATGCCTGCCGGATGCGCTCCGCAGGGAGTCCTGATTCGATCAGTTCAGCCCGGATCCGCTGCGCCAGGTAGGTCGACTGTTCCATCGCCTCGGGGAATAGGCGGTCGATCTGCCAGGGGTTGCCGCGAGTGACCAGCACGACCCCGTCAACGATCCCGGCGTCACCGAACGCTCCGAACGCCCGTTCCGCCGCCCGGACGGCGAGCGCGTGGGACGCCCACAGAGGTTCCGTCGTCTCGACGGCCAGGCGCGATCGTGCAGGGTCGAGAGCGTGGACCCCCGCCGCTGCGGCGTCGAAGGCAGGCGTCCACGCGACGGTCAGGGCCGCGACTACGATGTGCCCGCCGGAAGCAGCCGCCAGCCTCGCGGCCGCTTCGGGCGCGGACGAGGCGCCGGTGCAGAACGCGACCTCCACCGAGTCCGCGATCCCGTCGGCGCGCAGTCGCGCGGCCAAGGCGGTCGCGACCGCGTGGACGGCGGCTCGCGCCGGGCTTCCCCTGCCGGTCTTGTAGCGGGCGCGCTCGGATGCGTAGACGAAGGGCCGCGCGATATGGGGTGGCAGTGGCACCTCGCTGTGCTCGAGCGAGGTCATGTCGCGCGTGACGTCGCTTGCACGGTATTCCTCGCTCTCGGCATCGGCGAGCAGCAGCACGCCGACCGAATCGTTCGGGGCCACCGGGCCGAGCGCGGTGTGCGCCGGCCGGTGTCGCGCCACTGGCGGCAGCAGCTCCGACGCGAGCGCGTAGCCGCCCGCGAGCGCGCCGATCGCGATGAACAGCGACGCGATCGAGGTGTCGGCGCGTCCGCTCTGCGACCACACGGCGGCTGTCGCGGCGACGAGGATCGCTGCCGTGGCGGTCGCCACGACGCCTGCCATGGCGAGACGGGACCGTCGGACGACGAACCCCGCGCACGTCACCGCACCCGCGAGCGTCCCGGCGACCAGCGCCACGGCGAACGGCAGGAACCTCACCGATGGCTCCCGTAGGCTTCGCGCTGCGCCATCACGCCCGGCTCAGCCGGCATCGGGTGCGGTCCACGACTCCGGGAGATTCACGTAGCGCAGCAGCACGGCGAGCGCCTCGTCGACGATCTCGTCCTTGGTCGTGGCTTCGCCGGAGGCGAGGCATGACTTCATCGAGTGGCCGATGATCAGCAGCCCCACCTGATTGAGGGCGGACTTGGCGGCCATGACCTGCGTGAGGACGGCGTCGCAGTCCTTACCCGAGTCGATCATGGACTGCAGGCCGCGGACCTGGCCTTCCAGTCGCTTGAGACGGTTCAGGATCCGGGTCCGCTCCTGGTCGGTGGCGACGAGGGGCGTGCCGGCGCTGGCGTTCGAGGTCATTGCGGTCCTCCCATGACGAACGGTAGAGTGGGTCCCTGCTTCGACGCAGACTATACCCCTAGGGGGTATGTGTTTCCACGACCTCGGCCGTCACTCGGCCAGCCATCGAAGAGGGGGAGCGACGTGTCGCCGGAGCGCAGGAGCACAGAGCGCGTGATCACAGCACCGGGCTTCGTACCGAACCCGCTGCGAGGCTACCTGCTCGCGGCGCTGGCGGCGGCGGGATGGGCGGTCGGAGGGCTCACCGCCAAGTGGCTGTTCGTAACGACCGGCGCCGAGGTCGACCCGGCGACCCTGTCGGCCGCGCGGGCGCTGCTCTCTACGGTGATGCTGCTGGTCTATCTCGGTCTGTTCAGGCGCCGCGAGCTTGTGGTCCGCGTCCGCGACCTGCCGTTCCTCGCGGTGTTCGGGGTGGCGGGTCTGGCGCTGGTCCACTTCACCTACTTCGCCACGATCCAGCGCACCAACGTGCCCACGGCCATCCTGCTCGAGTACCTCGCACCGATCCTGGTGCTCGGCGTGTCGGTGGCGTTCCTGGGGGAACGCATGACATGGGCCCTGCCGGCGGGCGTCGTGGCCTCGGTGACCGGATGTGCGCTGATGGTCGGCGCGATCGGCGGCGGGGGGCTGAAGGTGTCCCCGGACGGCATCGCGTGGGGACTCTCCTCCGCGGTGTTCTTCGCGCTGTACACGGTGCTGGGCAAGTACGCCGCGCCACGCTTCTCGCCGTGGACGCTGCTGACGTACGGGCTGGGGTTCGCGACGCTGTTCTGGCTCGTCTACCTCGGCGGACCCGGGCCGATCCTCGGCGCCCTGGCCGACGGCCGCACATTCCTGGCAGTCGCCGTGATGGCGCTCGTTAGCACGATCGTGCCGTTCGGCGCGTTCCTCGCCGCCCTGCACCACATCGACGCGACGAAGGCCAGCATCACCGCCACGCTCGAGCCCGTGCTCGCCGGGATCGCGACCTACCTGATCCCGCTGTTCTACGCCCCGCTCACGCCGCTCCAGCTGCTCGGCGGAGCGCTCGTCATCATCGCGGTCATCGTCGCCCAATGGCCTCACCTGATGGCCGCACGCGCGGGGCGCGGCGTCGCCGAGGCAGAGCTTCCTCCTCCGACCTAGCGAGCCGCGTTCTCGGCGCACCGGCGTCGGATGGGCGATAATGGAGCCTGCCACGCGCATGGGGCCGATTCGGGTCAGGCGTGGCCGCGACGGGAGCGCAATGGATCTCCAGCAACGGCCCGAACTCAGACAGAAGATCACGCTCTCCCCTCAGGTTTACCAGGGGTTGAGCATCCTCGCCATGCCCGTCGCCGAACTCAAGACGCTCGTCGAGATGGAGCTTCTGGAGAACCCCGTCCTTGAGGTCGAGGAGTTCGAGGACGCGGTCGAGGAGCCCCAGGAGGAGCGGTCGGACACCGACGATGACGACCGGTCGTGGGACGAATGGCTCGACCGCTACGAGGAACTGGCCTCCTCCGAGCCGGTCATCCCGCGCGACCCCGACCTCGAGGGCGTCGACACCGAGGACTACGTCGGGTCGATCCAGTCGTTCGGTGACTACCTGGAGCAGCAGCTGGCGATGGTCGACCTCACGGACGAGGAGGCACGCGCGGCACGCGCGGTCGTCGGCTCGCTCGACGATGACGGCTTCTTCTGCGTGAAGATCGAGGAGATCGCGCAGATCGCCGGCGTGTCGGTCGAGGTCGCCCGGCGCGGGCTCGAAGTGGTCCAGCAGCTCGACCCGCCGGGGGTCGGCGCGCGCAACCTGGCGGAGGCCCTGCGTATCCAGTTGGAGTTCCTGGGTATCGACGAGCCGCTCCTGCTGCGCATCGCGGAATCGCACCTCGACGACATCGCCGGCAGCCACCTGCGCAAGGTGGCACGCGCTTTGAAGGTCGACGAGGCCGAGGTGCGCCGCCTCGTCGACATACTGCGCCTGCTCAATCCGCGCCCCGCGGGCGCGTTCTCACCCGGGCCGTCGCCCGGCTACATCGTGCCCGACGTCACGCTGCGCAGGTTCGACGAGGGCTGGGTCGTCACCCCGAACACCGATGCGGTGCCCACCCTGCGCGTGAGCACGCGCTACCGTTCGATGCTGCGGCAGGGCTCAGGCGCGGACATCGAGACCGTGCGCTACCTCAAGGACCACATCCGCGCCGCAGAGGCGTTCATCCGCAACGTCGACCGGCGCAAGGACACGGTCACCCGCATAGCCGAGATCGTCCTCGAGGTCCAGCGCGACTTCTTCGAGGACGGCAAGGGCCCGCTGAGGCCCCTGCGGCTCGAAGACGTCGCGGTCGAGATCGGGGTGCACCTGTCCACGGTCAGCCGTGGAGTCACCGGCAAGTACATGGCGACCCCCTATGGGATGTTCGAGCTCAAACACTTCTTCTCGGGGGGCTACCGCACCGCCTCGGGTATGGACGTCGCCGCGACGACCGTGAAGAAGCGCCTGCGGGAGATCCTCTCGGAGGAGGAGGCTAAGCGGCCGCTCTCCGACCAGCGTCTTGCCGACCTGCTCAGCGACGAGGGGATACCGGTGGCGCGGCGCACGGTCGCCAAGTACCGCGAGGAACTCGGGATCGATCCGTCATGGGCCAGGAAGCGGCGTTAGATGGCGGAGGAGACCCCGCAGACCACTTCCCTTCCTGTCGTTCCCGGGCCGTCGGACGGCCGTCGCATCACACGGGACGTGCTGACGATCGTCGCGATGCTGATCGGGATCACGATCCTGCACACGATTCAGGGCGGCCCGGAGGCGGGCTTGTTCCACGAGTTCTACCGCCGCCTGTACTACCTGCCGATCCTCTACGCCGCATTCGTGTTCGGCGTGCGGGGCGGCCTGCTCACCGCGATCGCATCGGCGATCCTCTACGCCCCGTGGGGCGACCATGGGGCCGGCGGGCAAGCGCAGTTGCTCGGCCTTGCGGTCGCTGACGGGCTCGAACTGGTCATGTATCTCGTCATGGGGGTGCTCTTCGGCCGCCTGCGCGACCTCGAGGGCTACCGGACCCGCGACCTCCAGCAGGTCTCCGTGCGGCTGGAGGAGGCGTATCGCGCCCTCGAAGAGCGCGCGGTGCAGCTGCTCGCCATCCAGGACTACACGCAGTCGATCCTTCGTTCGGTGACCTCGGGCGTGCTCACGGTGGGGCCGGACGCGTCGGTGGCGACCGTCAACCCGGCCGCCGAACGCATCCTCGGAATCGCCGAGGACGTCGTGGCCGCGCGTTCGCTGCCCACGCTCTTCCGTGACGACGGCGGACTGACACTCGATGTCCGCAAGGTCCTGGAGGGCAGGATCCCGCGCATCATGCACGATCTGCGTCTCGTCACCATCGGCGGCAAGGTCGTGCACGCGCAGGTGTCCGTATCGCGCATGCGCGATGTGGGTGGGCGCAAGCTCGGCGCCGTTGTGACCGTCGAGGACGTGTCGGACGTCCAGGCGCTGACGGAGCAGCTCATCCGCGCCGATCGTCTCGCGGCGATGGGCGAGCTCACGGTGGGCGTCGCGCACGAGGTCCGCAACCCGCTGGGGATCATCAGGGCGTCGGTGCAGCTGATGGAGGATGCCGAATGCAGCCGCGAACGGGTCCACGAGGCGGCGAAGGTCATCAAGCAGGAGATCGACCGGCTCGACCGAGTCATCAAGGCGCTGCTCGACTTCGGCCGCCCCGCTCCGCCGACCATGCGGCCGGTGGCGGTGTCGCAGGTCCTTGAGGATGTCGCCCTGTTCTCGCGCACGTTCGCGAGCCGGGCGCACGTTGAGATCGTCGAGCGCTACTCGGACACGGCGCCCGACGTGGTCGCCGACCCCGAGCAGCTCAAGCAGGTGTTCGTCAACCTGATCAGCAACGCCGTGCAGGCGATGCCCGCGGGCGGTACGCTGACGATCGAGACCGGCGCAGAGGCCGGCTTCGTGTTCATCCGCTTCTCGGACACGGGCCCGGGCATCCCGGACGGGGTCCGCGACAAGATCTTCAACCCGTTCGTCTCCACGCGTAGCGACGGCACCGGGCTGGGACTGACGATCGTCCATCGCATCGTCGACGAGCATGACGGGCACATAGAGGTAACGAGCGAGCCGGGCGAAGGCACGACCTTCACGGTCTGGCTTCCGGCTCTCCAGTAGCGTTGCGGAAGGGGTCGACCACGGCATGGCCAAGCGAGTCCTGATCGCCGATGACGAGAAGAACATGCGGTGGGTGCTCTCCGAGGCCCTCGCGGCCGAAGGCTACGAGGTGTTCCAGGCCTCGGACGGCAAGGAGGCGCTGACGGCCGTCGACGAGCAGCACCCCGACCTTATGGTGCTCGACCACAAGATGCCGTCTCCCGACGGCATGGAGGTGCTCCGCAAGATCCGCGCGAAGGGGGAGACCTTCCCCATCATCATGCTGACGGCGCACGGCAACGTCGCCACCGCCGTCGAGGCGATGAAGGCCGGGGCGACCGAGTACCTCACGAAGCCGTTCGACCTCGGCGAGCTGAAGCTCTCCATCGACAAGGCGATCCGGATCTCCGAGCTCTCCGCAGAGGTGGAACGCCTGCGCGAGGAGCTCGAGCGCGACTGGGACATAGAGGGCTTCATCGCCGCCGACCCGCGCATGATCGAGATCCTCATGACGGTCGAGAAGGTCGCGCCTACCAGCGCGACGGTGATGATCTACGGCGAGTCGGGGACCGGCAAGGAGCTGATCGCGCGCGCGATCCATCGTCTCTCGACGCGCGGGGCGAAGCCCTTCGTCGAAGTCCACGCCGGCGCGTTGCCCGAGACCCTCCTCGAGAGCGAGCTGTTCGGCTACGAGAAGGGCGCCTTCACGGGCGCCGTCACAGCGAAGCCCGGCCGGTTCGAGCTGGCCAACGGAGGAACACTGTTCCTCGACGAGGTGGGCGACATCTCGCTCGGCGTGCAGGTGAAGCTGCTGCGGGTGCTCCAGGAGCGCAGGTTCGAGCGGCTCGGAGGCACGCGCTCGATCGACGTCGATGTGCGCGTCGTCGCTGCGACGAACCGGGACCTGCAGCAGCTGATCGCCGACGGTTCCTTCCGCGAGGACCTGTTCTATCGCCTCAACGTCGTTCCGATCACGCTCCCTCCGCTGAGGCAGCGTCAGGGCGACATCCCTCGCCTGGTCGCGCACTTCCTGGACAAGTACAAGGCCGGTGGCAAGACCATCACGAACGAGGCGATGGAGGCGCTCGCGGCCTACCCGTGGCCGGGGAACATCCGGGAGCTCGAGAACGCCATCGAGCGCATCGTCATCCTGGCAGCCACCGACGAACTCGGGCTCGACGACCTGCCCTCGGAGGTCAGAGCGGGCGTGGCCCCAGGAGCGAGCAAGACCCACATGTTCGAACTTCCGGAGGACGGCCTGGATCTCGAGGAGGTCGAGATGGACCTGCTGCGCCAGGCGATGGACCGCTCCGGCGGCAACGCCATCAAGGCCGCCAAGCTCGTGGGGCTGACGCCGAAGACCCTCGAAGCCAGGATGCATCGGCTGGGTCTCCAGTAGATCGTCGCATCACGGTCCCCCAGCCGAGATTGATGACGGCGACCCTTGGCACATGCCTTGCACTTGCCTTCGCCCGAGGTGCAACGGCAAGCGGACCGGGGATCGAATGAGCGACACGCACGGCCGCATGCGTCTGGTAGCGATACTGGGAACGGTATCGGGTCTTGCGGCGTTCTTCTGGGTCGTGAGCCTGATCGACTCGGGCGGCTCGACGGTCGCCGATGCGCGCTCTCTGGAGCTGTTCCTAGCGCTTCCGGTGCTCGCCGTGCTCACCCTGGCCGGTGCGACGTGGTTCGTCTACAGCAGGGACGGCGGCCACCGCGCCGAGCCGCGGGCCTACGTCGAATGCGATTCCTGCAGCCGCGCGATCCTGGAGGAGTGGCGTCTGTGCCCGTACTGCGGGTCGCGGGTCGAGCACGACGCGGGAGCCGAGGGAACCGCGCACCAGATGCCCTGAGCCTGTCCGTCGCCGCGGGGCTATCATGGTGCGCGCACGTTCGTGACGTGGAGGTCCATACCGACTTGAGAGGGTGACGACGATGGCTGCACCGGTCACCACGCGTCTGCATACCACCGGGCTGCACTGCCAGTCCTGTTCGATGCTCGTGAAGATGGAGCTCGAGGACCTTCCCGGCGTCGAGTCGGCCGAGTCCGACTTCAGGACGGGCATGACCGAGGTCGTGTACGACCCCGATATCGCCACGGTCGAGTCCATGGTCGCTGCTGTTGTCGCCGCCGGTTACGGTGCTGAGCTTGCAGAATAGCCGGAGCCGCTCCGCGGGTCTGCGCGGGAGCTCTTGCGTCGGACGTGCCGGGGGGAGCGCGCGATGACTGGTCAGGTCGGTCTTGCGGCCGCGTTCGGCGCGGGCATCGTCTCGTTCCTGTCCCCGTGCGTGCTGCCGCTCGTGCCGGGCTACCTGTCCTTCCTCGGCGGCCTGGCGTTCGGCGACACCCCCTCGCGTCACACCCGCGCCGGCGACGTCCTGCTCCCGGCCCTGCTGTTCGTACTCGGCTTCTCCGCCGTGTTCGTGGCGCTCGGTGTCTCCGCGTCCCTGCTCGGCGGGGTGCTCACGGCCAACCGGCTGCTGATCTCACGGGTCTCCGGCGTCATCATCATGGCCTTCGGCTTCTTCATGCTCGGGCTGGTGAAGGTGCCGTGGCTGTACGGCGAGGCGCGCTTCGACCCCGCTCGCACGCGTGTGCTGGGGAGATGGGCGGCTCCGGTGATGGGCATGGCTTTCGGGTTCGCCTGGACCCCCTGCGTGGGGCCGATCCTGGGCTCGATCCTGATGCTCGCCGCAGGCAGCGGCCACGCCGGTGAGGGGGCCCTGCTTCTCGCCGCGTACTCGGCAGGACTGGGCATCCCGTTCCTGTTGGCTGCGGCACTGCTCGGAAAGGCCGCGGGTGTGCTCAAGTGGCTCAACCGGCACGCGCTCGTCATCGCCCGCGTCTCGGGTGTCGTGCTGATGGCGCTCGGTGCGCTCATCGCCACGGACACGCTCGGAGTCGTCACCGTGTTCTTGACACGCTGGGTCCCGTTCGCCGCGGGAGGATAGCTGCGACTGGTCGGCAGCAGTCACCGTCGTCTACGATGGGCCGGGACGATCGACGTGTCGGTGGACGGGGGTGGCCCGGACGCGCTTGCGGGGGATGGGGCTTTCGGCTCGCATCACGGCCCTGGCGTTCGTCGCCGTCACGGCCTCGGTTGCGCTCGTGTCGATCATCTCCCTCGTGGGCGTCTACCGGTCGGTCCGTGCCGAGGAACGTGTGCGCCTGGACACGTTCCAGAAGCTGGTCGCCGGCAGCCTGGATGCGCGCTTCGACGGCGCCGAACGCTCGATCGATTCGCTGGCAGCCGAGATCGGCACGGCGGCGGCGACCACACTGCCGTCGCAGACCCGCTTGGACGGGTACCTCGAGGCCTACGCCGGGACTTTCGATGCTCTTGTACTCCTCGGTCCGGATGGCGCCACGACGTCATCGGGCGATCCTGATCCCGTCGCGCCGAAGTCGGTGCTGGCCGCGGTCGAAGCCACGGCAGCGGCACGGCCCGTCCTCGTATGGGACGACCTGACGGGTGAAGGACGGTTGTGGGCGGGCCGCACGGTGGGCGAGGGCGGGCGGCGTGCCGTCGTGCTCGCCCGCGTACGTGTCAACTACCTCGGCAGGACGCTGAGCGACGTCACGCTGGCCGGGGGCTCCCTGGTCGCGCTCGTGGTGGACGCGTCCGGCCGGAGGGTCCTCGCGTCGCCCGGAGGTCCGAGCCTGGAGCCGGGCAGCGTCGTCTACGCCGCGGAGGGCACGTCGGCGGTTCACGGGACGGCGAGCGCCAGCGCGTCGGGCGTGGGCCCGCTGAGCGGTTCGTGGGCGCTGATCACCCCTGACCACGGTCTCAGGTGGCGGGTGCTGGTGATGGAGGCCGAATCCGACGCGTTCGCGGGCGCGACGCAGGCGCTCATGCCCGCCATGTTGGCGATGCTGCTGGTCGCATGCGGCGCGGTGTTGACTGCATTCGCGTACAGCCGACGGCTGGTGGCCCCGCTCCGGGTGTTCGAGCAGCGGGCCCGGGACGTCGCGGCGGGCGGCTATGCGCGGCCCCTGAGGGTCGTCCGCGACGACGAGATGGGTCGTGTCGCCGAGGCGTTCAACGACATGGGCGTGCGGCTCAACTCGCTCCAGGACATGGCGCAGTTGCTCGCGAGCGCATCGAACCTCGACGATGTGCTCGACGCCGTTCTCGCGGCGATCGGACGGATCCTGGGCGCCGGAGACGCCGCCATCCTGCTCTCCGATCCGTCGGGCCTGGCGCTTTCACTGGTCCGCGGTCGCGGCTTGGCGGTGTCCGATGCGACCCTGCTGGTGCCGCTGGACGAGCCGTCGCCTGTCGCGAGTGCGTTCACCGAGGCGCGGGCGGTCCCGTTCGCGGGCGCGGAGGCGCCCGGTTCCGGCGCCGTGCACACGCTGTTCGGAGCGGATCCCGACCGCGCGGGGGTCGCCGTGCCGCTCGCGATGGGACCCGACGTCATCGGTGTCGTCGTGGTTCTCACATCGGGCCGAAGGGTGTTCACCCCGGCACAGGTCGAGACGCTGCGCGTGTTCAGCGCCAACGCGGCCGTGGCTGTGCGGATCTCGCGACTGTTCGCCGACGAGCGCTTGTCGCGGACCGAGGCGCAGGCGCTTCGGGACGTCGCGGAACTCAGCGTTCGCCCCAACGAACTCGGATCGGCGCTCGACACGGCCGCAGCGCTTGCGGCAGGCCTGCTCGGCTACGGCGGTTCGAGAGTGGCGATCGAGGGGCGCCAGCAGTTGGGACTCCGCTCGGGCCCCGACTCCTCCGCGGAGGCGCGACTGCTGGAGGCCTGGCACCACGTGGAGGTGGAGCGCCACCGGTCCGGGGTGCGTGCCGAGGAGCCGATCGTGGTGGCCGACGTGCGCCGGGCGCCCGAGCTCTTTGCATTGGTCGGCGCGGCGTGGGGGAGCGCGCTGTTCATCCCGGTGCTGCAGGGCTCGATCGTTCGCGGCGCGCTCGTGCTGCACGACGGCGCTCGCATGAAGTACCCCTCCACCCGTCAGCTGGCTATCGCGGAGACGATCGGACAGCAGGTCTCACTCGCGATCAGCAACGCCCATCTCCTGCAGCAGGCCCGCACGCGCGCCGCCAACCTCGAGACGGTGTTCCGCATCAGTCAGGCGGTCTCATCGGAGCTTCAGATCGGGTCCGTGCTGAGCCGTGTCCTCGACGTCGTGCAGAAGATCCTGTCCGCGGACGGGGTCGCGCTGATGTCCTACAGCCCCGAGCGCGAGGTCATCGAGACCTCGATGACACGCGGGCTATCCTCCGCCGAGCTGCTGCACTTCAGCGCGAGACCGGGCGAGGACATCCCGGGGCAGGTCTTCGCGGCGGGCACGCCGCTGGCCTACGGCGACCTCTCGGCACGCTCGACGCCGCTGGCGCTCGCGGCCACTCGCAGCGGGTTCGAGTCGCTGATCGCGGTCCCGCTCATGGCCCGCGGCCGGCCGATCGGCGTGCTCGCGGTCTATGCGGCACAGCCTGCGGCCTTCACCGGCGAGGACGTTGAATTGCTGCTGACGTTCGCATCACAGGCCGCGCTGGCCATCGACACCGCGTCGCTCTACGGAAAGGAGCATCGGGTCGCCTCGATCCTTCAGGCCTCGATCCTTCCCGACCGA
>DATCIA010000053.1:0-3242 GCA_036508075.1 Coriobacteriia bacterium
GTCGGGTGGTCTCGCCCTCGGTGCGTGGCACGGCGATCGACATCCCGAACGTGAGCAGCGCGAGGGGTGCGGCCGCGGCCCCGATCAGGGCAAACGGCCCGAACAGCACCTCGGGCAGTTCCCATTGGAGCGCGGCGAGGAGCAGGCCGGTCAGCGACGCGACGATGATCGGGTTGCGGAACGTGCGTGCCACGATCCCGCGCAGCCCGGGTCGCCCGGCGGTGAGGTGTGCGTCCAGGACCGTGAACGCGATTGGGGCGATGACGAGCAGCTGGAACAGCAGGGTCGGCACGACGGCGACGGCGTCGCCGAGGAGGTAGACCGCGAGGGGCAGGCCGAGGTTGCCGGCGTTGACGTACGACGAGGAGAGCGTGCCGACCACCACGTCCGGAGCCGGTCGCCGCCACAAGACGGCCAGCATGACGACGGCGACCAACGCCACCGTCGTGGTGCTCAGCGCGGTGACCAGCGCTGAGCGGGAGATCAGCAGGTGCAGATCCGCGTGCGCGATGGTGACGAACAGCAGGCACGGGGTCGCCACCGTGAAGCAGGCCCGCGCCAGGACGAGCCGGGCGCCCGCGCCGAGGGTGTCGCGGTGACCGAGGACCCAGCCGGCTCCGACGATCGCGGCCATCGTGCCTAGCGCAGTGGCCACCCCACCCATGCTGTCGCCCCTTCTAGATCAGTTCGTTGCTACCCGGTTTCGGTGAGCGCGCCGCTACCTCTCCAGGCGGAACGTGTTGATTGGGATGCGGCCAACGAGGTCTCGCGCGAGTTGGGCGGCATCATCTTCACTGACCTGGTGCGAGGCCACGAGTGAGGCGAGGAACGCCGCGTCGCAACGCCTCGACATTTCGTGCCGCGCTGGGATCGAGCAGAACGCACGCGTGTCGTCGATGAAGCCACTTGTCTTGGAGAAACCCGCGCTATCGGTTATGGCTGACCGATAGCGCGCGATTCCGGCGGGGCTGTCGAGGAACCACCACGGCGCTCCCGCATACACACTCGGATAGAAGCCTGCGAGCGGCGCAATCTCGCGGGAAAAGCTCGTTTCGTCCACCGTGAAGAGCACGAGGCGAAACTTGGGATTCGAGCCGAAGTCGCGAAGCACCGGCGTGAGAGGCCTCGTATACAGCGTCACGTCGGGCAGATCGTGCCCGGTGTCCGGCCCGAACGCGTCGAATGTGGGGCGGTCATGGTTTCGAATCACCCCGGGATGCAGCTGCATGACCAGTCCGTCGTCGGCGGCCATCTCCGCGAAGCGATACAGCATATTCCGGCGATAGGCGACCGATTCGTCTGCCGTGATCGAGCTGTTGAGGCCCGCGCGATGCAGGCGCTCGGCATCCTCGACCGACAGCGGCGTCGATCCGGCATCGGGCGCACCCGTGTCCGTGGCTGTCGCCCCGTGCGCGAGAAAGTACTCCCGGCGTGAACGCAGGGCGTCGAGGAGCCCGACGTAGCTGCCGCAGTCGATCCCGGAGACCTCGTGGAGCCGCTCGAGCGCCGAAACCCAGGTCGGCTCTGCTGGGTTCAGGTAGCGGTCAGCCCGAAACGTAGGGACTACCCGCCCCGGGAACGACTCGTCGTCACGCAGCGCGCGGTGCGCGGCCAGGTCATCGGCGGGGTCGTCGGTCGTGGCGAGTACCCGGACGTTGAATCGCTCGAACAGCGCGCGCGGGCGGAACGCATCCGTGGCGAGCACGCTCGACAGCTGCTTGTACAGTTCGTCGGCATTCTCCGGGGATGGCTGCTCGGTGAGGCCGAACACCTCGCTGAGTTCGGACTCGAACCAGAAGCGCACCGGCGTACCGAGGAACAGGTCCCAGTGTGTGCACAGGACACGCCAGATGTCCTGGCCGGTCGCGGTCGACGGCACCCCGTTGCGTGCGAGTCCGAGGTCCTCGAGCGGCACGCCCGACGCGTGCAGCAAACGTGTCACGTAGTGATCCGGTGTGATCAGCAGAGCGGCCGGATCCGGAAAGGACTGGTTTGCATGAAGCATCGCCGCATCGACGTGGCCGTGCGGCGAATAGATGGGTGCATCCGCCACCTCGGAATACAGCCGGCGAGCGATCGCGCGCTCGGTCGGATCCGGTGGGAAGAGGCGATCGGGATGCGGACTCAGAGCGGTCATGGTTCGTTCTTCCTCGGCGGGGCCGGCCCGGTGGAGTCCCGGACGGTCAGGTGGGTAGGCAGCAGCACCGAACGGCGTGGTGACTTCGGGCCCACCGGCGTAAGGCTGGACAGCAGCATCGACACGGCGACGCGGCCCGCCTGCTCGATCGGTGCGGTCAGGGTCGTGAGCGGAGGGTTGCAGAAGTCGGCGCCGAAGATGTTGTCACAGCCCACGACGCTGACATCGTCGGGGACTCGCACCTTCCGCTCGCGGAAGCGCGCGAGCATGCCGATCGCGAGTAGGTCATTGAACGCGATGCAGGCCGTCGCCCCACTGTTGAGGAGCGCGTCCGCCGCGGCCGCGCCCGACGTGGTCTTGGGGGCGAACGCAACCGTGCGGCTTACCTCGACGCCGAGCCGCTCCGCCGTCGACCGCATGGCGCGCCAGCGCTTCTCGTTCGACCAGGACCCGCGCGGGCCGGACACATAGAGCACCCGCACGTGGCCGAGCGAGACGAGGTGTTCGAGCGCCTGGTCGATGCCGGCGGCGGAGTCTATGACGACGCTTGGAACCCCCCGCGTCGCGCGGTTGATCGCGACGATTGGCATGTCGTTCGCGAGAGCGGCGAGTTGCGCATCCGACAGGCGCGACGCGGCGAGGATCGCGCCGTCGCAGGACGGACGGAGCTTCGCCAGCATGCTCGCCTCGAGTTCGCCGGATTCTTCGGTATCGACGAGCAGCTGCGTGTAGCCGGCCGCCTTCAGCTGCTGTTGCGTGCCGCGAATGATGCCGAAGTAGAACGGGTTCGTGATGTCGGAGACGAGCACGGCCACGGCGCCCGTGCGACCCGAGATGCGCGCCCGCGCCTGCGAATTCGGAACGTAGTTGAGCTCCTCGGCGACCCGTTCTATGCGTTCCCGCGTGACCGCGTTGACCCGTCCGGGCATCGACAGTGCGCGGGAGACGGTGGATGCCGCGACGCCCGCCGCGAGCGCGACATCGTTGATCGTTGCCGGCTTGGTGGCCGTCGATGCCGGGGCCGGCGACGTCGTCGACGTCCCGTCCAAGGCTCTCATGCTTCGAGACAACCACATCTGGCAAATTTTGGCAAATAGTTGCCAAA
>DATCIA010000054.1:0-3085 GCA_036508075.1 Coriobacteriia bacterium
CATCGGATCACCCGGGCGCATGCCCAGCGGTGTGGAGTTGATCACCAGGTCGGCCGCCTTCACCAGCGGACCGGCTTCCTCGCCCGCCGATACGACGACGAGTTCGGTGTTGCGCGCGTGCGGGGTCAGGCGGGAGATGATCCCGTCGGCGTGCGCCGGATCGCGCGAGACGATCGTCATGTGCGCGACACCCGCGAGCACGAGGGCGGCCACGATGGCGCCCGCCGCTCCGCCCGAACCGAGTACCACTGCGCGCTTCCCCTCGGGGGTGAAGCCCGCATCGTCGCGCAGGGACTCGAGCAGCCCGCGCCCGTCGGTGTTGTAGCCCATCAGCTTGCCGTCGACGACCTGCACCGTGTTGACGGCGCCGGCGAGCCGCGCCTGAGCGGCGACCTCGTCGCACAGCTCGAGCATGACCTGCTTGTAGGGCATCGTGACGTTGAAGCCCACGAACGGCAGCGCGCGCAGGGCGGCGACCACGGCGGGGATGTCGGCGGAGTCACGCACGGGGAGCGGCAGGTACACCCAGTCGAAGCCCAAAAGCTCGTAAGCCGCGTTGTGCATGACGGGCGACAGGGAGTGCTCGATGGGCCAGCCGATGACACCTACGAGCCGTGTGCTGCCGTTGATGGCGATCTTCATCCCAGCGCTCCCCTGCTTGCATCGGTCACGACGTCGGAACGCGGTCCTTCAACACGAGCGCCTCCAAGCGGCGCAGAAGCAGCGTATGCGGCAGGTCGGTGGCCGACAACGGTGAGACCAACACCGTCCGCATGCCCAGCATGTTGCCACCCAGTATATCCGTGAACAGCTGGTCGCCTATGACCGCCGCTTCGCGGCGCTTCGCTCCCGCGCGGCGCAGCGCCGCGAGGAACGCGAAGGGCAGCGGTTTGACGGCCTTGTCGACCAGATCGAAACCCAGCTCGCTCGCGACATGATGCACGCGCTCGTGCCAGTTGTTCGAGACCAGACACACAGAGAAGCCGCGGTCGCGCAGGCCCGCGGCCCACGCCTTGAGCTCGTCGGGGACGACGTTGGTGTCGCGCGGCAGCAGCGTGTTGTCGAGGTCCAGCAGCAGCACGCGGATACCGCGGGCGGCCAGATCGTCGAGATCGACCGCGTGGACCGACGAAAGGTAGGAATCAGGCGACAAAGGGTTATTCATCGGTATCCACCGCGTTCTTTGTGGCGTTGGGGTCCGCGGAGATCGCGTCCATGACCGCCTGCGCCTCGGCGGCCCGGGCGGGCAGGCCGTTCTTGGTGAAGATGGCGCGCAGCACGGCGTATGAGTCCCACTTCTCCTCGTCGGTGCGCCACACGACGTCGGGCGACATCCCCCGCTCCGCATAGGGCAGCGCCGCCGTTGCGTCCTTGGCGCGCGTGAGCAGCAACTCGGCGTAGGACGCGAGCAGCACCCCGGACTTCGGGTTGTTGACGACGCCCTCCTTCGCGAGGTCGAGGCCCGCCTTGAGGCGCTCGGCGGCGACCGCAGGAGTGACCCCGGGCCGCTGGCCGCTCTCGATGAGGATCTCTGGAGCGACGTAGTACCCCTCCACGAACTGCGGATCGAGGGTGACGATCGCCTTGATGCTCGGCAGCATGAAGCTCATCTTGCCGAGACCGGCGCCTCCGTAGTACTCGTGCATCTGCGGCTCCAGCCGGTTCCACAGGTACGCCGCCCCGAACTGGCGGAGCCCCGTGAGGTAGGCGAAACCCGCACGACCGAGCGACTGTCCGGTGAGCGCCCCGTTGGGCGCCTGCGGCGCCACCCGGTCCGCGACAGCCTGCCCGCCGAGCACGACCGCGAGCGCGAGCACGACGAGCGCGGGCGCGTAGCGCGTGTAGGAGCGCTCGGTCACAGGTCGCGCCTCGCGAAACCGAGCGACCCGAGCGTGAGCAAGGCCACGACCCACCCGGCGAACACGAGCGCCATGACGGCGACGTAAGTCACGCCGACACCTGCTCCGTGCGCGACCGGATTGATGATGTTGAAGCTGTCGAGCGACGGGTAGAGCCACGCCGGGAAACCCGGCGCAGAGGCCAGCACGGGTTGGCGCGCATGGCCGATGAACGCGAAGGTGAGCGTCGCGACGGTCACGACGACCGCACCGGACAGCGCCGAGACCGCCACCGCGAACGCGGTGAGCACGCCTGTCTCGAGCCAGATGGCGAGCGCGCCCTGCCACAGCCGCCACATCGGGTCGCCGTAGCGCACGAGCCCCACGAGCTGGTCGACCGCGGTGAAGGCGGCGATCACCGCGGCCATGACGACCGCGATGCCGATCCAGGTGCCGACCACGTACTCCCAGCGGCTCACCGGCTTGGCGATGACGTTGTACACGGTGCGCCGTTCGACCTCGGACGGGATGCGGTTGGCCGACAGCGCGAGCGCGAGCACGAGCGCGGCCGCGAAGGTCAGCGACAGCGCCACCTCGCGGTAGACGCCCACGTCCACCCCAGCACCGTAGCTGGGAAGCGACGGGGCGGAGAACGCGAGTATCACGGCGAAGAACAGCACCGCGTACACGACCTTGCGCTTGATGGCGTCCAGGAACACGGCGCCGGCGATGGCGGTCAGACGGCGCAGCATCTTAGGCCACCTTCCCGTCATCGCGGGAGAGCATGCGCGTGAAGTAGTCCTCGAGCGTCTCGCGCTTGGGCTCCACGTGGAGCACCGAGCCGCCGGCGTCGTCGACCGCGTCGACCGCGCGGCGCACGGCACCGTCGTCGACCGAGAAGATCCACACGCCGTCGAACGAGACTGCATCGGCGGCCAGTGGCGCGAGGGCCGCGGGCAGGCCGCCCGGCAGGCCACTGGCGCGCATCGTCGTGCGACCGGCCACGCTCAGCAGGTCCGAGATCGCGCCCTCGGCGGCCACGCAGCCGCGGCTCATGATCGACACCCGGTCGCACACCGCCTCGACCTCGGAGAGCTGATGGCTCGAGAGCAACACGGTGGCTCCCTCGTCGCGCAGCTTGAGCATCAGGTTGCGCACGTCGCGCTGACCGAGCGGGTCGAGGCCGCTCGCAGGCTCATCGAGGATGACCACGCTCGGGCGCGACAGGATCGCCTGCGCGATGCCGA
>DATCIA010000055.1:0-11037 GCA_036508075.1 Coriobacteriia bacterium
CGGCCATCAGCATCGCCGGCCAGATCGTGCAGTGGAACCGGATGATGTCCTTGCCGACGAAGTGGTACTGCGCGGGCCAGTAGTGCGCGAGCGGACCCGAGAAGCCCGGCGTGCCGTCGGCGCCGTAGCCGACCGCCGTGACGTAGTTGATGAGCGCGTCGAACCACACGTACATCACGTGCTCGGGCGCGAACGGGAGCGGGATGCCCCACGTGAACGTCGTGCGGCTCACCGAGAGGTCCTTGAGCCCGCCGCTTACGAACGAGACAACCTCGTTGCGCCGCGTGTCGGGCTGCACGAAATCGGGGTGCGCGTCGTAGTAGGCGAGCAGCCGGTCCTCGTAGGCGGACAGGCGGAAGAACCAGTTGTCCTCCTGGATGAACTGCACCTCGCGGCCACACTGCGGGCAGGCGCCCTCGGTCAGCTGGTCCTCGGTGTAGAAGGTCTCATCGGGCAGGCAGTACCAGCCCTCGTAGCGGCCCTGATACAGGTCACCCGAGTCCTTGAGCGCCTGGATGAACGCCTGCGCGCCGCGCTCGTGCCGCGGTTCGGTGGTGCGGATGAAGTCGTCGTTGGAGATGTCGAGCATCTTCCACGCCTCGACGAACTTCGGCGCGATGGTGTCGACCCACGCCTGCGGCTCCATGCCGTTCTGCTCCGCGGCCTGCGCGACCTTCTGCCCGTGCTCGTCGAGCCCGGTGAGGAAGTGGACGTCGTAGCCGGTCATGCGGCGCCAGCGGCACAGGGCGTCGGCGGCGATCGTCGTGTAGGCGGTGCCGAGGTGCGGGACCGAGTTCACGTAGTAGATCGGCGTGGTCAGGTAGAAGGGAGGTCGTTCCATCGCGTTTGACCACTTTCTTCACGGGAAGGTAGCAATGTGTGTGGCGGAGCGGTCACCGGCGCGCGCCGCTTCGGGCTATTCTACCAACGAGTGCCGGGATCGAACGAAGGGTGTGTCATGGGCGACACAGGGATCGTGCGTCGGATCGACGCGTTGGGACGGATCGTCATCCCCGTGGAGTTGCGGCGGACACTCGGCATCAACGTGCACGACCCGCTCTCCATGCGGCTCGACGGCGACAGCATCGTGATCGAGCGCTACGCCGCCTCGTGCGCGATCTGCGGCGCCGAGGGAGAGATGGTAACAGTCAAGGACCGCGCCGTGTGTGCCGACTGTATCGGGGCCGTCAAGCGCAGCTAGGCGCCGGAACCGCCCACGGCGATCCGGTAGACCTCGTTGCGGGGCAGGCCCGTCGCGATCGCGACCTCACGCACTGCGTCCTTCCGGGTGGCGCCCGCGGCGACAGCCGCTTCGACCCGGGCGCGCACGTTCACCTCGTCGGCCTCGGGCTTCGCGGCGTGCCTCGACGGCGGACCGACCAGGAGCACGACCTCCCCCTTGAGTTCGCGCGCCGCGAACGCCGCCGCCAACTCGCCGACCTCCGCGCGGGCGACCTCCTCGTGCATCTTCGTGAGTTCTCGCGCCACGACCGCCGCGCGGCCGGGGAACACCTCCGCCAGCGAGACGAGCGTCGCGGCCGTGCGCCGGGGCGACTCGTAGAAGATCAACGTCGCGTCGAGAGCGGCGAGCGCTCCCAGCGCGCGCCGACGCTCCCCCACCTTGCGCGGAAGGAACCCGCCGAAGTAGAAGGCGTGCGTCGGGAGCCCGCTCGCTACCAGCGCCGCGAGGATCGCGCTCGCGCCGGGAAGTACCTCGACCTGCAGGCCCGCCTCGAGACACGCATCGACCAGATGCGCACCCGGGTCCGAGACGCCCGGAGTCCCGGCGTCGCTCACGAGGGCGACCACCTGTCCCGAGGAGACGCGCGCCACCACCTCCGGCGTGCGTCGCTCGAGGTTCTTGGCGTGGTACGACTCGAGCGAGGTGGTGATCTCATAGCGCGCGAAGAGCTTGCGCGTCACGCGGGTGTCCTCGGCCTCCACCATGTCGGCGATGCGCAGCGTCTCGAGGACGCGCAAGGTCACGTCCCCGAGGTTGCCGATCGGCGTCGCGCAGACGACGAGGCGGCCGTCAGGCATCGTCCCCCACAGGCGGCTCGGGTGCGGGCGCGGCGGGCGGCGCGGGCGCGGCGGGCGGCGCGGGCGCGACCGGCGGCGCGGGCGGCGCAGGAGGCGCCATCGGTGCGGGAGGCGCGAACTGTGCGGGCGCGGCCGTCGGATAGCCCTGAACGGCCTTCGGCAGTGGCTCGACCCCCGTCATGGCGCGGAAGAAGACCGTCCACACCGCGTGGTAGAAGGTCGCGTAGATGGCCGTCGGCACTATCAGGATGAGGATCGCCAGCAGCACGAGCATCGAGCCACCCAGCCAGTTCCCGAAGACGATCATGAGTACCGCAGGCAGGACCAGGACCAGAGCGACGATGCCCGTGACGATCCCGTAGGCGATGCTCACGCCGATCTGGATCAGGAACATGACGAACGCGCCGCGCTTCGCCCACAGGTCGCGCCACGCGGTCTTGAGCGCGTCCATGACACGCCGGTCCTCGAGCATGACGTAGCGCAGCGCCAGCTCCTTCACGATCCCGAAGATGACACCGAGGACGATCGCCGCGATCACGAACACGACGAGGAAGCAGCAAGCGCCGGTCACCGCGCTCACGACGGCCGCAGTCACGGCATTCGAGGAGCCCTGCGAGGCCGCGGCCGCGCCGAACGCGGCCACCGCCACGAAGACGAGCATCACCAGGACCAGGACCGCCACCGGCAGACCCGCCAGGAACTCGACGCCGAAGATGCGTCCCCACTTGGAGAAGCCTGCGTGCCAGCCCGCTCCTGCCCGGACCTCGCGCTTCTCCTCCGCCTCGTTGACGAGGTGGATCAGGCCGCCGCGGGCCGCGATCGAGATGAGCCACATGAGCAGCCCGAGCACGACGAGGAAGAGAACGACGATGATCAGCAGCACGGCGTAGTGCTGGATGAAGGACTGGACCTGCGAGGTGGTCACGCCTCCCGGCAGCCCGCTGTTGCCGCTGCCGCTGCCCCCCGAGTTGCCCGAGTAGCTCGAGCCGCCACTGCTGCCGGCGCCGGCGAAGAAGCCGAAGAGCCACAGGATCTTGTAGCGCCATGTGAGGTTCCAACTCTTCTTGAGTATCGCTCCGTAGTCCATTCTCAGTGCCCCCTCGGTATCCGAACCCTCTACTCGACGACGATCAGTTCGTACTCCGTCGTTCCGAGCCCCATCTTCTCCGCATACCCGATCGCCACCGTGCCGTCGACGCCCGTCACCGCAGTGAACTTGTCCTGTCCGGCGTCCATTCCCTCGCCGCGCGAGCCCGGGAGCCCGACGGCCCGGGTCACGAGATCGTAGGCGGCGCGGTCGATGGCGACGATGTCGGTGGACGCGAGCACGCCGATGTCACCGACGATCGGCGCGTCGCTGAAGCTCCAGCAGTCACAATCGGGCGAGACGGCGGTGACGAACGACAGGTACACGACCTTGCCGTCCTTGCCGCTCAGGGCGCCCTTCGCGTGCTCGACGATCTTCTCCTGCAGCGCACGGGCCTCGGTCTTCCACTGGACCCCGATCGCGGCGTAGGGGCAGGCCGCGACGCACTCGCCGCAGCCGTAGCACTTCTCGTAGTCGATCTGCGCGACGCGGTCCGGGCCGATGACGATCGCCTGGACGGGGCACCAACGCACGCATCGCGAGCAGGCGGTGCACTTCTCGGCGACGACCTCGGGCTTGAAATCGGCGTGCATCCGCTGCTTGGCCGAGCGGCACCCCAGGCCCATGCCGACATTCTTCAGCGCGCCGCCGAAGCCGGTCGCCTCGTGGCCCTTCACGTGGGTGACGACCACCATGGCGTCCGCGTGCACGGCGGCTGAGCCGATGCGGACGGTCTCGAAGTACTGGCCGTCGATCCTGACGTCGACCGCCTCGCGGCCGTCGATGCCGTCCGCGATCACGATGGGCGCATCGACCGTCGCATAGGAGAAGCCGTTCTGTATCGCACACTGGAGGTGGTCCACCGCGTTGGAGCGCATGCCGCTGTACAGCGTGTTCGCATCGGTGAGGAACGGCTTGCCGCCGTGCTGCTTGATGCGGGCCACCACCTCGCGCACGAAGACGGGATGCACGAAACCGGTGTTGCCCTTCTCGCCGAAGTGCAGCTTCACGGCCACGAGATCGGCATCCGCGATGGCGTTGGCGACCCCGGCCTTCTCGAGAAGCGTCCCCACGCGAGCGACCATCGAACGCTTCTTGACCGAGCGCACGGGCGCGAAGTAGACCTCGGATGCCATCAGTGGATTCCCTCCCGGGAGTCGTGGTCCTCGAACGCGAGTGCGGCCGCACCGGCCACTCCTGCGTCATTCCCCAGTTCGGCGGTCAGCACACGGATGTCGCGCCGGCCGGCCAGCGCCTCGGCGGCGATGCGGGCGGCCGCGCGCCGGCTGACGAGCGGGCAGCTCTCGCCGATGCCGCCCCCGACGATGATCGCCTGCGGGTTCAGCACGTTGACGAGCCCGACCAGCCCCTCGCCCAGCATGTCGCCGACGAGCGACATCACCTCGACCGCCGCCTCGTCGTCGTCGTTCGCGGCCTTGATGACGAGCTCCGCGGTGATCTTCTCCGCATCGCCTCCGGCCAGTCGTGAGATGCTCGACCCGTGGTAGGTCTCGGCCGCGGCGCGTGCAGCCCGGACGATAGCGGGCCGGGCCGCGAACGACTCAAGATGTCCGCGGCCGCCGCACGGGCACGCCGGCCCGTCGACCGCGATCACCATGTGGCCGAGCTCGCCGCCGAACCCGCGCGATCCGCGGTGCAGCTTCCCGTCGATGAACACACCGCCGCCGACGCCGGTGCCCAGCGTCACCATGATGAAGTCCCTGAGGCCCTTCGCCGCGCCGTAGCGCGATTCGCCGAGCGCCGCCGTGTGACCGTCGTTGTCGATGGTCACGGGGTACTTCAGGCGCGACATCACCAGGCCACGCATGTCGATACCCGCGAGCGGCAGGTTGACGCAGTACTCAACGGATTGGCGGGTGAAGTCGATCTGGGCCGGGAGGCCGATCCCGATGCCCGCGATCTCGGACGGGTGAACGCCGCCGGTGATCTCGTTCACCGCGGCCACGATCGCGTCGACGATCGCGAACGGGCCCGCCGCCTTCGGGGTGAGCAGCTTCGTCTCGCGAACGATCCTGCCCTTTCGCTCCACGAGTCCGGCGGCGATGCGCGTGCCCCCGACGTCCAGCCCGATCGCGAACGCGTTGCGCATCGATGACCTCCCCATAGGCGAGCGCGTGATGAGGGCCCATCAGTACGGACCCGGGACAAATGATACCCCCGAGCACGGACAGAGGCCGCCCGTTCGGGTACCTACAACCAACGAGAGATACGGCTCAAGGAGGCGCTGCCATGAGGTTCGTAAACGACACCGCGGACTCGCACCCGCTCGTAACGGAACTTGCCGTCGGCACCTACAGTTGGTGCCGCTGCGGCAAGACGAAGACCCCGCCCTTCTGCGACGGGTCGCACGAGGGCAGCGGGATCACACCGCTCGTCTTCGAGATCGACGAGGCGAAGAAGGTCTCGATCTGCAACTGCGGGCTCACGGGCAACCCGCCCTACTGCGACGGTTCGCACACAGCGATCGAGTAGCCGGGGCGTCCCTAGCGCGCCTGGACCGGAGCCTTCTCCGCGCCGACCATGACGGTCCCCTCGACGACCGTGCTCTCGTAGACCCGCAGCGGCCTGGGGTGGCGCGAGAACTCGGCGATGGTGAGCGGGATCGCGACGAGAAGGACCCATACCTGCCAGCGCGACGGGTCACGCCGGGACCGGCACGGCCTGATCCGACATGGTCCCGTCTCCCCCCGGATGCTCCCCGCACGGCACGGATGGCTCCCCCTCCGACATCATGCCCCTTCGGAGAACCCTTCAGGCGCCCGGCGCGGACCGACGTGAGCGTCCTACCGCGCACCCGCGCGCAGGACGAGCCAGGCGCCGATCAGGATGCCCACCGCGGCGACCGCCGTGACGGGCGCTGGTCGCTCGCCGAGCACGACCGCCGCGAGAGCGATACCGAACAGCGGCTGGGTGAACTGGATCGATGCGATGCGGCTGATCCCGCCCTTCCCCAGCGCCCAGTACCACGCGATGTAGCCGAGCACCGACGTCAGGAAGGCGAGTACCAGCAGCGACCCCCATGCGGTCGCCCCCGCGTGGGGCACGCCGGTACGAACGAGCGACCAGGCCATCAGAGGCAGCACGACGACCGCCGAGAGCGACACTCCCCACAGCGTGGTCGGCACCGATGCGTACCCCCGTTGGGACAGCCGCGCTCCCGCCACGTAACCCAGCGCGCACACGGCGGACGACGCCAACACGATGAGGTCGCCCGTGAGGCTCGACCCGCCGGTGGCGCCGCTCGTCCGCCAGACGATCACGACCGCCTCGCTCGCCAGCGCGATCGTGCATCCCGCCATCCACGTCCTGGAGATGCGGCGTCGCTCGATCAGTGTGCCGAACAGGCTCGTGAACACCGGCAGAGTGGCCAGGATCAGCGCGCCGTGCAGCGCCGACGTGGTGTGCTGGCCGACCGTGTACATGAGCGGGAAGGCGACGAACGCGGCGAATCCCGAGAACGCGAGCAACTGCTTGCCGCGCGTGTCCGCAGGAAGCGGCTGACGCGTGGCCAGCGCGAGGGGAAGCGCGAGACAGCCGGCGAGCACGGTACGCAGGATGCCGACGAGCAGCGGATCGATCTGGCTCGCCGCGAGTTTCGAGAAGAGCGGCGTACCGCCCCACACGACCATCAGGGCGAGAGCCACGACGACCGGCAGTGCAGGAGCGTCCGCCAGTCGCTGCTCGTGTCCCGCGTTCGGATCGTCAGTCGCGGTCATCCGAACCTCGGGTAGTGGATCACCATGCTGAGGCTGGCGGTCTCCGCGCCGGGATTGTGATAGGAGTGCGCGACGTCGGCCCGAAAGCGGATCGAGTCCCCACACCCGAGCAGGTGCTCCTCGTCGGCGACCCGGATCGCGAGCCGCCCCGAATGGAGGGTGATGAACTCCTGGCTGCCCGCGATGTGCCCGTCCGCCTGGAGATAGCCCCCGGGATCGATCTCGACCGCGTACATCTCGAAGCCCCGCTCCGCATCGAAGGTGAACACCGGGTAGTTGCGGATCTTGCCGCTGTCTTCGACCAGCGGATCGAGGTCCGCGCGGGTGATGACCTCCGAGTCGTCCTGCGGGCGCGTGACCAGGGAGGAGAACGAGACCTTCAGGCCGTTGGTGATGCGCCACAGCGTCGACATCGTCGGATTGACCTCGCCGCGCTCGATCTGTCCGAGCATGCTCTTGCTCACCCCGGACAACTTGGCGACCGCGTCCAGGCTCAGCCCGTGCTCGGCGCGCACGCGCTTCAGGTTGCCGCTGATGATCTGGTTCAGGGTGTCCACGTGCGCCTCTCGTATGACGTGCACTATAGTGCACTATGCGTGTTAGTATACCGCACACGGAGCGCCATTCGCTCCGGAAATGCGATTCCGGCGGGAGAGGCCCGAGTGCAGAACAGCGGTCGCGCACCTCGCACGCGCCACAGCCTCCTGACCGGGATCCTCGGAGTGCTGCCGATCCTGGTCGGCGTTGTCCCCTTCGGCATGGTCGCGGGCGCCGCGGTGAGGCAGGCGGGCTTCGGCGTCGTCGAGTCGATCGGGATGTCGGTCGTCGTCTTCGCCGGTGCGTCGCAGATCGCCGCGACCACGCTGCTGGGCGGCGGGGCGCCGCTGTGGGTGGCGCTGGGCACCGCGCTCGTCATCAACGCGCGGATGTTCATCTACGGCGTGTCGATCGCACCGCTCCTCTCGGACGCCCCCGGCTGGCTGCGGCCCATCCTCGGCTACATGCTCGTGGACCAGAACTACGCCTCGACCATGACGGACGGCCGTTTCCGCGACGACGTCGACATCGTCTGGTACTACTTCGGCGGCGGCGCGTCGCTGTGGATCGTGTGGCAGATCTCGAGCGTCGCCGGGGCGCTGCTCGGCCCGTTCATCCCCACGTCGTGGGGGCTCGAGTTCGCGGTGCCGCTCGTCTTCCTCGCCATGCTCGCACCGTCGCTCAAAGACGGCACCGCCATCGGCGTGGCGGTCGTCACCGGTGTCGCGGCGGCGATCTTCGTACCTCTCATGCCGCTGCAGAGCGGATTGATTGTCGCGATCCTCGTGGGGATGGCGTACGGGGCGTGGAGCGACCGGCCGAAGCCGGATGAGGCGTCATGACACCGACGGCTCAGTTCTGGTTGCTCATCGTGGCGCTCGGGATCGGTACGTGGTCCATGCGCAGCTGGCCGATCATCCTTCACGGCCGCGTGCCGCACCCCCCTTGGCTCGTGCGCTTGCTCAAGCACGTGCCCGTCGCCGCGCTCACCGCGCTGGTCGTTCCCGGGGCGCTCTACCTGCATCGGGGGATTGCGTACTCCTTCGCGCCGGCCCGGACCATCGCGGCGGTGGCTGCGCTGATCGTGGCCGTGCGGACCAAGAACGTCTTGGCGACACTCGGGGTCGGCATGGGCGTGCTGTGGCTCGCGCAGATGGCGCTGACAGCACTCGGCTGAACCCGTGGAACGTGTCTACAGCTCGATCCGACCCGCTTCGTGAAGTCGCACGCAGGCCGAGATGACCTGCGGATCGTACTTCTCCGGGTGTCCCGTGATCTCGGCCATCGCGGCGTCGAGGCCGAGGGCCGCGCGATACGGCCGGTGCGCGGCCATCGCCTCGATGACGTCCGCCACCATCAGGACGCGACCTGCCATCGAGATGCCGTCGCCGGCAAGGCCGCCCGGGTAGCCCGAGCCGTCCATCCGCTCGTGATGCTGCAGGACCATGTCGGCGACGGGCCAGTCGAAGTCGATGTCCTTGAGGATGTCGTATCCCCGCTGCGAGTGCTCCCTGATGAGGTCGAACTCGATGTCTGCGAGAAGACCGGGCTTGGTCAGTATCTCGGCGGGGACCCCGAGCTTGCCGACGTCGTGCACCAGCCCCGCGACCTCGATGCCCTCCACCTCGGCTGCCGACAGGCCCATCTCCTCGGCGATCATCCGGCCGATCCGCGCGACCCCCTCCTCATGACCCTGGGTGTAGGGATCGCGCGCTTCGACGATCTTCCCGATCAGCGCGGTGACACTCTTCAGGACCTGCTCGAGGCGCTGGTTGCTCAACAGGACCGCCCGTTCGGCCAACTCGCGCTCCGTGATGTCCCAGAAGACGACCACCTGTTCTGAGGAGTCTGCGGCGAGCCACGCCGAGCTGAGGAGCACGATCCGCTCCGCTCCGTCCTTGCAGCGGATGCGTGCCTCCATCGGAGTGAAGGCGTCTCCGGCCTTCGCGCTCCGCTCCAGTTCGGTTCGCCACGCGTCGGCGATCCGGTCCCGGTACTCGGGGTCCGGGTAGGCCTTGGGCCACCAGTCGGAGATCGTGGGGATGTCCTGCTGCGTGTAGCCGAACACCTTGACGAACGCCTCGTTCGCCAAGGTGACGGTCCCGTTCGCTGCGCTCATGGTCATCGGGACGGGAGAGACGTCGATGACCCGGCGGAAGCGTTGTTCGCTCTCGCGCAACTGGTCGCCGGATGTCTGGAGACGGGCGAAGTCTCCCCGGATCTGGACGAACAGCAGGACCGACGTCACCACGACGAAGAGAACGCCCTTGGCGATCGCCACGGCCGTCAACTGGTTCGAATCGATGGTCATGGCCCTCGAGAGCGTGTCCGAGGCCAGGATCCACAGACCCGCGACGACCGCGTAGACGAACACGATGCGCACGGCCGACCGTGCGGGACCGCCCACGCGCGTGCGCGAGTGTCGTCCGGTGCCACCCGCCTCCGAATCCAAGCGCCCCGCCCTCCGGTCTCCGTATCGCCCGTCCGCGGCGTCCCGTCCGCGAACCGAGCCGTACGGTAGTTGTACCCGCCCCGAGACTTCCGAGCGCGAACGAGACGCTCATCGGGCCGCGGCACGGTTCGAGCCGCCCGTCCGCCGGCTCGCCCGTTCGCTGCGGCTACCGCACGATGTGGATCGTGTCGTAGACGTAGCGGGCGACACAGTGTGCAGCGTCGCCCGGGAACGTCGCGCGGTACATGTACGTGCCGAGGCGGTAGCCGCGGGTGCCCACCGAGAACGCGCCCGCGGCACTCGTCGTCAGGGTCGTCCACGACCTCCACGTCGTCTCGCCCGGGCGCCTGTAGGAGATGACGACCGGGGCGCCGGCGAAGGCCGGGGAGATCGCGCCGGACAAGACGTACCCCTCGCTGAGGCCCGCGTGGTTCTTGCTGATGGCCATGGCAAGCGTCGTCGGGGCCTTGACCACCGGCGGGGCCGTCATCGTGATCGCGGCGTAGACGTATCGAGCGACCGCATGTGCAGCGTCACCGGGGAACGTCGCTCGGTACTGGTACGTGCCGAGGCGGTAGCCACTGGTGCCGACGGAGAACTTCCCATCGGCGGTCGTCTTCACGGTCGTCCAGGACCTCCACGTCGTCTCGCTCGGGCGCCTGTAGGAGATGACGACCGGCGCGCCGGCGAAGGCCGGGCTGATCGCACCGGACAGGACGTAGCCCTCGCCGAGCCCGGCGCTACCCTTGCTGATGGACATCGTGAGCGTCGTCGCGACCAGGGGAGCGTGCGGATCGCCGAAGTACTGGACGTAGAGGTCCCAGACAAGGCGCTGCGGGTAGTACGGCGTGTAGGTGTAGAGCGCGAAGGTCGAGGCGTTCTTCGGAACGATGATCTTGCTCACGCCCGTGGCGCTCACGGTCACGGTCTTCGTCTTGCCAAGCACCCACGCGTAGCTGTCCTCGTAGTGGGATAGCAGGCGCGCGGCGTTCCAGACCTGGCTACCGAAACCCGGGTATCGGTTCGTTGTAAGCCCGGTCTTCGGATCGATGGCGCCATAGACCCCGCATCCCATCGCCTTCACCAGTCGCGCCGCGTTGCTTGAGTTGCTGACCGTCAGCAGACTCTGCTCCTTTTGCAGCGTTACGAGGATAACCTTGGGATTCAGGTTCTGGGCTCGAGCG
>DATCIA010000056.1:0-9025 GCA_036508075.1 Coriobacteriia bacterium
CCAGTCCTCTAGCTCCTCCGGCGCCAGCGCCAACGTCACCCTGAAGCTCGTCCAGTCGGGCGACGCCAGCCAGGGCGGGGCGTTCCAGACGCTCGCTGACAAGTACAAGAAGGAGACCGGTGTGACGGTCGAGATCGTCGAGGTCCCCAGCGACGACCTCGCGACGCGGCTTCGCAACAACGCCCAGGCCAACGACCTGCCGGACCTCGCTGCGGCTCCGAACGTCGACCCGGTCTGGAAGGACCGCATCCTCGACCTGACCGACGTCGCCGACTCTGTCAAGGTCCTCTCGACGCTCAAGGTCGCCGATCCGGCCGACAACAAGGTCAAGGCGCTGCCGACGACCCTGACCTCCGTGGGCATGTTCATCAACAAGACGCTGTGGGACAAGGCCGGCGTTTCCTACCCGACCGACATCAGCAAGTCCTGGACCTGGGATGAGTTCCAGACGAAGGCCAAGCAGGTCCAGACGGCCACGAGCGCCAAGTACGGCCTCGTCATGGACGCGTCGGCGCACCGGCTTCGCTCGTTCCTCTACGAGTTCGGGAGCAAGGGCGTCGAAGAGGCCGCGGACGGGACGTACTCGATGAACGCCGCGAGCAGCACGGCGCTGCAGTACTTCAAGAACATGAACGACTCGGGCTTCATGCCCAAGTCGGTCTGGACGTCGGGCGACGACGCGAGCGCCACCTTCAAGAGCGGTCAGGTCGCGGCGTACTACTCGGGTGTCTGGCAGATCGCCGACTTCCAGAAGAACATCACCAGTTTCGCGTGGGCCTCGGTCCCGATGCCGCAACAGCCGGTCCGGGCCACCAACTACGGTTCAGCCTCGTGGATGGTCGGATTCAGCGGCACGGGCCACGAGAAGGAGACGAAGGCCTTCATCACGTGGCTGTATTCCGCGGAGAACTACACGCAGTACTGCAACATCCAGGGCTGTCTGCCCGCCGTCGAGGGCATCACGCCCACCTACAAGGCGAACGCTGACGCGTTTGCCCTGTACAACAAGGAGATCGCGGCCTCCCCGGCCGTCTCGGCCCTGCAGACGACCGACCAGCTCCGCAACGCCTACCTCGGCAAGGCGCTGACGTCGGAGCCGCTGAAGGACGAAACCATCAAGTTCCTCAACAACGAGCAGGACCTGCCGAAGACGATCAAGGCGATCATCGACTCCACGGCATCTCAGATCGGCTGACAGCGGCGCCGGTACGCTCCCCGCGGGGGGCGTACCGGCACCGTTCGGCCACCACGGCCACGCTCTGGACCCGTCCCGAGGAGGGACCCATGACAGCCTCGCCCCGCGACGTCGTCGCCAAAGGCCCCGGGACCCTTCCGGCGTCGGCCTCACAGTCACGGCCCGCCGCTCCTCTCTCGCGCGGGCGTCGCGGCGCCCACCGCCGCTATGTGATCACCCCACTCGTGCTGGCGTCGGGCGTGATCGTGCTGTTCGGGCTGTTCTTCTTCTGGCCCGGACTCCTGGGTCTCACGTACAGCTTCACCAGCTACAAGGGCTACGGTCCGCTCAAGTTCATCGGACTTGACAACTACGCTCGGCTCTTCAAGGATTCCAGCTTCTACGCCGCGCTCTCGCGCACGTTGATCTACGCGGTGTTCTCGGTCCCGCTCGGCTATGCCCTCTCGCTGATCATGGCCCTGGCGATCACCAACCCACGGGCCAAGGGCACGACGGGGGCGCGCATCGTCTTCTTCCTGCCGTGGCTCGTCTCGCCGATCGTCACAGGCGTGATCTGGCGCTGGATGTTCGGGGAGAACTTCGGGTTCGTCAACTTCATCATCGGCGAGCTGGGCGGCAAGAGCGTGCCGTGGGCCACCGACGGCAACCTCGCGCTGCTGGTCGTGATCTTCGCCTCGGCGTGGTCCGGGGCTGCCTTCAACATGCTGCTGTTCATCGCGGCGCTCAACAACGTGCCCGTCTCCTACTACGAGGCGGCCCAACTCGACGGCGCGAACGGGCTCCAGTGCTTCCGGTACATCACCCTGCCGGCCATCGCGCCGACGTCGGTGCTCGTCATCCTGCTTCTCACGCTCGGGCAGATGAAGGAGTTCGCGCTGATCCAGGCGCTCAACAATGGCGGTCCCGGAACCAAGAACCAGCTCATCGTGCAGTACATCTACAAGACGGGCTTCGCCCAGGCCAACGTTGGCTACGCGAGCGCCGCCTCGATGGTGCTGCTCGTGATTCTCATGATCATCGCGCTCGTCCAGATCGCCGTCAGCCGGAGGGCGAACGAAGCATGGTAAACACGACCCCCACCACTCCCGCGGCGCACCGCCCCACCCCGGCCCAGCGCCCCACCGACCGTCGCAAGACCGGGCAGGCGCGCCGGGCGGTCCTGCCCACCACCGTGCTGTGGACCCTCGCGACGCTCGTCGCGTTCCCGCTGCTGTGGTTCCTGCTCTCCTCCTTCAAGACCGGCGGCGATCTCTTCAGCTACCCGCTGTCCTTCCTGCCGCGCACATGGAGCGTGGACGGCTACGTCCGGGCGTGGGAACGAGTCGATTTCGTACGGTACTTCTCCAACACGTTCGTGGTCGCCACTGTGACGACGGCGCTGACGGTCTTCTTCTGCGCATCCGCCGGGTACGCGCTCGCCAAGTACAAGGCGCCGTGGCTCTCGGTGCTGGCGCTGTGCGTGCTGTCGATGACGATGCTGCCCGGTGAGGTCATCCTCAACCCGACGTTCACCGTGGTGCGCGACCTGGGCATGTACAACTCCCTGGCCGGCGTCATCCTGCCGTCCATCCTCACCCCGACCGGCGTGTTCATGTTCCGGCAGTTCTTCATCACGATCCCCGAGGAACTGCTGGATGCGGCCCGGATCGACGGGGCGCGCGAACTGCAGATCTACTTCAGCATCATGCTGCCGCTCGCCCGGCCGATCGTGCTGACGCTGGCGATCATCTCGTTCCAGTGGCGCTGGAACGACTACATCTTCCCTCTCATCATCCTGAGCGACCCGGACAAGTTCACCCTCCAGATCGCGCTGCGCTCCCTCATCGGCGCGCAGAACATCGACTGGTCGATCCTCCTGGCGGCCTCCGTGATCTCGATGGTCCCGCTCGTGGCGCTCTACCTCGTGTTCCAGCGTCACATCACGAGCTCCGACCTGGGCGCCGGGCTGAAGGGCTGACGTGCATCTCGACCGCGCCAAGGCAGTGGGCCGGATTGACCGGTTCCTCGCCCAGTACCTCCCGGCCGCCCTGATCGCGCAGGCTGAGCCCCTGGAGATCGGCGCGTGGACGCTGCCGGGCGAGCCGGTGCCGTTCGCCGAGGCCATGGCGGCGGCGACCTTCACCCCCGTGGTCACCGGGCACCCCTGGGGCGCGCCGTGGGAGACGACGTGGCTGCGGGTAAGCGGCACGATTCCGGCCACCTGGCCCGCGGCTGCCGCCGACCGGCGGATCGAGCTCTCGATCGACCTGGGGTTCAACGGCGCCAAGCCCGGATTCCAGTGCGAAGGGCTGGTACGGACCACGGAGGGCCACGCCGTCAAGGGTCTCGAGCCGCGCAACCACCACGTGCCCGTGACGGCGCTGCCGGGGGAGTCCGTCACGCTGTACGTGGAGGCCGCCTCCAACCCGGACCTGTCCGGTGGGAACGACTTCGCCAACCCGCTCGCCTACGCCCCCACATCCCTCGGCGAGAAGGCGACGGCGCCGCGGGACCCCCTGTACCGCCTGGGTCGGGTGGAGGCCCGGCTCGTCAACACCGAGCTGGAGTCCCTGGGCCGCGAGATGATCGTGCTGCGCGGTCTCCTGGCCGAGCTGAGCGAGACCGATCCCCGGCGGATGTCGCTACTGCTCGGCCTCGGCGCCGCGCTGGACGCGCTCGACCCGGATGACCCGGCTCCGGGCGCCGCCGCCGCGCGCGCCATCTTGGCCCCGTTGCTCGCGTCCCCCGCCGCGGGCACCGCGCACCGGATCGTGGCCACGGGCCACGCCCACATCGACTCCGCGTGGCTCTGGCCCACGCGCGAGACGATCCGCAAGTGCGTCCGTACGTTCTCGGGCGTGCTGGACCTGATGGACCGCGACGACGACGTCACGTTCACCTGCTCTTCGGCTCAGCACTATGACTGGGTCCGCCGCGCCGACCCTGTGCTTTTCGAACGCCTGCGGATGCGCGTCGCGCAGGGCCGCTTCATCCCCGTGGGAAACATGTGGGTCGAGTCCGACGTCACCATGCCCTCGGGTGAGTCCTTGGCCCGCCAGCTGCTGTACGGCGCGCGGTTCTTCGAGCAGGAGTTCGGCGCGCGCAGCGACGTCGGCTGGCTGCCCGACTCCTTCGGCTACCCCGGTTCGCTGCCCCAGCTCCTGCGCAAGGCAGGCCTGCGCTGGTTCTTCACGCAGAAGATGTGCTGGAACGACACCAACCCGATGCCCCACCACTCCTTCCTGTGGGAGGGCATCGACGGCTCGCGGGTGTTCACGCACTTCCCGCCCGTCAACACCTACAGCGGCGACATGCGGCCCACCGAGCTGGCGCGCAGCGTGCGCAACTACTCCGAACACGGGCGCGGCACGCTCTCGCTGATGCCGTTCGGGTACGGCGACGGCGGCGGCGGACCGACCCGAGAGATGATGGCCGACGGTCGCCTCCAGGCCGATCTCGAGGGCTCGCCTCGGCTCCGGTTCGGCACGCCGGGTGCGTTCTTCGCCGCGGCCGAGGCCGAGTACGCCGAGCCCGATGTCTGGTCCGGCGAGATGTACCTCGAGTTCCACCGCGGCATCTTCACCTCCCAGTCGCGCACCAAGCGCGGCAACCGCCGCAACGAGCGCCTGCTCGTGGAGGCGGAGCTCTGGTCGGCCGCCGCGGCGCTCCAGGCGGGCCTCGACTACCCCTACGACGAGCTGGACGAGCTCTGGCGCGCGGTCCTGCTGCTTCAGTTCCACGACATCCTGCCCGGCACGGCGATTGCTTGGGTACACCGCGAGGCCGAAGCCAGCCACGCCGCCACGACCGAGCACGCCGAGGCGATCATCGCCCGGGCGCTTGCAGCGCTTCTGGGCGAGGGCGACGCGGTGGTGGCCGTCAACCCCGCCCCGGTCGCGTTGGGAGGGGTGCCGGCGCGCGGCGGGGCCGTGGTCGCCTCTGGCGAACCCACCCCGTCGGCCACCGCCTCGGCCACCGACGGCGACGACCTCGTGCTCACCTCGTCCACATTGCGCGTGCGGATCGCCGGCAACGGAACGATCGTGAGCCTCGTCGAGCTTGCCAGCGGCCGCGAGGTCCTGCCGCAAGGGCGGTACGGCAACCTGCTCCAGCTCCACCACGACGTCCCAACCCGATGGGACGCCTGGGACCTGGACGCCTCCTACCGCAACACGGTGCAGGACGTCGCCGACGGCGTGGCCAATCTCCTGCCCGACGGCCGGGTTCACGTGGCGGCGGCATTCGGGGACTCCGCCGTCGAGCAGTGGATCTCGCTCGACCCTGCGCTACCCCAGGTGAGGATCCGGACCGCCGTCGACTGGCACGAGCGCCACCGGCTGCTCAAGCTCGCGTTCCCGCTCGACGTGCACGCGCCGCAAGCCGCCTACGAGACACAGTTCGGTCACGTGACCCGACCGATCCATACCAACACCTCGTGGGACGCCGCGCGGTACGAGGTGTGCGCGCACCGCTGGGTCCACGTCGCGGAGCCGGGCTTCGGCGTCGCCGTCGCCAACGACGGGATCTACGGTCACGACGTCACGCGGCAGATCGATGCCGGCCGGGTGACCACGACCGTGCGTCAGTCGTTGCTGCGCGCCCCCACCTTCCCCGATCCGCACGCCGATCAGGGCCTGCACGAAATGGTCACGGTGCTGGCGATCGCGCCGACGGTCGCCGAGGCGATCATCGCGGGGCACGCCGCGTGCGATCCGGTGCGCCACCTGACAGGCGCGAGGGCTCCCGAGCCGCTGGCCTGGCTGGCGGACGGCGGCTCGGTGGTGCTGGAGGCCGTCAAGCTGGCGGCCGACCGCAGCGGCGACCTCATCGTGCGGCTGTACGAGAGCGCCGGCGCGCGCTCGGGCGCGACGCTGCACCTCAACGCCGCCGCCCCCGCCGCGATCGACTCTGTGGCGTCCGAGGGTGTCCGGCTCACGCTTCGCCCGTTCGAGGTGGTCACGCTGCGCTTCGCTCGATCCGCAGAAGGGGCCCTCGGGGCATGACCAGCATCCTTCCCACGCCCGGTGTCGTGGATACGCCCTACCTGACTGCCCTGCTCGACGGCGCGGCGCAGACCGCGCGGGAGCTCATCGTCGCGTCGGCCGCCCTACTCGGCACCCGGGACCACCGCGCGCTCATGCGGGCCGCGCTCGGCCTCATCGCGCTCGACCTGGCTCGCGCGGGCGAAGACGCGGGCGAAGCGGGGGGCCTCGCCTCGCAGGCCGCGACGTCGGGCATCGTGACGGCAGATCCTGCGATGACGGACCTCCTTGCGGCGGCCGATGTCTTCGTCGCGCGCTTGGCGGCGCTGCAGAACCCCAGCGGCCTGTTCTCGAGCGAGGGCAACCTGGACTCCCCGCCCGATACCGCGTTCACGATCAATGACCTGGCCGCGGCCCTTGCCCTGCTTGACTCGGGAGCGCCCCACGATTCGTTCGCCCGGCGGTGGCAGGGTGTGCGGGCCACGCTGGAGCGAATCGGCCGGTCGGCGGCGCCGGCGTTGGCCGTCGGCGGCGTCCACACACCCAATCATCGCTGGGAGCTCGCGAGCTCCCTGGCCGCGCTGCACAGTCGGTGGCCGGAACTCGCGCTCGCCGAGCGCGCCGAGGCCTGGCTGGCCGAGGGCATCGATATCGACGCCGACGGGCTCTACTCCGAGCGCAGCGGCATCTACGCGGCCGAGGTCACGAACCCGAGTCTGCTCTCGCTGGCCCGGGATCTGGATCACCCCGAGCTGGTTGACCTCGTGGCCAGGAATCTGCGCGCCACGGTCGCCCTGATCGAGGACGACGGCGAGGTGGAGAACGTCCACTCGCGGCGTCAAGACCAGAGACTTGCCTACGACGCCGAGTTGTATCTCTCGCCGCTGCGCCAGCTCGCGCTGCGCGGTGGGGAACCGGAGTTCGTGCGGCTGGCGCAGGACATCGTGCGGCGCGGACTGCGGCATCCAGCGCGCCACCTTGCCGAGGCGCTGCGCCACCCCGAGTTGCTGCGACCACTGCCGACACCCGCGCCCCGGCCGGTGGATTCCACCGTGGCGTACCCGGTGAGCGGCCTCCTTCGGGTGCGCAGGGGGGACCTGAGCGCGTCGGTCTTCGGCGGCAGTGACTATGCAGCCACGGGCCGGATCGCCTCGGGCCTGGCCAATTCCGCGACGCTGGTCCGCGCCCGCCGGGGCGGCGTGGTGCTGCGCTCGGTGCGCGTGGCGCCCACGTTCTTCTCGATGGGATGCCTGCGCCCACGGCTGACGGTCACCGAGCACGGCGCGCTGCTGGCTGAGAGCCGCACCTCCGGTTACTACGAGCCTCTCGCGCCCGATGCGCCACGGGACCTCACGCGACCCGTCGATGAGGGCCGATACTTCGCCTCGATGGATTTCGCCCGCCGCGTGCGCGACACGCTGGAGCTGACGTCCGTTATCGAGGTCGAGGTTACGGGCGACGGCGTGGAACTCACGCTTTCGTTCTCCGGTGCGGCGACGCGCTACGCCGTCGAGCTTGTGTTCGACGGTGAGGCAACGGTGAGCGGCGCCCGCGCTCTCGGGGGCGCGTGGTGGCTCACCGACGGGTCCTCGACCGTGGCCACCTCGGCGACCGAGGGGAACCACGCCGTCGTGAGCGCGGAGGGCTTCGATGACGTCGAGCCCGACTTCGACGACGGGGAGATGTTCGGCTACGTCGGTGGCTCGGATGCGATCGTAGGCACGCGCGTGCTGCTGTCCGGGTCGACAGCGACGCCCGCCCGGATCCGCATCGACTTCCCGCCGCGCTGAGCCAAGCTCTCATCGATTAGCATTCTGCAGGTGTCGACCTTCGCGCTGTACGCCATGTGCACGTACGTGGTTGTGGTGACCGGGTGGAACCACAACGGAGTCATAGACGTGAGCACCCTCGGCCCGTACTCGGAAGCGGATGCCGTTCCGGGGCTCGCGCGAGTCGCGAAAGAGGCATCCTGATGTACGTCCCTCGCCATTTCCGCATGTCCACCGATGAGGCGCGTTCCGCGCTGACACAGGTCCGGCTCGCCGACCTCGTCACGGTCGACCCCGAGACGCTCAGTCCCGCGCTCACCCCCGTACCGTTCGTCTACGACCCGACGGTCGGTACCCTCGGCGCGTTCCACGGGCACCTCGCCCGTCCGAACACCCAGTGGTCGCACACGGCTCACCCGGCGCTGGTCGTGCTCCGTGGCGAGGACGCGTATGTGACACCGGACTGGTACCCGTCGTACCGGGCGGGGAAGGAAACTGTCCCCACGTGGAACTACGAGGTGGTCCAGGCCACGGGCCGGCTGGTGGCGCACACCGAGCCGGAATGGCTGGAGACCCAGCTGCGTGCCCTCGCGGCCCGACACGATCCCGGTTACGACCTGGACGGCGTCGATCGCGGATCGCTCGACGGGATGCTGCGGGCCATGGTCGGCATCGAGATCGTCATCAGCGCGATAGAGGGCAAGTCAAAGCTGTCGCAGAACAGGTCGACCTCCGACATCGACGGTGTCGCCGAGGGCCTCGAGAGCATCGGCCGGGACGTACTGGCGGGCAGGATCCGCGAGGTCTCCGCTCCGTACGCCGCGAACCGCGAGAAGGCCGTGGAGGCTGCTCGGCAACGCGCGGGCGACTAGTCGACTCCCTGCCCACTTTTCCTCGGGTGAGCCACCGGCGTTGGCTATGTTGGGCCCATGGTCCACTTGCCTCCGCTGACCGATGACGAGCTTGCCCCGCTTGACGCCTGGTGGCGAGCGAACAACTACCTGACCGTCGGCCAGATCTACCTCATGGCCAACCCGCTGCTCCGTGAGCCGTTGCGTCCCGAGCACATCAAGCCCCGGCTGCTGGGTCATTGGGGAACA
>DATCIA010000057.1:0-18978 GCA_036508075.1 Coriobacteriia bacterium
TACGGCCCCGACAAGTTCCACGACACGATGGTCGGGGTACCCGGCACCCGGCAGCGTGTCATCGAGGCCATCAAGGTCCTGCGCGAAGAGGGCGTCGGCGTCGCCATCAAGACGGCGATCAGCAAGGCGACCTGGCCGCACGTCTACGAACTGATCAGCGAGGCCCGGGCGCTCGACGTCGGCCTCATCTACTTCTGCGACCTCATCACCGCCGGCCGCAGCGAGGGCGAGGACGACGGCCGCATCACCCCCGCGCAGTGGCGCGAGCTGGCCGACTACATCATCGGGGACCTCATCGCGGGCGAGCAGGCGGGCGTCAAGGGCATGGAGTGGGACATCGGCGCGATGCCGTCGTTCATCCCCTACGTCGCCGAGCGCTTCATGGAGCGCGGCATCGACGTGAGCAACGGGCTCGAACGCCTGAAGGTCATCAGCGCCTGCCCCGTCGGCAAGGGCCACATGAACATCAACTCCGAGGGCGGGATCATGCCCTGCCAGTTCGCTCAGGACTGGACGATCGGCAACGTCCGCGAGGTGTCACTGCAGGACGCGGTCGGCGCGCTCTACACGCTCGACCGGCAGGAGTCCAAGGGCGTGTGCTCGCCCGAGGAGTGCGAGTACTCCCGTATCTGTCGCGGCTGCCGCGCGAAGGCCTGGCAGCGCACCGGCGACCCGATGGCCGAGGACCTCACCTGCCTTCTGCACGCTGAGGCCGACCGCTCGGCGCTCGTCGAGCAGATCGACGCGGCGCCGGAGTTCGCGCGTTCCGCCCCGTGCTCCACTCCGGGAAGCTGCTAGTCGTGCCGGCCGACGACCGCACGCTGGTGGAGCGAGCGCAGATGGACGACGGGAGTGCGACCACCGACAAGCTGATCGAGCGCTACCTCCGCGGCGCGACACTGCTGCGCGACGCGATCGCGGGGATGACGCCCGAGCAGCTGGCGGCGCGCCCTATCGCGGGCAAGATGTCCACGACCGAGGTCGTCTGTCACGTGGTCGACGCGGACCAGTTCATGGCCGACCGGATGAAGCGCACCGTCGCCACCGAGCGACCGCTGCTCATCGGCGTCGATGGCATCACCTACCTCAAGGCGCTCCGCTACGCGCAGCGTGACCTCGACCTGGACCTGCGACTGCTCGAGGTCACGCGCGAGCAGATGGCCGCGGACCTGTGGCGGCTCGACGCAGCCTCCTGGGAACGCGACGCCGTGCACAGCGAGGTCGGCCTCGTGACGCTGCGCGGCTTGCTGCTGCACACGATCCGTCATCTCGAGCGCCACATCCTGGCGATCGAGGAGAAGCGCACGGCCCTCGGGCTCTAGACGATGGGGTAACCGCACCCTAGCTATGCGGTTCAGACCCCCCCGCATGGTGGTACGGTAGGAAACCCCCCTATCACCCTCGACCCTTGGACCTCTTATGCTTGCGATCATCGAAGCCTGGCGCGCCGGACTGCTCGGCCGCGACAACTGGCTGCGAAACCTCGGCGCCGGCGTCGTTGTCGGCGTCGTCGCACTGCCGCTCGCGATGGCCTTCGCCGTCGCCTCGGGAGTCAAGCCCGAGAACGGCCTGTACACCGCGCTGGTCGCCGGACTCGCGGTCACGCTCTTCGGTGGCACGCGCGTCCAGATCGCCGGCCCGACGGGCGCGTTCGCGGTGCTGCTCGCCAGCGTCACGGCGCGCTACGGCTTCGCAGGTCTTCAGCTCGTCACGTTGATGGCGGGGATCATGCTGCTCGCCTTCGGCCTGGCCAAGATGGGCGGCGTCATCCGCTTCATCCCCGAGTCGGTGATCCTCGGCTTCACAGCCGGCATCGGGGTCGTGATCTGGGTCGGCCAGTGGGACGCCTTCTTCGGGCTGCCCAAGCCGACCGGCGAGGCCTTCCACGAGAAGCTGTTCGCCCTTGTCACCTCGCTGCCGCACCTCCATCCGGCCACGACGCTACTCGGGCTGGCCTGTATCGGCATCCTCGTCGGGTGGCCGCTGATCCCCAAGGCGGGCAGGATCCCGTCGCCGCTCGTCGCGCTCGTCATCGCAACGATCGCCCAGACCGTCCTGCATCTCCCGGGTGTCGCAACGATCGGCACCACCTTCGGAGGGGTCCCGCTCGGCCTTCCTCCCCTGACCCTCCCACACACATCGGTCAACACGGTGCTGCAGCTCGTGCAGCCCGCCTTCGCGATCGCGATGCTGGGGGCGATCGAGTCGCTGCTGTCGGCGACGGTGGCCGACGGCATGACGGGCGTGCGCCATGACTCGAACCAGGAGCTCGTCGGCCAAGGCATCGCGAACATGGCGTCCTCGCTGTTCGGAGGCTTCGCGGCGACGGGAGCGATCGCACGCACCGCGACCAGCGTCCGCAACGGCGGCAACAGCCCACTGGCCGGCATCGTCCACGCGGCACTGATCGCGCTCGTGCTCGTGGCGCTGGCGCCGCTGGCCTACAACGTGCCGCTTGCCGCGCTCGCGGCCATCCTGTTCGTCGTCGCGTTCAACATGAGCCAGGTCGGCCACGTCCACCGGACAGCCCTGCGGGCGCCCAGGTCCGACGTCGCCGTCATGACCATCACCTTCTTTCTCACCGTGTTCACCGACCTCGTGCTCGCGGTCGAGGTCGGATTGATCCTCGCGATGCTCAACTTCATGCGCAGGATGTCGACGGCCGTCGAGGTACGTCCCCTGGAGAACGGCGAACTGGCGGCGCATCTGCCGACGGAAGGCGCCCCGGAGGTCCCCGAAGGCGTGCTCGTCTACACGGTCGATGGCCCGTTCTTCTTCGGAGCCGTCGACCAGTTCGAGCAGGCGCTCCTCCACACCCACACCGAACCGGCCGCCCTCGTGATCTCGCTGGAACGCGTCCCCTTCATCGACCTCACCGGACTCGCCAGCCTGGGCGAGGTGGTGGGCACGCTGCAGAGGCGCGGCATCCACGTCGCTCTGTGCTGCGCTAACGCCGACGTTTCCGGGCGGCTCGAGCGCGCGGGGATCACCGGCTCGCTCGCGGTGCCCCCCTCGGCCGACCTCGCGGCGGCCATAGAGAGCGCGCGCTCGTCGCTGTAGAGTGGTGGCACGTGCCCGTCGCCCCCGAGGGAGACGCAATGCCGCGCCTGCTGTTCGGCCTTCTGCTGCTGGTGCATGGAGCCATCCATCTCGCCTGGCTCCAGCCCGCACCCGACGATCCCAAGTGGCCGTTCCTGTGGCGCTCACCGTGGCTGCCCAAGGTGGGCGAGGAGGCCCTGCGCAACTTCGGCACAGCGGCGATCGCGCTCATGTGCGTCGGATATGTCATCGCCGCTCTCGGGGTCTGGGGCGTTGGGTTCCTGGCGGGGATGTGGGTGCCGGCCGCGCTCCTGGCGTCCGCCCTCTCGTTCGTGGTGATCGCGGTGCTGTGGCACCCGTGGTTCTTCGCGGGACCGACCGTCGACGTCGTCATCGCCGCCGCTGCGCTCCTTCACTGGGTCGCATAGGCTGCAACGCAAAGCGGCCCCGCATCCCTTCCGGGTGCGGGGCCGCTTTGCGCCCACCGGTCTCTAGGCGACCGGCGCCTGCGTGCTCACTGTGGTCAGGGAACCGCGCTTCACCTTCAGGAGCACCGCGAACAGGTACGCGATCGCCACCGGGTGCACCAGCACCATCGCGACGACCCAGAGCACCTTGCGGTTCGGTTCGGTACCCGGGTACTCGACGTCGGCGCGCAGCACCCCGTCGACGATCATCCAGATGACGAACAGCGGATAGGCGATGCTGGCGAGGCCGCCGGCGACGGCCAAGCCTCCGAACCCTATCGCGAACGGGAAGAACAGATGTTCCATCGTACACACGCCCTTTCGTACTCTGAGACTTCAGGAATCTAGTCGACGAGCAGGATCACGACCTCGCCGATTCCTCGGTTCAGCGCGATGTCGATCCGCGGGCCGGTCCCGCTCCACGCATCGTTGACCCAGCTATCGCTGTTGACCGAGCTCCCATCGGCGGTGAAGTCGCCGAGGCCGTCGCTTCCGCCGGTCACCCGCGCTCCCACCCCGCGCGGCAGCCGAAGCGTGAGTTTGCCGAGGCCGGCGTTGATGCGGCCAGTGAACCCGGTGGTCCGGGCGCCGGACAGGTCGAGCGTGGTCTCGCCGATGCCGGAGTCGACGGCGAGCGCGGTCACGTCGACACCGCGCAGGTCCACGGACGTCCTCCCGACGCCGAGCGTCAGGTGCAGGTCGGTGGGGATGCCCTTGGCGATCCGCACGTCCCACGTGTTCTTCACGTTGTCGAAGATCTTCGTGTTCGAGTTCTCCGGCTGGCGCACGGAGAGCGTCCCGGTGCTGGCCTCGACGCTGTAGGCGACCTCGGGGAGCCAGCTCGGCGGTGCGTACACGAACGTGCCGATCATCGCGGTACCAGAGGCCTCGGCGCCGGAGAGGGTGAGTTCTCCGACGCCCATCGCGACGTCGGTCTTCAGCGTGGTGGCGCCGTCCAGCGTGACGGTCTTGTTGAGCGTGTGCGTGGCCGTCGCGGGATTGTCGGCGAGCTTCACCCTCGTACAGCCCGTGGCCCCTGCCACGGCGGCGACCGTCAGGATCGCCGCCGCGAGGGCGGTGTAGATCCTTCTCATTGCGCGCCTCCCTCGAAGCGTCCGACCAGCATGACCTTGGCGAACAGACCGTGCAGATAGCCGATCCCCTTGGCGAGCCACAGCGTGAGGAACACGCCGAGCAGGCCTCCAGCGAAGAAGAACGGAGCGCCCCAGGGCTCTACCAGGTAACCCCACCCGTTGATGCGGATAACCGGGCTGTTGGCGACCCACTGCACGATCGGCAGCGCGAACGTGGCCACCGACACCGCCAGTGCGGACACCACGACGGTGAAGTACGTGATGCCGAGCGGCAGCATCAGGAGCATGTAGAGCATGGTGGTCCAGGTGCGGTAGTCCGAGAACCAGCTCTTCAGCCGGCCCCAGATCGTCCCGTCCGCGACGACTACCGTGCGGGGGCGGCGGGGCATCCGCTGCCCGAGCAGGCCCTCGACGATCCGTCCCTCCGCGAGCGAGATCGCCCGCACCGCTCCGATGAACAGCAGTGCCACCGGAACCCCGATGATCAGGATGAACAGCCCCGCCGACAGCGAGAGGCCGGTCACGACCACCGTGAAGTACAGCACGCCCGTGAGCAGCGACAGCAGCATGTAGAAGAGGGCTCCCCATGCCGCCGGATCCGCGACCACGCCGAAGAAGCGGGCGAAGGGATTGGTCGACTTCGACGACGGAGCGGCCGGCCTGCGAAGCGCCGCCGTGACGGTGCGCTCGGTCTCCCGGTACGCGGCGGCGATCTCCGCCGGCGTCCCGTAGGCGTCGATGGCCTCGGCCACCGCTTCCGGCGTGCCTCCGTTCTCGGCGGCCGCGCTCCGGAGGTACTCCTCGGCGTCGTAGACGGCGTCCTGCACGAGCGCCGGGTCGGCACCCGCCAGCGCCGTCCTCAGTTCGGCCAGATAGGCCTCGATGGTCTCAGGCATCGTTCCTCCCCTCCAGCGTCATGTCGACGTAGTCGCGCGTGGTCGCCCATGCCGACTTCCAGTCCGCGAGCACCGCCCGGCCCCGGTCGGTGATCGTGTAGTACTTGCGCGGGGGGCCCGCGACGCTGGGCTCCACGCGGCTTCCCAACAACCCGCTCTCCTCCATGGAGCGCAGGACCGGGTAGAGCGTCCCCTGCTTGACCGGCGCGCCCTGCTGCCAGTTCCCCTCGATGCTCTTGGCGATCTGGTAGCCGTAGAGCGGCTCCTGCGAGCGATCGAGGATGGCCAGCAGGATGAGCGAGACCGTTCCGGAGTTCAGTTCCTTCTGGAACTTGCGCAGCATCAGCTCGTCTGCGACGTCCATGGCCCACCTCCTTGCCTCGTGTCTGCCGGGCCGCGGGGTCGCCGCCCGGTCGCTAGTCTGTACTCGTGTCTATTATCAAGTTGCTACTAGTGCAAGGCCATACTACTACGAAGTTCGTACTAGTCAACACCCTTCTTCTGTCCGGACCGGGACAGGGTTCTGGCTGCGGATGTGGAATACTCGGGGGTAAGGGGATTGGGGGTACACCATGGAAGAAGAACCTCGCGGCGGCTCAGGATCGCCGTCGCAGAAGACCACGAACGGCCCCGCGGAGTACCTGAATGTGGGCACTTCGATCGCGCTCGGGACGGCGCTCGGACTGGTGTTCGGCACCATGCTCGGGAGCCTGACGTGGGGGCTGATCATGGGAGCGGCGCTCGGCGCCGTGCTCGGGGCCGTCATCGAAGGAGAGCGCGCCAGGCGCTAGGGCTGCGCCTAGGCTCCGTACTTGTCCCGGTGCTGCTCGCGCGGCGCCTTTGTGACGGCCTTCGCGCGCGCGGTCTCCGCGGCGCGCAGCCCCGAGTCACCCGGCTGCGCGTGAAGCGCGGCCTCGCGGCGAAGCGCCAGATAGGCATCATAGCGAGCTGGATCTAGTCTGCCCGCGGCGAGCGCCTCTCGCACCGCACACCCCGGCTCGTTCTCGTGGGAACAATCGTCGAACCTGCACTCGGCGGCCAGGATGCTAATCTCGGCGAAGGTCGCGTCGACGCCCTCCTCGTCGTCCCACATCGCCACAGCACGCAGGCCCGGCGTGTCGATGAGCACCCCGCCGTTGGGCAGCGGCACCAGCTCGCGCGTCACCGTGGTGTGCCGCCCCTTGCCGTCGAACGCGCGCACCTCGCCGACACTCTGGATGTCCCCGCCCACCAGCCTGTTGACGAGCGTGGACTTGCCCACACCCGAGGGGCCGATCAGCGCGATGGTCCGGTTGTCGGACGCGTAGGCGAACAGGTCATCGAGTCCCAGCCCGGTCTTGGCGCTCTCGAGCAGGATATCCACGCCCGGTGCGATCGCGGCGACCGCCGCCACTGCGGCATCGGGATCGAGTGAGAGATCGGTCTTGGAGAGCACGATCACCGGCTTCGCGCCGCTGTCCCACGCCAGAGCGAGTTCGCGCTCCAGGCGACGCAGGTTCGGACCGCTGTCCAACCCTTGGAGGATGAACACGACATCGATGTTGGCGGCGAGAACCTGTCCGACGGCCGGCTTCCCCGGGTCTCGTCGCGTGAAGCAGGTCAGTCGCGGCAGCAGCGCAGCGACCACCGACGGGGAAGTCCCGTCACCCGGCCTCACGCCGACCCAGTCACCGACGACGGGCGACAGATCGCCGCGATCGCCTCCCGGCAGATTGCCGTCGGGGCTCACCCGCATAACTTCCGACGCGGTCGCCACCCACAGGTGCCCACGGATGGTCCGCACCACACGCGCCGGCTCGAGGCCCGCCGCCGCGAAGGCGGCGAACGCGTCGCGAAAAGCATCGAACCCGAGACGCTTCAGGACGTCCGGTTCGTCGGGCGTATGGGGCTCGGTGGTCACAGGGGGTCCTCTCGCATCGGTTCGATGCTACCACCCCGAGGGTGCCCTTTTGGGCAGCGACAAGACGGCCGCGCTCCGATGCGGAGCGCGGCCGTGGTCCCACCGCATGGCTACTGCACCCGCCACACGTTGTGCACGTAGTGCCGGACGAGCAGCCGATCGGTCGGCTCGAGTCGACTCTGCGGGCGCTCCGGGACGACCCCGGCTCCTTGGCCGGCAGCGCCGTCACTCAGGTGAACGGCCGCTCGGCCTGCGGTTCGGGATACGACGTGGAGTACCGTCGCCGCGGACCGGACGAGCGGACGGATGAGGCCCTTGGCCTCGGAGTTCCGGGTGTACATCGCGGGATTCCTCTCTGAACGGGGGGTGCCCGCGACGCGACTCGAAAGTCAGACGGCTCGGCGCACCGGGATGCGGACGCTCACGGACTTCGGCGAACTCGTCGCCTCTATGCATCTGAGCTGGTTCATCCGTGGGTCCCTCCCTTCGGTCGCCGCGCGAGGATTCGAGCGCCCTTTTGCATAGTATAGACCTCGTTCTGCATAGCGCGAGGGCGGCTCGGACGGACGGTGACGACCGCTGCGGCGGCGCACGCGTGACGCTCCGGAATCCGACGGGTATCACACTCCTGTAGACATCGGATCACACTGCCGGAGGCGACCATGACCGTAAAGGGCACCAAGACCGAACTCAACCTGCTCAAGTCGTTCGCGGGCGAGAGCCAGGCGCGAAATCGCTACACGTTCTTCGCCAGCGTCGCGAAGAAGGAGGGCTTCGAGCAGATCTCGGCGCTGTTCACCGAGACCGCCGACAACGAGAAGGAGCACGCCAAGGTCTTCTTCTGCTACCTCGAGGGCGGCGACGCGGAGATCACGGCGTCGTACCCGGCGGGACGCATCGGCACCACATCCGAGAACCTGCTCGCCGCCGCCGAGGGCGAGAAGATGGAGTGGAGTGTGCTCTACCCGGACTTCGCGTCCGTCGCCGACGCGGAGGGCTTCCCGGACATAGCGACCTCCTATCGCGAGATCGCGGACGTCGAGGAGAAGCACGAAGCACGCTATCGCAAGCTGCTGACGAACATCGAGGGCGGCCGCGTGTTCACCAAGGACGCGCCGATCCGCTGGAAGTGCCGCAACTGCGGCTACGTGCATGAGGGCACGACCGCTCCGCTCGTGTGCCCGGCGTGCAAGCACCCGCAGGCCTACTACGAGGTGTTCGTCGAGGCGTACTAGCGTCTCGGAGAGCGGCCGCGCGCGCCGATGGGGCCGCCCGAAAGGGCGGCCCGCGTAGCAGTGCGGCTAGTGCGGGCTGACGAACTCGCCGGCCACGAACCAGATCCAGAAGAGCGCGGGCACAAGGCCGGCCCCGAGCGCGACCCAGGTCGGCCAGTGCCGGTCCCGCTTCGCGAAAGCGCCGATGCCCAGCACCATCGCGGCGGCGGCCAGCGCGATCGAGACCGGCGCGCTCGAGAAGACCCTTGAGCCGAACATGATCAGCAACCCGGATGCGAAAGCCAGGACCCCGGTCACGTATGCGGCCCAGCCGAGCGTCGTCGGCTTCGCGGGCGGAGCCGTCATCGCCGCCATCCCGCGTCCGAGCACGAAGAACACGACCGCGCCGACCACCAACCCGGTCACGAGCGACATCGAGAACACCATCGCGGACCTCCCCTCACGCGGCCCCCGCAAGCGCGTTCGCAATCACACGGAGGCCTAGTCGATATGTACCCGCGTGCCGGGGCGGTGAGGCGAAGGGCACGGGGGCAACGTCGCGATTACGGTTACGGCCCGCCGGCGCGGCCCAGCTTCAGCAGGCGCATCATGGTGTCGTCGCCCCACGAGAGGACTCCCGATGTCGCTCTTCGCGCGTTCGTTCCTGAAGTGGCTGCCGATCGCGGTCGGCTGCACACTGGTGCTCGGGATCAGCTACGTGTTCGTCCAGCAGTCGTACCGGATGGGCGCCAACGACCCGCAGACGATGGTCGCGCACGACACTGCGGCCGCGTTGGCGGCCGGGTCCCAGCCGGACCAACTGGTCTCCAACGAGACGATCGACCCGTCGGTGAGCCTGGCGCCGTTCGTGATCGTGTTCGATGCGGCAGGCAAGCCGCTCGTCTCGTCCGCACGCCTCGCCGGTACGATCCCCGTCCCGCCCGCCGGCGTGCTTGAGGCGTCGAAGGCGAGCGGCGAGAACAAGGTCACCTGGAAGCCGCGTTCCGATGCCCGCATCGCTGCGGTCGTGGTGCCCGTCAAGGGCGGCGCCGACGGGTTCGTTCTCGCCGGCCGCAGCCTGCGCGTCGTCGAGGAACGTGTGAACGACCTGACCTCGCTCGCCCTGCTCGGCTGGGCCGCGACGATGCTCACCACCTTCACCGCGGTGCTCTTCGTCGGGTGGGTGCGCGCCCGCCGGAAGCGGGCTATGGCCGCGTGATCGCGGCGGTCCGCGGTGGGATGGGAGCGCGACAGGCGACGGAACGACGAAAGCCCCGCACGAATGCGGGGCTTCCTCAAGTCAAGTGCCGGGGGACCGGCCGCCTCCGCAGGGAGTCGGCTACGACCGGTGGGGAGAGGTCGTCTAGAGCTGGGCCGCGAAGTACGCGAGGAGCGTGGCCGCGGCGATGATCGCGATGGCGCGACCCAAGTACAGGTGCCCCTCTGAAAGTGAATCCTGGAACATCTCTGCCTCCTGGTTGGTTCGGCTGCTGTCACGTTCTGCTACGCACCAATCATCGGGCCTTTCACGCTTCAGATACATTGCTGCTTTCTTCTTTATCTCGTAAGGTTTACTTCATGTTCAACCTCAACCGACTCAGGATCCTCAGAGAGGTCGCGAGCCGCGGCTCGATCGCCGGCGCCGCGGAAGCGCTCTACATGTCGCCCTCCGGCGTGTCGCAGCAGATGGCGACGCTGGAGCGGGAGGCCGGCGTTGAGCTGCTCGAACGGGCGGGCCGCAGCGTACGCCTCACACCTGCCGGCGAGCGGCTCGTCGAGCACACCGAACGGGTACTCGCCGTGCTGGAGGAGGCCCAGGCCGACGTCGATGCGGTCGCCCACGGCGTCGCGGGCCGGGTCCACACCTGCGCCTTCCCGACTGCCGCGCGGGCGTTGCTCGTTCCCGCGCTCGCACGCCTCCGCGCGCAGTACCCGCAGCTGGACTTGAGGATGGTGGACCTCGAGCCCGAGGAGAGCATCCCGCTGCTCAAGACCGGGGAGCTCGACATCCTGCTGACCTACGAGTTCGACAGGATGCCGGTCCGGCAGGACCCCGGCCTCGAGCGCATCCTGTTGATGAGCGAGCCCATGGCCGTGGCGATGTCCGTGGGACACCCGATGGCCGCGGGGCCCGTGCGGATCGCGGACTTCAGAGACGAGCAGTGGATCGTGGGCCGTGACGGCTCGCCGTTCCTCGAGGTCCAGGTGCGCATCGCCAACGAGGCCGGGTTCCAACCGCATGTCGACCTCAACAGCAACGACTATCAGGTCATCCTCGCCGCCGTCGAGGCGGGACTCGGCATCGCCCTCGTCCCCCCGATGGCCCGCTTCGCCGACTACCCGGGCGTCGCCTTCCGCCACCCGGTCGACACCGAGGTGCGGCGGCGCACGCTGGCGGTGATCCGGCGCGGGAGCAGCGGGAGCCCCACCATCGCCGCGGCGCTCGAAGCGATCCGCGGCGTGGCGCGGGAGCGCGCCGCCGGATCACCGTTCGCGGGAGTGCGGGCCGAGTAGGTCAGAGCCCGGCGACCTCGCGGGGGCTGAGCCCGCCCGGTGCGCCGGTCCGCGGCACGAATCCCCTGTCCAAACAGGCCCACAGGTAGAGCGACGCGACGCTGCGGTACGGGCGCCATGCCTCACCGGCCTCGGCGAACTCGGATCCGGTGGCCGCGCGTCCCAGCTCCAGCGCCCAGCCGGCGGCGCGCAACAGCCCGCCATCGTCGACCGCGAGCACGTCGGGACGCGCGAGCGAGAAGAGCAGGAACATCTCGGCGGTCCACCGGCCGATCCCCTTGACCCGTGTGACCTCGGCAATGACCGCCTCGTCGTCCAGGGAGTCGAGCGACGCCAGATCCAGATCGCCGGTCGCGACCCGCTCGGCGAGGTCGCGCACGTAGCGCGCCTTGGCGCCGGAGAGCCCGACCCCGCGCATCGCGCCCTCCTCGAGCTCGAGGATCGCGGCCGGTTCCATCGGACCGAGCGCGGCGAAGCGCTGCCAGATCGTGTTCGCGGCCGATGTCGACAGCTGCTGTCCGACGATGGCGCTCGCCAGCGACACGAAACGGTCCGCCTCGACGCCGACGCTCACCTCGCCCACGGCGCGCGTGACCGCCGCCATCACGGGATCGCCCGCAATCGCGACGGCCTCAGGGGAGCCGGGGCCGTACGACAGGCGCACTACTCGACCCACACGGCCGCGTACCAGTTCTGCGGCTCATCATCGGAGGCCAGCGTCTCGATCGGCAGGCCGAACCCGTGTGCCGTGGCGAACACGTCGATGCCGACGGAGTGGAACGCGGGGCGTGCCTTCTTGGGGTTCGCGCAGGGCTTGTCCTTCAGGCCCACGCACTCCGGGCAGCACGCGCAGTCACTCATGGAGAAGGCGAGGTAGTAGCCGTCGAGGAAGGCCTGCTGCTCGAGGGCGTACGAGGCCTCCTGCGCGGTCTTCTTGTCGGGCGAGTGGACGATGACGCCCCACGTGTAGCGGCGCAGCAGCGGCTCGTACTCCCATGGCATGAGCGACCCGGGACGCGACGGGCAGGTCGGGCCCTTCCCCCAGTCAGCGCAACCGTACATGCACTTCAGGATCGTGCGAGGCTCGAACACGATGTCGTCGGGGGCGAACGGCACGGCGTCGGCGGCTCCGAGTTCGAGTGCGAGCGCGACGTAGCGCGCGGTGTCCTGCTCACGGTCCATGTGCGGGGCCTCTCGGGTCAGGTGTGGGAGTACCCGCTGATACTAGCGCGTCGGCGGCCGCGTCTCGACGACCGCGCCCTTCGCGTCGCCAACGTACGAGACGTCCGCCGGGCGCAGCGCGAAGATCCCGCACGCCACGACCCCGGGCACACACGCGATCGCACACTCGAGGGCGCATGGGTCCGACAGGTCCAGACCGTGCACGTCGAGCAGCTCGTTGCCGTTGTCGGTGACGAAGTCGACCCGATGCACGGCCCGTGCACCCATCTCGGCCATACGGCGCGCCACCCAGTGCCGGGCGAACGGAAGCACCTCGACGGGAACGGGGCGCGCACCAAGGGCGCGGACGACCTTCGAATCGTCGGCGATGCACACGAACAGCTCAGCGGCGCAGGCCAGGACCTTCTCCCGAGCGTGAGCCCCGCCACCGCCCTTGATCATCCGCAACTTCGGGTCGATCTCATCGGCGCCGTCGATGTAGAGCGGCAGGCTGCCGGCTTCCGGGAGCGGGACGACCTCGATGCCGACCGCGAGCAGCAGGTGCGCGGTGCGCCGCGAGCTGGCTACGGCCGCCGCGGGGCGGCGGTCCGACGAGGCGAGCAGCTCGATGAACTGCCCTACGGTCGCGCCCGTGCCGACACCCAGCAGCGACCCCGGCTCGACGTGGTCGAGCGCGCGGAGTGAGGCGGCGCGCATCCCCAGGGCGCGACCCTCGTCGGGGAACAGCTCGAACGTGCTGGATGTCATGTGGACCTCCCCGGGGAGCCCTGGCCCGACTCGGCATGCGGCAGGCGCTCCTCTTCGAGCATACCCGCCGCGGGCAGCGGCACACGGTTGCGGGGCTCGCGGCGCGGCAGCGTCGCCAGCCGAGCGCGCTCGCGGGAGTCGGGGTAGGCGCTCACGTACGGCTGCACCAGGGGCCACGCCGCCATGAAGAGCCCGGCAAGGACGGACAGCAGCCCCGCGAACCACACGGCCCGGGCGAGCGGCGCCGCCCGATCGAGGTGCCCCGCGAGGATGTACGCCCAGTCGTGGTTGCCACCGCCGAGCAGCGGCAGGTACTGCGAGGGCGCGTCCGCGATGTAGACGCTGGCGTTCTGCGCGGAGGCGCCCGCCCACGCGAGCATCAGCGAGGCGGAGAGCGGCTGCCGGCGGACGAGCCCGAAGTAGCCGGCGAGGCCGAGCGGGACGGCGAGTTGGGTGACCGATCCGGCGAGCGGCGGAAGGAGACCCGGCATCCAGGCGGCCAGCAGGTGGCCGAGCTCGTGGAAGCCGAGATCGACGCCCCACAGGAACGGGATGCGCTCGCCGCGGACGAAGACCCACCACAGCGCCAGCGCGCACAGCGCGACCACTGAGGCCGCGCCGATGATCCGGGCGCGCGGGAGAGGCTCGTCGCTCGGCATGCGACCCTCTAGCCCCGCGGCTCGAATCGCAGCGAGCCGGAGTTCATGCAGTAGCGGGTCCCGAACGGAGCGGGTCCGTCATCGAACAGGTGACCCAGGTGGCTGCCGCACCGGGAGCAGCGCACCTCGGTGCGGGTCACCCCGAACTGCCTGTCCGTGACGGTCTCGACCGCCGCAGGCTCGATCGGCCGCGTGAACGACGGCCAGCCGCTGCCCGAGTCGTACTTGTCGGCCGAGTCGAAGAGCGGACGGTCGCACCCACCGCACAGGTAGGTCCCATCGGCGTGGTTGTCCCACAGCGCGTTGTGGAACGCCGGTTCGGTCCCCGCGCGCCGCAGGATGCGGTACGAGTCCGGGGTGAGCAGGCGGCGCCACTCGTCACCGGTATGCTCGATCTCGTAGGGCACGAGCGACCTCCTCGTTGATCGGCGGAGAACCCGTCCTCTATGTTCCCGATGGGCCGCGACCGCGCACACGGCGTCCGGGACGGGTGTCCTGCGCGCGGTCAGCGCGCCAGCTCGTCCGCCAGCATCTCCATGAACAGCCCGACGTCGGTGACGACGCCAACGGTCTGAAACGAGCCGCGATCGGCCAGCTTCGTCACCACCGCGGGGTTGATGTCCACGCAGACCGTCGTGGTGGACGCCGGGAGCATGTTGCCCGTGGCGATCGAGTGAAGCATCGTCGAGAACATCAGGCAGGCGCCGGCCTCGCGGCAATGCGAACGCATGGCCGCCTGCGCGTCGAGCACGTCGGTGATGACGCCCGGCATCGGGCCGTCGTCGCGGATCGAACCGGCCAGCACGTACGGAGTGCCTGTCTTCACGAGCGTGAACATCAGCCCGCTCGTCAGCACGCCGTCGGCTACCGCCTTCTCGAAGCCGCCAGCGGCGCGGATCGCGTTGATCGCGCGCAGGTGGTGCTCGTGGCCGCCGGGGACGACCGCGCCGGTGTCGAGGCGCACGCCCAGCGAGGTCCCGTAGAGTGCGGACTCGACGTCGTGCGTGGCGACCGCGTTGCCACCGAACAGCACGGTGAGGTAGCCCATCTCGAACAGACGCGCCAGGTGCGGAGCCGCGCCGGTATGCACGACAGCCGGACCGACGACCGCGATCGCGGAGCGGCCATCGGCCTTCGTCCGACGCAGGAGCTTGGCGACCTCGCCGATGATCTGGGCCTTGGGCTTCTCGCTGGACACCGCCGAGTTCATGAACTCGAACGCACCCTTCTCGCGCGGGCGCTGCACCGGGATGACACGGATGCCGCGGTGCCCGGTGACGAAGAGGTCGCCGGCGCGGACGTCGTTGATGGCGACGAGTTCCGCCGCCGCGGCCTGCGGGTCGATGCGTATCCCGAGATCCATCTCAGCGCCCGGCACGCGGACCCACGATCCGGCGAGACGGACCCAGGTCTCCATGTTGGTCGTGGAGTAGAAGACGTCCGGGAACACCCCGTCTGCCGGCGCGGGACTCCACGCGACATCCGAGAGGTCCACCGGGACGGCGCCATGCTCGAGGACCGCGGTGATGATGCTGTCGAGCGTGACCTGGTCGCTCGCGATGACGCGAAGCACCGCGCGCGAGACATCCTCGTTCGTGCGGCCGACCTCGAACGAGAGTGTCTCGAACTCGCCGCCCAACTCGACGATGTCGTCCATCATCTTCGAGACCATCTGCGAGTCGATGAGGTGACCCTCGACGACGACATCTTCGTAGAAGCGCTGGGTCATGGGGTGCTCCCTGAGGCGTTCGTGGGCGTGCGGTATGACGGCGCCATTCTAGCGGAGCGCTGCGCGCCCTATTCGAAGTGCAGGGCGTCGACCACGTTGAGCCGGGCGGCAGATCGGGCCGGGACGTAGGAGGCGAGGACGCCGAAGCCCAGGCCCACCGCGATCGTCAGCAGGATGCCGGACCAGGGGAAGAAGTACGGCATCGGCCAGCCGACGGAGACGGTGGCCTGCACGAGTGCGTATCCGAGCCAGACTCCCGCGACGATGCCGAGCGCCGTGCCGATCGCCGACAGCAGGAGCGACTCGGCCATGACCATCCTGCGGACCTGGCGCCGCGTGGAGCCGACGGCGCGCAGCATGCCGATCTCGCGCGTGCGCCCGAGCACGCTGATCGCGAGCGTGTTCACCAAAGCGAGCAGCGACGGGAGCGCCAACGCCGCGCCGAGCACGTAGAAGATGCCCATCGTCTGGTCGAAGGTGTTGAGTTGCTCCTTCAGCCACGAGGACGATTCGTAGAGCTTGAACGCCGGGTAGCCGGCGACCACGGACTCCAGGCGCGCCTGGGTGGTCGCCTTCTCCGCTCCCGGCGCCAGGTTCCCCATGATCACCAGGTCGTTGACGACGTTGAAGTCCTTGGCGAGGTTGTCCTGCGACACGTACGTCGTCGACAGCTTGGCGTTGAGGTAGTCGTTGCCGATCCCGGCGACGTGGTAGGTCTTCGGGCCGTTCGGGGTCTCGAATGCCACGGCCTGACCGACCACCAGCTTGTGCGACGACGCGAAGATGCCGTTGGCGATGAGCCACCTGCCTTGCGCGAGCCGGGCTATCGCCGCGTCCGACGACCCCGCGGACCATTCGAACGAGGCGACCTTGGCATAGGTGGCCGGGTCTATGCCGAGCGCCTGCACCTGCGCTCCCTTGATCTTGCCCTGGCCGAGTCGGAGTGTCGTGACCGTCCCCATGCCCGCAGTGTGTCGCACCTCGTCGGTCAGGCGTGGGCCGGCGGCGACGTTGCCCGAGGACAGGACGATCGACTGCGGCAGGAGCATGAAATCGGCGCTCATCGACTTCGTGATGTAGCTCGTGAAGCCCGCGAAGATCGACGTGATCACGCCGGCCATGGCGATGATCGTCGCCAACCCGAGCATGACGGCGGTGACGGTGATGGCGCTGCGTCCCGGATTGCGCTGCAGGTTGCTGCGGGCGATGCCTCCTTCGCGCGCGAAAGCCACGTCGATGAGGGCGCCGAACGTGTCGGAGACGGGACTCACGATGGCGGGCGCCACTAGGGCGATCCCGACCAGAAAGACGATCGAGCCGAGACTGACGATCCCGGAGTCCCGGGTGGCGAACGAAAGCACCGCCAGCCCCACGATGGCGGCCCCGATCCACGCCCGTCGGCCGACCCGTCGCTCGTAGACCTCGCCCAGTTGCGGGCGCATCGCCTCCATGGGCGTGACACGTCCGGCGGCCATCGCGGGGACGATGGCCGCGGCGATGGTCACACCGACCCCCATGCTGATGGCGAACGCCCAGGTCCACGGTTCGAAGACCGGGGCACCGACCGTCATGTGGAAGTACCGGTCCATGATCGGGTTGAGGGCTGCGAGACCCGCTGCGGCCATCGCCCAGCCCGCGGCGATCCCTATGGCGGTACCGAGCATGCCCTGGATGATCGATTCGATCAGGAACATTCCGACGACAGTGCCGCGCTTCGCGCCGATCGCGCGCAACATGCCGATATCGCGACGGCGTTCCGCCACCACGGTTCGGAAACTGTTGAGGATGATGAAGGCGCCGGTCGCCAGCGCGAAGATCCCGAACATGTTGAAGGCGTACTGCGCGACCTGGATGGTGCCGATGAGCGAGCTGTTGCTCGATAACCCGCCCACCTGGAGGTCGCTGCCAACGGCCCGCTGAACGGCGGCTTCGGTGGCGACCCGATCGACGCCCTGTGCGAAGGAGGCGTCCACCTCGTTGATGTTCTGCCCTTCCGCGAACAGTCGCTGCGCGGACGAGAGCGGAACGTAGAACTGCTCCTGTCCAGGGGCGGTGGCCGACGACAGCAGGCCGACCACCGTGTACTTGGTGGTCCCGACCGAGGACGGCACCGACAGCGTGCCACCCACACCGACACCCAGCCGCTTCGCGAGATCGGACGCGAGCACGACCACGTCACCGTCGCCGATCGCGAGCGAACGGCCCGTCGCGACGGGCAGATCGCGGACGTGGAGGACGGTCGCTGGATCGACCCCGATGACGTAGGCCTGCGTGACCTGGTCGGCCGCGGCCGCCCCGATGCGCGGGGCAAGGGGCACCGTGCGCTGGAGCATCGGCGTGACCCGCGCCACACCGGGCACGCGCGCCACCTTCGCAGCCACGTCGAGTGAGAACGTCGAACCGAACGGGCTCGTCACCGTGGCGTCGACCTTGCCCGCGGTCGAGACGAGCGTCCTCGAGAAGACCTGCAGCATCGCAGGCATCAACCCGTTGAGGCCGAAGATGAGCATGACGCCGAACACGACCGACAGCGTCGTCAGGACCGTCCGGCCTCCGCGGCCCTTCAGATATCTCCACGCGAGTGTGAGCTGTACGTTCACAGCAGGCCGGCCCGCCTCATCGCATCCGCAGCGGCGTCGTGGCCCCCGTCGAGCTTGAGGTCGTCGACGACACGGCCATCCTTCATGAGCACGAGACGCCCGGCGTAGTTCGCGATCCGGGGATCGTGCGTGACCATGAGCACAGAGCGGCCCCACTCCACCGCGACCTGCCGCAGGAGTTCGGCGATCTCGGTGGCGGACTTCGAGTCAAGGTTGCCGGTCGGCTCGTCGGCGAGCACGAGCGCCGGCTCTGTCGACAGGGCGCGCGCGATGGTCACGCGCTGCTGCTGACCGCCCGAGAGCTGATCGGGCCGACTCGTCAGCCGGTCGCCGAGACCGACCTTGCCCAGCCAGGTGCGTGCCTTGTCGCGTGCGTGGCTGTCGCCGTCGAGCGTGAGCGGCAGGGCCGCATTCTCCACCGCGTCGAGCACGGGGATCAGGTTGAAGAACTGGAAGACGAAGCCGATGCGCCTGCGGCGCAACTCGGTGAGCTTGTCGTCGCTGAGCTCCGTGAGGTCGGCCCCGTCGATCCGCACGCTGCCGGAGGTTGCGTGGTCAAGCCCGCCGATCATGTTGAGCAGCGTCGACTTGCCGCACCCGCTCGGCCCCATGACGGCCACGAATTCGCCCGGCTCGACCGACAGATCCACGCTGTCGAGCGCAACGACCTCGGCCTCCCCCTCGCCGTAGACCTTGCGGAGCGCTTCCGTGGCGACGATCGGCATGCGGGCGACCTTTCGGCGGCGCTTCGGGAATCCCCTCCGTACGCTATCCTACCCCCCGATGGCGCCGCTCTGCAGGCGGCGTCCGCACAGCGGGAGGTCCTGTGACCGAGGGCAAGCGCTCGACATTCCAGGCGATCCGATTCCTCGTCCTCGCGCGTCCGGTGTTCCGCGCGGTGGACTTCCATTCGAGCTATGCAGCCGCCGCGCGCGCG
>DATCIA010000058.1:0-25842 GCA_036508075.1 Coriobacteriia bacterium
CCCAGAGGCCCGCGCCTTCGCCCTCGCCGGTCTTGTCCACGAAGTACTTCGAGTCCCCACCCTTGACCGCTTCGATGAGCTCGGTGATCCAAGCGCCCATCTTCTTGGCGACGAAGGCGGCCTCGAGGTTGCGGGCTCCGACGCGGCCGAGGAGCGACTGGAGTGCGGTGACAGGGAGCGGACCCGCGGCGCCGGCAGCCTTGCCCAGCGCAGCGAGCGTGAAGTCGACGAGGCCCTTGACGTCCGGATCGCCGGCGACGTACGCGACCAGCATGCGGGACAGGGGGCCGACCTCCATGGGCTTGTCTTCGTAACGCGGAGCCTTGACCCAAGAGTACTTGGCATCGGTGCTGTAGGCATCGAACTTGGCCTTCGTCTCACCCTTGGCGGGGTTGAGGCCGTCGCCAGACTCGTACCATGAGTGGTCGATGTACTCCTTGATCTGGGCGGGATCCGGCTGCGTGAGCGTGAGGCCGCCGACGAGCATGCCGCGAGGCATCGCGCGCTTGGTCGGATCCATGCTCTTGTCGTCGTACACGCCCCACGCCAGGTAGTTCCCGACGCCCTTGCCGTAGCCGGCGAGCGGGAGGTACTGCGCGGCGATGGCGATCGTGTCCGGGATCATCGCGCCGTTGATCCAGTTGCTGACCTTCTGCCACCTGAAGTAGATGTCGTCCAGCTTCTGCTCGGTCGGGATCCAGACGGTTCCGCCGGGCAGCGAGGTCATGAAGTGCGGGAACTTCCCGCCCATGACCGCGATGATCGCGGCGGCCTCGGACTGCATCTCGAGTGCCTCGAGGTAGTGGGCGACGGCGATGAGGTTCAGCTCCGGCGACAGCTTCATCGCGGGGTGACCCCAGTAGCCGTTGGTGAAGATGGAGAGCTGGCCGCCCTCGACGAAGCCCTTGAGGCGCTTCTGGATGGCGCCGAAGTCCGCCGTCGACGTGCCTGCGGCCTCAGCGAGGGCGTAGGTGTCGGCGATGTTGGCGGACAGCGCGGAGACAACGTCGACGTAGTCGAGCGCGGTCAGGGTGTAGAACCACAGGATGTGGCTGTGCAGGGCCTCAGCGCCCTCGATGATGTTGCGGATGATGCGCGCGTTGTTCGGGATCTTGATCCCCATCGCGGCCTCGGAGCCCATCGTGGAAGCGTGGCCGTGAGAGATCGGGCACACGCCGCAGATGCGCTGCGCAACGTAGAAGGCGTCCGAGGGGGCACGCCCCAGCAGGACGGACTCCATGCCGCGGTACAGACCGCCGGAGACCCAAGCGTCCTTGACAACGCCGTTGTCGACTTCGACCTCGACGCGCAGGTGACCTTCAATCCTGGTAACGGGATCGATCACTACTCGTGCCACTACTTATCGCCTCCCTTCTTCTTTGCATCAAAGACCTTCTGGTCCTCGGTCGGGACGCCCTTGATGCGTCCCTTTGCGGCGGAGCCGAGACCGTGGGCCACGAGGCCGACGGCGGCGACGCCACCGACGACCGCACCGATGGTCGCCGGCTGAACGCCGCCGACACTCGGGAGACGGACGTCCGCGAGGCGGCTCAGGAACGGAGCGCTCGCGTCGAACCAGTTTCCGGCGCCGCCCGCTGCGGGATCGACGTTGCCGCAGCCGATGCAGGGGGAGCCGCCCTCGACGCACCAGGAGGCGCGGCGGTTCCAGCGCACGAGCGGGCAGTTCGTCTGGGTCTGGGGGCCCTTGCAGCCCATCTTGTAGAGACACCAGCCGGCAGCTTCCTGCGCCGCGTGGTCTGCGCTGCCGAAGACGACGAACTCGCCGTTCTCGAAGTGACCGCGACGCGGGCAGTTGTCGTGGATCGTCGAACCAAAGATCAGCTTCGGGCGACCCTTGTCGTCGAGCTTCTTGAGGATCGAGCCATCGGCCAGCTCGCCCATCAGCAGGACGTCGACCAGCATCGCGACGACCCACTCCGGGTTGACCGGGCACGTGGGCAGGTTGATGACCGGAGCCTTGATGCCGTTGTCGGCGAAGAACTTCGTCACGCCGGTGGCACCCACCATGTTGGCGGTGTCGCCGCCCCACTTGCCGGCGACCCATCCACCGTCGACCGCGCACGAGCCCACGGCGATGACAGCAGCGGCGTTCGCGGCGACCTCCTTGAGCTCATCGATGCCGGGGCGGCCACCGATGCGCAGGACGTTGCCGCCGTCTCCGGTCATGACCGAACCCTCGACGATGACGACGTAGCCACCCTTTGCAACGGTGGCCTTGATGTTGTCCTCGGCCTGCGTGCCCGCGGCTGCCATGACCGTCTCCCAGTAGTTCACTGAGAGAAGGTCGAGCACCACGGTCGGCACGTCAGGAGAGTCGACCTGGGCCATGGACTCCGTGCACCCCGTGCACAGACCATGAGCCATCCACAGAGCGGGCTGCAGCGCGCCCTTCTCGACTGCTGCGGCGATCTGCGGGGCATACATCTCGGACATCCCGAGCAGAGCCGCGACCGATCCGCAGTACTTCAGGAAGTCACGACGTGAGACGCCCCGCGCTGCGAGCTTCTCGTTGAAATCCGCTCGCGCTTCTTGCGCCATCCCATACACCTCCTTGCGTTGACGACACGAACCAACGGTCGGACAAACGCGTTGGCTTGGACCTCCGATCGCCCTTCAGGGCGCAACGGCGTCCGAGACCGATCCCCGTCCTCCTTCCTCATCCCTCCGAAAACCGACGCTTGCCCCGTGCGGGTCACGACGCCAGAACGCCGCTCCCACCACCCTCTAGGGTCGGTGTGGAACGGCGACGCGACGCGACGCGCACAAACTTGACGGACGCGGCCGAACAGCGGCGGGCAGACCTGCCCGGATCCCGGTTCAAGCGGTGAGAGCAACAAGGGGTTTGGCCGCATACGGACGCGCGCTCGCGCGCTGCCGGACGCCCGTACGACCGACGTGCTTGTAGACCATGACCACCCCTCACGACACCGGTGCCGCTTCCTACCGTAGAAGTCTGCGGCTTTGTGAGCCTACGCACAATACCCAGTCGCCCGCCGAGGGCGCGCCGCAACCGATTCATCAGCCCCTCACGAACGCTCGTGGCGGAACCCCAGCCATGATGTCGTATGATGCACAACACGCGCCGCCGGGGGAGCGCGGGCGGGTGACGTTTCACGGAGGTATTCGCGTGTCGGTGCAGGGGCCGCGGCTCGTGATGGACATCAGAGCGCTGACGCCTGCTTTGCGGCGTCCGCTGATCATGACGACCGTCGACCATCTGCTTTCGATGGGCGCCACCGAGACGGTGGTCGTCATCTGCGACTCGGAGCCTGCGGGGCTCGGCTATCAGATGGAGCTGCGGCGCGAGACGCGCGGTCGCGTCTCCTACTCGTACGATCAGCGGCTCGACGGCGCCTGGGTGGCGCTCATCACCCTCCTGCCGGAGAAGTAGCGCGCCGAGCGTTCCCGCGCGCTCTTCAGACGAGGCGGCGCAGCAGACCCGCGAGATCGCCGAGCGTGCCGGAGTGATCCGCGATCGCTTCAGGGTCGCTTCCGACGTAGAACGTCCGCATGCCGACGTCGGCCGCCGGCAGGTCCAGAGAGCGGTCGTCTCCCACCATCATGCACGCTTCCGGCTCGCAGCCGATCATCGCAGCCGTCTGTTCGAAGTAGGCGGGCTGCGGTTTGCATGCGGTCATCGTCTCGTAGGTCGTGACCGCATCGAACCGGACGCCGGCGAGTCCCGCCCAAGCCAGCCGGTGCGCGATCGCCGCCGCCGGGAAGATGGGCTGTGTGGCGACTGCCACCCTCAAGCCGAGCGTCCTCGCACTCTCGATCGCGGCCAGCCCGCCCCGTGCCGGGCCGTAGCCGTCACCGAGCTTCGGGAACACGTCGCGGTAGAAGGCGTCGAGCACCTCACGGTGGTCAGCCAGGTCGATCCGGGTACGCTCGCGGAAGTCCTCGTCGAAGACGTCCATGTTCGTGCGGCCGGGATGCGGGCGCTGCATGGCGGAGGTCGAGGCGAGCACGGCCCCCATGAAGTCGATGCCGGGGAAGTGCGGGGAGGCTGTTGAGCCCAGCGCGAAGAAGTAGCGCTTCAGGAAGGCGTCGAGGTCGAGGTCGAGAAGGGTCCCGTCGAGGTCGAACAGTACGCCGCGCAGCTTCAAGGGTCTTCCTCCGCCGAGGTCGGTTCGTCGTGGGCGCAATCGTAGCACCGGGCCCGAGCTCTCCCCACGGCTTCGCACACCGAAAGTCGGGTAGATTACCAAGTGCCCCGACATCCGTCGCGACGGGTGCGAGGGCAGGGTACACGTCATCCATCGAGAGGACGCATCCGCATGAAGGACTTCACCGCTGAGGAACTCGCCACCTTCGACGGCAAGGACGGCCATCCCGCCTATGTCGCGTACCAGGGAGGCGTCTACGACCTGAGCGCGTCGCCGATGTGGGCCGGAGGCGACCACGAGGGTATGCACGCGGCCGGCGCCGACATGACGGCCGACCAGGACGACGCGCCGCACGACGCCCATGTGACGGACTTCCCGCAGGTCGGACGACTCGTCTAGGAAGCTAGGCGGTCCGCTCGAACACCGCGACGGTCTCGATGTGCCAAGTCTGCGGGAACAGGTCGATCGGCGTGGCCGAGGTCAGCCGGTAGCCGGCCTCCGTGAGCGCACGAGCGTCGCGTGCGAGCGTGGCCGCGTCGCACGACACGTAGACGATACGGCGCGCTCCCGTGGCAACGAGTCCCTTCAGGACCGGCTCGGTCATCCCCGCGCGCGGGGGATCGACCACGGCCAGGTCGAAGTGCCCTGCGTCGGCGAGCGCGCGTGCGGCCTCTCCGGGCATCACGTCGGCCCACACGCCGGCCGATTCGATGTTCGCGCGCAGGTCGCGGACCGCGGAGCCCGCACCCTCGATGGCCACGACCTCCCCGGCGATCTCCGCTAGAGGCAGCGTGAAGGTGCCGGCACCAGCGTAGAGGTCGAGCACGCGGTCCGAGCCGTCGGCTTCGAGCCGCTCGATGACCATGGCCACGAGGGTCTCGGCCAACAGGGTGTTCACTTGGAAGAAGCTCGGGGCGGAGACCTTGTAGTCGTATGCGCCGAGTCGCTCGTGCCAGAACCCGCGCCCCGAGAGGACCTCGACCTTGAGGTCGGCGCGTTCTTTGGGGTCGCCCTTGACCAGCACGCGCGTCACGCACGTCGTCCTGACGGCGTCGGCCAAGGTCTTGGCCACCGCATGACGCGGGAACGCGCCCGGCGGACCCCACAGGTCGACCTCCAGGTCGCGCGTGCGCGCGGCCACCCTGATCGCGACGCGGTCGATGTCGAACGGCGCACGACCGGCCAGGTAGCGGAGCGCTCCGGTGATCGCGCGCGGCGTCTTGCGCGCTCGCTCGGGGAGTAGCAGACAGATGTCTATGGGCACGATCTCGTCCGTGCCCGCGGCGCTCATGCCGATCAGCGGTGAGCCGTCCACGCGCTTGGCGACACGCAACTCCAGCCGGTTGCGATACCCGTAGGGAGAGGCGCCGCTGACCGTCGGGTCGACCTCGAAGCCTTCGATCCGGCCGATCCGCGCGAGGCTGTCAGCGACCTGGGTGCGCTTGGCCTCGGCCTGCGCCCCGTAGGAGATGTGTTGCCACTGGCAGCCACCGCAGCGGCCGAAGTACGGGCAGGGAGGGGTGCGTCGCTCGGCCGACGGCGTGACGATCCGCGCGATGCCGGCTTCGAGGTAGCGTCCGTGGTCGGCGGTGACCTCGACGTCGACGATGTCGCCGGGGCAGCCGGCCTTCACGAACACAACGCGACCGTCCTCGGCGCGTCCGACAGCCGACCCGCCGTGAGCCAGCCCATCGAGGTGGAGAGAGCCTATCATCGTCATCGGTGCCCTTCGGAGTCTGGACGGCCATTGTACGGCAGCCGGACGCTTCGCCCGATTCCCGTGCTTCACCTCTCGCGTCCGCAGGCCGATACTAGACATGTGGCTCACCGCGGGCCGCGCTTTTGTCGCGCGTACCGCGGGAGTGGGGGAGCACGATCCTTTGAGGAAGGACCGACCGTGGCTCAACTGAAGGTGCTCATCGTCGACGACGACCTGGCGCTCTACGAGCGCATCCAGGCGTCTTTCGCCGCCAAGGCGCCGGACGTGATCGTCCTGAGTGCGATGTCGGGCGCGCGTGCGGCCGCGATAGCGACGTCGCAGCATCCCGACGTCATCCTCGTCGACGCCGACATCCCGGACGACGACGGATACCTGCTGTGCGCGAAGCTGCGCGACAATCACGAGTTGCTCGACGCGCAGATCGTCATGCTGGTGGCCGTCGCCGACGAGACCGCGAGCGTGCGCGCACGCGACGCCGGCGCGGCCGGCGTGCTCGCGGCTTCCGCGGAGCCGTCCGAGATTCTGGCGACGGTCAAGCGGGTCTCCGCCAAACCGCCCGCGTCCTCGACCCAGTCCGCCGCGCCGGCCGGCGCCGCCGAGCCGGTCGACCCGAGGTTGACGGTCGGTTCCCGGCCAAAGCCCCCGGGATCGCGCGCCGACGATCTCAACGTCGACGACCTGCTCAGGACGCTGTTGGACCGCGAGGGCTCCGACCTCCATCTCACCGCAGGCAGCCCTCCGGGTCTCCGGATCCGCGGGGAGATCCACCCGTTGGAGAACTGCGAGCCGCTGACGCCCAAGGACACCCAGGACCTGATCCTCACGCTGTTGTCCGAGGAGCAGCGCCGCCGCTTCGACGCCGAACTCGAACTGGACTTCGCCTACTCGATCCCGGGTCTGTCGCGATTCCGCGCCAACGTGTTCCAGCAGCGCAACTCGATGGGCGCCGTGTTCCGCTGTATCCCGCTGAGCATCCCGTCCCTCGACGACCTGAAGCTGCCGAAGGTGTGCCGCTTCCTAGCCGAGCGTCCGCGCGGGCTCGTGCTCGTCACGGGCCCCACGGGCTCGGGCAAGTCGACGACGCTGGCCGCGATGATCGACCACATCAACGCGACCCGTCCGGTCCACATCGTGACCCTCGAAGACCCGATCGAGTTCATGCACCGCAACAAGAAGGCCTACGTGAATCAGCGCGAGATCGGCACCGACACGCGCTCGTTCGCGTCCGCGCTGCGTCGCGTCCTTCGCCAGGACCCGGACGTGATCCTCGTCGGGGAGATGCGCGATCTCGAGACGATCTCCGCCGCGATCACCGCCGCGGAGACGGGTCACCTCGTGCTCGCGACGCTCCACACGACGGGCGGTCCCGAGACCGTCGACCGCATCATCGACGTATTCCCGCCCCACCAGCAGCAGCAGATCCGCATGCAGCTCTCCGCGACGCTCGAGGGCGTCCTATCCCAGGTGCTGCTGCAGTCGGCAGACGGAGTGTCACGCACCATGGCGATGGAGATCATGCTGGGGGTCCCTGCGATCTCGAACCTGATACGCGAGGGCAAGACGCACCAGATGCCCACCATCATCCACGGAGCGCAGTCCGTCGGGATGCAGACCCTGGACCAGGACATCAAGCGCCTGCTCACCGCGGGTCTCGTGACTTTCGACGAGGCCATCAGCAAGGCGAAGGAACCTCGCGAACTCGCGGCGATGGTGGGACGGCCCATCCAGGGCTGATCCTGCGATCGGCGCACCGTCGCCTCGAAGGCGTTCACGGCCCGCAAGCAGGGCGTGAGCGCCTTCGCGTCGCGGGGAGGGCGCTACGGGGATAATGGGAAGCGTCGGTGAGTGCGCCGGCGACGAAACGACACGAGGAGGACAACCGTGGACACCGTTCACGTGAGATGGGTCGGACGCAGGCAGTTCGTGGGTTGGGACGAGCAGGGGCACGGCATCGTGATGGACGGGCCCGCGTCGGGCGCGGGGGAGGGCACCGGCATCCGCCCGATCGAGCTCGTACTCTATGGGCTGGCCGGGTGCACGGCGATGGATGTCGTGAGCGTGCTCGAGAAGAAGCGCCTGGACGTCCGGGGTGTTGAGATCACGGTCAACGGCGACCAGTTCGTCGATGACTACCCTCACTACTACAACCACATCGCGCTCGAGTACGTCGTCACGGGGGTCGACATCCCCGATGCCGCCGTCGCCCGCGCCATCGAGCTCTCGGAGACGAAGTACTGCTCGGTGAAGGGCACGCTCGGCCCGCAGGTCAAGGTCACGACGAGCTTTCGCGTGGTCCCTCCGTCGGAGCCCGGTCCCCGCGTGAACGGCGCGGAGCAGGGCGCATGAGCGGTTCGTGTTCGGACACCACCTGCGTCGTGATGCCGGTCTACAACGAGGAGCCGATGGTCGAGGCGGTCCTGACGGCCGTTCGGGCGCGCTTCGACGGGACGGTGATCATCGTCGACGACGGGTCGACGGACCGCACCTCCGAGATCGTGGCCGCCCGGCACGACGTGATGCTCGTGAGCCACGGCCAGAACCGCGGGTACGGCGCTGCGCTGCGCAGCGGCTTCGCCTCCGCGCTCGGCCTGGGCGCCGAGACGATCATCACGATGGACTGTGACGGCCAGCACGAACCGCGGCACATCAACGAGTTCTGCGAAGAGCTGCGGCGCTGCGGCTCGGACATCGTCTCGGGTTCACGGTACCTGTCGGGAAGCGGGGAGGCCGGCGTCGTGCCGCCTGACCGCCGCGAAGTCAACACCCGCGTGACTGCTGTGATCAACGGGGCCACCGGCTGGGGGCTGACGGACTCCTTCTGCGGGTTCAAGGCCTACCGGGTCGATGCGCTGCACCGTGTCGCCGTGGACGAGCCCGGATACGCGATGCCGCTCGAGTTCTGGGCCCGCGCCTGGAGGGCAGGCCTCACCGTGTGCGAGATGCCGGTGGAGCGGATCTACATGGACCACGACCGCTCGTTCGGGCAGGACCTCGACGACCCGGAGCGGCGGATGGCCTACTACCTGCAGGTATGGGAGCGGGCGCTCGCCGGCCCGGCGCCCTCCGACCGAGAAGAGACGGGGATCATCGATGGCTGACGTCATCTGCATAGGTGCGCACCCCGACGACGTGGAGATCGGCATGGGCGCGACGGTCGCGAAGATGGTCGCCCAGGGGCTCGACGTCGTGATGGTGGACCTCACCGACGGGGAGCCGACACCGCGCGGGACGCACGAACTGCGCGTGGCGGAGGCGGCCCGCTCCGCCGAGACGCTGGGCGTGGGGAGCCGCATCATGCTGCCGCTCACGAACCGCGAGCTTGCCGACACCGTCGACGCGCGCACGCTGCTCGCCGAGGTCATCCGCGAGCACCGCCCGCGCGTGCTCTTCGCGCCGTACCCGATCGACGCGCACCCCGACCACATCGCGGCCTCCGCGATCGTGGAGGCCGCGCGCTTCTACGCGAAGTTCGTGAAGACGGACATGACCGGGGAGCCCCACTTCCCGGCCCGCGTGTACCACTACTTCGCGGTACATCTCCGGCTGCTCGCCAAGCCATCGTTCATCGTCGACGTGACCGAGACCCTGCCGGTCAAGGCGGCCGCACTCGCCTGCTACGAGTCGCAGTTCGGAGCGGACACGGCCAACGCCTCCGTGCTGGACTGGGTCACCGGCCAGGCGAGCGTGTGGGGCGCACTGATCGGGACTCAGGGTGGTGAGCCGTTCTTCTCGCGCGAGGAGATCGGCATCCGCGACATCAGGGACCTGGTGTAGACGTGACGCGGATCCGGCAGACCCTGCCGTCGGGCCACGGGGAGGTCGTCACACGCCCCGAGTACGACGAGTGGGCGGAGCGCGCGCGCGAGGGCGCGCGCATCGCGGGCACGTGGGACGCGAGCCTGTGCGGCGTGCCCGTCTCGGAGCTGCGTGCGCTCGCCAGGCGCGAGGCGCTCGCAGAGGCGGGTTCGTTCTCCGCGTGGATCGGAACGCCGATCCGCCCCGCGGATGAGGATCTCGAGCTCGTCGTTGTGACGGGCCACCAGCCCGAGTTCTACCACCCCGGAGTCTGGATCAAGGACTTCCTGCTTCAGCGTCTGTCCGACGAGACGGGTGCGACCGCGATCGACCTGGTGGTGGATTCCGACGGGTTCGAGGCGCTCGAGGTCCACTCGCCGTGTCTGCGGCCCGAGGTTCGCGTCTGTCGTGCGTATCTCGCGGTCGGGGAGGCGGACGGCTGCTATGCGTGTGCCCCGGTCCCTTCCCTGAGCGACGTGGAGCTGTTCTGCAAGGCCGGCGCGGAGCACCTCTCCACGCTCTCGGCTCCCGCGCTCGGGCATCACTTCGCACGCTTCTGCGACGGCATGCGCGCCGCACTTCCGCACGCGCGGAACCTGGCGGAACTCGTCACGTTCGCACGGCGGCGTTTCGAGGCGTCCGCCGGGTCCGACTACCTCGAACTCCCCGTGACCGCGATGGCGCGGTCACGGGCGTTCGCCACGTTCGTCGCCCACCTCGCCCTCGACGCAACGGTGTTCGCGGGCGCCTACAACAGTGCGCTGGCCGACTATCGGCAGCGCACCGGGACGCGCGGCGCCGCGCAGCCGTTCCCGGACCTCGGCCGCGAGGGCGACCTCGTCGAGCTGCCCTTCTGGCTGCTTGAGAAGGGCCGTCGCACGGTCTGGGCCCGGACGGGCGATCGGCCCGCGCTCGTGGTCGACGGCGACGATGTCTGCGACCTCGCCGACGCGGCCAGCGCGCCTGATCGTTTGCTGGAGGCGGGCCTCTCCCTGGCTCCCAAGGCGCTCGCGCTGACGTTGTTCACCCGTCTGCTCGTGGCGGACCTGTTCATCCACGGCGTCGGCGGCGGGCGCTACGACCAGGTCACGGATGACGTCTTCCGCCGCTACCTCGGCATCGAACCCACTCCGTTCGTGGTCGCGTCGATGACGGTCTACCTGCCGCTGGGAGCGCGCGTCGTTACCGACGCGGAGGTCGAGGCGGCCACGATGGCGCTCAACCGGCTGCGGCAGAACCCCGACCAGATGCTCGACGACATCGAGTTCGAAACGACGGCCGAGCACGCGGCCGCTGCCGCCCTGAAGGAGGAGAAGGCGTCGCTCGTGCGGGCGATCGCCGCGCCGGACGCGGACAAGAAGGCGGTGGGCGCCCGCATCCGCGAGGTCAACGCACGGCTCTCCGAGCTGCTCGCGCCCTGGGGCCAGGAGATGGAGTCCGACCTGGAGGAGCTGCGGCGCATGCAGCTGGCCAGCGAGATCCTGACCGACCGTACCTACCCGTTCTGCTTCTGGAGCCCGGAGGAGATCGCCGACAAGGCGCGCTGACGCTCCCGTTGTCGCGTCCGGGATGCCTGCGGTGCTAGAATCCTGCAACGCCCGGGCTTCCACGGAAGAGGCCTTGGGCCGCGATCACACACATAGGAAAGGACGTTGTTCACATGGGCAAGCCCGTCGTTGACGTCGATCTTTGCACCGCATGCGGCATCTGCGTGGACGAGTGCCCGTCCAGCGCTCTCGATCTGGGCGATGTCGCCCTCCTGACCCGTCCGGACGACTGCACCGAGTGCGGCACCTGCCAGGAAGTCTGCCCCAACGAGGCCATCACTCTCTAGGGTCGAGACATCCCTGTGAGACAAGAGCCGGCCCCCTCCGCGGGGACCGGCTCTTTGCTCGCACGGTGCCCGGCGGGCGTCAGCCTCGCGGTCCCATACGGTCGTCGACGTAGAGCTTCGGCTCCCTGCCCTGCAGCAGACCGATGAAGCGCCGGTGGTGCGCGGCGTACACGAGCAAGCCCATGAACAGCGCGAAGGGCCAGTCGGGCGAGCGGAGGACGAGCGCAGCGACCGGAAGCGTGAAGGCGGCAGTGACCTGCCCGGCCATCATGTAGCGCGTGATGGCGATCATCGCCAGTCCGACGACGACGACCGCGACGAAGTATCGCCAGTCGTAGGCGAGCAGCGCGCCGGCGCCCGTCGCTAGGCCCTTGCCCGTTCGGGAGAAGCGCTTGTGGATCACGGCCATCCACAAGGAGTAGTTGTGGCCGAGCACGGTGCCGAGGACCATCGCGGGCGCCGCCAGCACCGCGAGCGTCAGCCCTCCGTGGATCTGGACTCCGAACGGGACGAGCACGGCCAAGCCGATGAGCGACTTGACGATCGCCACCGGGATGAGGCCCTTGAAGCCGTCGCAGAACATCGCCACGCCGAACCAGCTCCACGAGCCCGTCGTGCGCCGGACGTTCATCGAACCGACGTTGCCCGTGCCGTGCGCGGTGACGTCCTCGCCGTTGACCAGCCGGACGATGATGTAGGCGAACGGGATCGATCCGATGAGGTAGCCGGTGACCAGGGACGCAGCCGCTGCGGCGAGGGCGGCGGGATCCACCGCTAGGCCCTCACCGGCACGACACACTCGATCGCGCCGGGCAGCATGGTGACGTCGTAGCGGCGCTCGAAGAGCACCTCGCCATCGATCTGCGCGGGCAGGGGAACAGGGCTGTCGATGACCGCCGACGTGTGGCGGGACATGTGCACGACCGGCATTTTCGTGTGCTTGCCGGCGATGACGAAGGGAAGGCGCCACAGCGCCTGGCCCAGTCCCAGCGGGTCGATCATGCACACCTCGAACACGCCGTCGGTCGCGTCCGCGCCGGGCGTGATCTTGAAGCCTCCGCCGTAGGTCGGCCCGTTGGTGATGGCGACGATCAGAGTGTCGTAGAGTGCCGCGGGTTCCCCGTCGAAGGCGATGTCGAGCTTGAAGGCGCCGAGATCGTTGAACAGCACGTGGAGCAGGGCGGTCAGGTAGAGCCACAGGCCACTGCGGCGCTTGGTGACCTTGTACTCGACGGCCTTGGCGGTGACCTTGGCATCGAGGCCGGCCGCGAAGGAGTTGTTGAAGAAGATCCCGTTGCATGCGCCGACGTCGTAGCGGCGCTGCTCGCCGGTCGACAGCAGCGCTGCCGCGGCCGTGAGATCCAACGGGACACCAAGGGTGCGGCAGGTGTCGTTCCCGGATCCGGTGGGGAGTACGGCAAGCGCGGGGCGCCGGTCGGCGTCGATCCGCATGAGGCCGTTGAGCACCTCGTGGACGGTCCCGTCGCCGCCGGAAGCCACCACGACGTCGTAGTCCGCGGCGCCGGCCGCGATCTCGGTGGCGTGCCCGGGGGCGTTGGTGGTGGCGGTGTCGTGGGGCAGGTTCGCAAGCAGGGCCTCGATGACGGGGCCGAGCTGCTCGGCCTCACCGTGGCAGGCCTGCGGGTTCACGATGATGAGGTGCCGGGCCTGCGCCATCGTCGTTGCCTCCCTGGGGTGTTCGCGCCTTGCGCAAGAGCATAGCCCAAACGGCTCGTGCGGTAGCAGCCGCGGCGGCCGCTGTGCTACCGTATGCCCTCGGTCACCTCACGCCCTGTTAGCCCAGCGGATAGAGCGTCTGCCTCCGGAGCAGAAGGTCGCAGGTTCGAGTCCTGCACAGGGCACCATCACCCATAACGACGAAGGCCCGGCGCGGGTGCGCCGGACCTTCGCTCTCGCTAGAGGGCGGGAACGCGCCCGTTACTCCTTGTTCTCGAGCTGCTCCTTGTGCACCGCCACGATCTTGGCGGACATCTCGTGCGGTACCTCGGCGTATTCGCCGATCTCCATCGTGTAGGTTCCGGTGCCGTGGGTCAGCGAGCGCAGGAGCAGTGCGTACTGGACGACCTCGGCGTAAGGGACGGACGCCTTGATGAGCTGCTTGCTGCCGACCCCCTCCATGCCGTTGACCCGTCCGCGACGGGACGACATGTCGCCCATGACGTCGCCGGCGTACTTGTCGGGCACCGTGATGGTCAGATGCGCGATCGGCTCGAGCAGGACCAGGTCGGCCTTCTCGGCGGCGGCGCGGAAGCCGATGCGGGCCGCCGTCTTGAACGCGAGTTCCGAGCTGTCGACCGCGTGGTATGAGCCGTCGTAGACGGCGACCTTGACGTCGACCACGGGGTAGCCCGCGAGCACGCCCTGCAGCATCGTGTCCTGGATGCCCTTGTCCACGTGGGGGATGTACTGACGCGGGATGCGTCCGCCCACGATCTCGTCGAGGAACTCGTAGCCCTTGCCCGGGTTCGGCTCGATGCGCAGCCACGCGTCGCCGAACTGTCCGGACCCGCCGGTCTGCTTCTTGTGGCGGCCCTGGGCCTGCGCGATCTTGCGCACGGTCTCGCGGTAGGGGATGCGCATGTCGACGAGCTCCGTATCGACGCTGAACCGGGCGCGCAGCCGCGCCATCACGACGTCGACCTGGCTGTCCCCCAGCGCGCTGAGCACGGTCTGGTGCGTTTCAGGATCGCGCCGGACGCGCAAGGTCGGCTCCTCCTCGACGATCTTGTTGATGCCCGTGCCGAGCTTGTCCTCGTCCGCCTTGTTCTTCGCGCGGATCGCGACGTCGAAGAGCGGATCCGGCAGCGGCATCCCCGCGAACTCCACATCGCCCTTGGCGGACAGCGTGTCGTCGGTGATCACGTCGCCGAGCTTGGGCAGCACCGCGATGTCGCCGGCGGGCACGGAGTCGACATCCTTCGTTTCCTTGCCCGTCATCTTGAGCACGTGTCCGAGGCGCTCCTTCTTGCCCGTGCGCGAGTCGATGAGCTCCAGGTTGGGGGTGACCGAACCGGAGACGACCTTCACGAACGTCAGGCGGCCCTGGTACGGGTCGGAGAGCGTCTTGAAGACGAACGCCGAGGTGGCGCCCGACTCGGCGAAGGGGACCGACCCTCCGTCCACGGTGGGGAGCGGGCCGTGCGCGGTGGGCTCGGGGAAGAAGGTCACGATCTCGTCCATGAGGTCCTCGACGCCCTGCAGCTTCAGGGCCGACCCGACGAACACCGGCACGATGATGCCCTGCGCGATCGCGAGCCCGAGAAGCTTCTCGAGGTCGTCCTGGGAGAGCGTCTCGCCCTCGAGGAACTTCTCCATCAGGGCCTCGTCGGCCTCGGCCACCAGGTCGGTGAGCTTTTCGCGCGCCTTGTCGACGGCGCCGGTGAACTCGCCCGGGATGTCGTCCATGTGCTCGCCGTCGGCCTCGTGGTGGTAGGCCTTCAGGCGGATGATGTCGATGACGCCGTGGAAGTCGGCCTCGGCTCCCATCGGGATCTGGATGGCGCCCACGCGGTGACCGAAAGCGGCCTCGAGCTTGGCCATCACGGCGCCGAAGTCGGCGTGCTCCTTGTCCATGCGGTTGACGAAGACAGCACGGGCTATGCCCATCTGCCCGGCGACCTCCCACAGGCGCTCGGTCTGCACCTGGGGGCCGGCGACCGCGTCGACGACGAAGAGCGCCATCTCGGCGGCCTCCATGCCTGCGATCGCGTCGCCCGTGAAGTCGGCGAAGCCGGGGGTGTCGATGATGTTGATCTTGACGCCCTTGTGCATGACGGGTGCGAGCGACAGGTTCACGGTCATCTGTCGCTTGATCTCTTCAGGGTCGTAGTCGAGTGACGAGTGTCCGTCGTCGACGGTCCCGAGGCGCTTGGTCTCCCCGGCCATGAAGAGCATCGCCTCGGCGAGCGAAGTCTTCCCCGCGCCTCCATGGCCTACAAGGACGACGTTCCGGACCTTGTCGGTGCTCGGTGCTCCCATGAGTCATCGCCTCCACACGTCGGGTTGTGGCGTTACCCTCCGGGCATGGTCGGTGGTCCCTCTCCCGGAGTGACTTCCGCGTGCGCGTCGCCTTGCAGCGGCGCGACGCGATACACACTAGCACCACCCCCGCGCGCGAGGGGAGTCTGGAAACGGGGGAGTCGGAGACCGGCCACGGACCCGGCGCTCCGTCGTGTCTGTGGCGGCGGCGGTCACGGCCCTGCTACTATGTCGCTCGATGTCTCGCAGACCCCGCATCGCCGCGACTGTGGCGCTCCTGACGGCTCTCGGCCTTCTGGCCGGGTGCGTCGGCGCGCCCTCGGGCACGCCGTCACAGGCACCGGGCTCTGCGGTTTCGACCCCCGCCGCCGAAGCGACCTCCACGCCCGCGGCGTCCGGCCCCGAGGTGACGATCACGACCGAGAAGGGCGTCATCGTTGTCGCGCTGAACACCGACAAGGCGCCCCTCACCTCCGCGAACTTCCTCAAGCTGGTCAAGTCGGGCTTCTACGACGGGTTGCGCGTCCATCGCGTCGTCCCGGGTTTCGTGGTCCAGGCGGGCGATCCGCTCACCAAGGGCCTCAGTCGTGAGGCGCTCGTCGAAGCGCTGACGACCCGTCAGCCGCCCGTGGGGACCGGCGGACCCGGCTGGTCGATCCCGCTCGAGCAGACGGGGCTGCTGCACGACCGCGGCGTGATCGCCATGGCCCGGTCCGACGCTCCCGACTCCGCGGGATCCCAGTTCTACATCACACTCGACGCGGCCCATAATCTCGACGGGAGCTACGCCGTGTTCGGAGCTGTCACGCAGGGCATGGACGTGGTCGACGCCCTCGCGGTCGGGGACAAGATCGTGAAGATCGCCGTCACGAAGGACTAGAGGGAGCGCCCGTGGAGGATCCACACCGCACCGCCGGCGAGATCGCGTACGCCGCAGGCGAATGGGACACGGCCGCAGTCGAGTTTCTGGCGTCGGTCCATGGAAGGCCCATCGAGGGGTCCGGCTATGCGTTGCACCAGGCAGGCAACTCGCTCGTGAAGCTCGGTCGTCTCACCGATGCGGCCGCCGTCTACGAGCGCGCCGTCCTCGATGTCGACTACGAACGCCGCGGCGCGGTGTTCGCGAACCTGGGCGCCGCGCACAGCGCGACCGGGGAGTACGAGAAGGCCGTGACCGCCTACACCTCCGCGCTCGCGGACGACGCGTACGCCACGCCCTACAAGGCGCTCCAGGGTAGCGCGGGTGCCCTCTACGAGCTGGGCCGCTACGACGAAGCGGCGCTGGCCTACCGCCAGGCGGCATGGGCCGACGGCAACCCTGATCCCGGCAGGTCCTTCAACAACCTCGGCCTGGCCTTCATGGCCATGGGTCGACCGGAAGAGGCGCTCGAGGCCTTCCGTGCCGCGATCGGCATCGAGGACTACGCGGCGAAGGGGAAGGCGACCGCTAACCTCGCGCTGGCGTACTCCACGATGGGCTTCTACGAGGAGGCTGTGCGCGAGTTCGAGCGCAGCCGCGACACTTTCGGGCACGAACTCACGGGCGACACGCTGGCGGCGTACGAGGAGTCCCAGCGCAGGGTCGGACGCGAGCGCCTCATGGCGACCGGGTCGTTCGAGATCGTGAAGCCCGAGATGGTCGAGGGATGGGCCACGGGCGAGATGCCTCCCGCGATGCCGCCGACCGGTGATCCGAACGCGCTTCCGGACGCCGACGGTGAGGCGACCCAGGCCTTCTTCGACCGCTCCGAGGACGAGATGCGTGAGACGGACCGGGCCGAGCGCAAGGCCGCCCGGGTCGCGAAGCTCACCCCTCGCGGCATCGCCGTGCGGGTCGGGATCACGCTGCTCGTGGTCCTCGCGATCGCCGGCGTCTTCGGCGGTCTGCTGTACGCGGGGTACGGCTACCCGACTCAGGGGCACACCGTTTCATCGATGCTCGACGCGTATCGCTCCGGCGCGCCCTACATCGAGTATTGGGTCGCGGTGCCGCAGACCAACGTCAAGCGCGAGATGGACCAGCTCCCGGCCACGTTCGCTTCGTACCGCATCTCAGGTGTCGACCGCTCCGCGACGAAGAGCACCGCGCGGGTGATCGTGAGGTTCGACACGGGCGCCGAGCTCGCCTACGACGTCGTGCTGACGCGCGAAGGTGTCGGCTGGAAGGTCATGGGCGTCAAGAACGCCTGGGGCTCGACCACCGACTGACACAGCGTATCGTCTCCCGGGATCTACTCATCGCGGGGTATTGTCCCCGTTTGTAACATTCGTTACGATGCTCCGACCACGGAGCGTGTGTATACAGCCATTCCAACGCACGAAGGGGAACACGTGGACCAGCGCACCTACATCATGATCAAGCCGGACGCCGTCGCTCGCGGGCTCGTGGGGCGCATCCTCACCAGGTTCGAGGAGACCGGCCTGCACTTCGAGCGCCTCGAGTTCGGCCGTGTGACAGCCGAACAGGCCGCGGCCAACTACCGCGAGCACGAGGGGAAGCCGTTCTATGCGGGACTGATCGACTACATCACCAGCGGGCCCGTCGTGAAGATGGTCCTCACCGGTCCCGATGCGGTCGTGGTCTGCCGCAAGCTCATGGGTGCCACCAACCCGCGCGACGCCGCGCCGGGCACCATCCGCGGCGACTTCGGCCTGATCATGGACGCCAACATCGTGCACGGTTCCGACTCGCCCGAGAGCGCCGAGCGCGAGATCTCGGTCTTCTTCGGGGAGTAGTCGCCGATCGCCTCGACCGGGCCTTCACGCGGAGGCCCGGCGGGCGGCGCCTGTTCATGTCGCCGGCAGCGACGCACTGGAGTTCACCCTTCTCGTGGAGGAACTCGTGCGCTCGTACGATCCGTGCCTGAGTTGCGCGGTGCACTGATGATCCACACAAGCATCAAGAATGTGTGTAGGGTGCAGGAAGGGCGCCGCCGGCGCCGTATGACGCTGCACGGGGACGTGGAGTGATCTGACGCGTCACACACCGGCGCTCCCTGCCGACGGCGGGGAGCGCGTTGCGTACCACAAGGTGCGGTGCCGACAAGAAGGGGGTGTCCATGGCTGGTGGTACGTTCCACGGCGGGATCCATCCGCCGGACCGGAAAGCCGCTACGAGCGGTGCGCAGATCGAGCGCGCTCCGCTGCCCGAGCGGTTGACCGTCCCGATGAGCCAGCACCTCGGCGCACCCTGCGCGCCGCTGGTGGCCAAGGGCGATCACGTGCTGCGCGGCCAGGTGATCGGCGACGTCGACGCGATGATCTCCGCGCCGGTGCACGCGCCGGCCGCGGGAGAGGTCACCGGCATCGTCACCGCGCTCACGCCCGGCGGCATCCGCTCCGTGTGCGTCGTGATCGCAGTCGACGCGGAGCAGGACCGCGATGCGTTCGTGCCCGTGGTTCCTTCGCGGGCCGGCGTGGACGGCGTGGCGCGCGCGGCCGGGTTGGTCGGTCTGGGCGGCGCGGCCTTCCCCTCGGCCGTGAAGTTGGCGCCCTCCAAGCACACCCCCATCGATACCGTCATCCTCAACGGCTGCGAATGCGAGCCGTATCTCACGTGCGACCACCGGGTGATGCTCGAGGCCCCCGAGCGCGTGGTCGCGGGTGCCCGCCTCATAGCGGAGGCCGTGGGCGCGGCCCGAACGGTGATCGCGGTGGAGGACAACAAGCCGGACGCCGTCGAGAGTCTGCGCGCCGTCGCGGGAGATGGTGTCGAGGTCCTCTCCGTGCGCACGCGTTACCCGCAGGGCGCGGAGAAGCAACTGATCTTCGCGGTCACGGGCCGCTCCGTTCCCGGTGGCAAGCTGCCCGCGACGGTGGGATGCCTGGTGCACAACGTCCAGACCGCTGCCGCGCTCGCCGACGCGATCGAGACGGGACTGCCGCTCATCGAGCGCGTCGTCACCGTCTCCGGAGCGGTCGGGCGGCCCGGCAACTACCGTGTTGCGCTCGGCACTCCCGTCTCCGCTCTCCTCGCGTTGGCCGGCGGGCTCACGCCTGCGGCCGCGCGCGTGATCGCGGGAGGTCCGATGACGGCCCAGCCGCTCGGCGATCTGGACGTCCCGGTCGTGAAGGGGATGTCGGGCATCGTCGCGCTGACGGCCGCCGAGGCGGCGCCGATCGTGGACGCCGACCAGCCGTGTATCCGGTGCGGGCGCTGCGTGGAGGCTTGTCCGATGCTGTTGCACCCGTACGCGATCGCCAACTATGCGGACCGGCGCATGTGGGACGGATGCGAGCGCTTCTTCGCGCTCGACTGCATCGAGTGTGGGTGCTGCTCGTACGTGTGCCCGACGAACCGGCCGCTGCTCCAGCTGCTGCGTGTCGGCAAAGCTGCTCTCATGACGAAGGGGGTGCGCAGATGAGCGAAGCCACTCCCGCTCCCGTGAAGATCGCTCCGGCGGACATGCCGCCCATCGCCGGCGCCCGCCAGGTCGTGGCCGGTCCGCACATCGCCGGCACCGTCTCGGGTCGACGGATCATGTTGCTCGTGGTCGGTGCGCTCGCGCCCGCGGCGCTGTGGTCGGTCGTGTGCCTCGGGATGCCCGCGGTGATCGTCTACGCCGCGTGCGTCCTCGCATCGGTCGGCACCGAGTTCGCCTGGAACGCCATAGCGCGTCGCCCCCACACCTTCATGGACGGCAGCGCGTTGCTCACCGGCATCCTTCTGGCGATGTGCATGCCGCCGATGACTCCGTGGTGGATCTGCATGGTCGGAGGCGTCGTCGCCATCGCGCTCGGCAAGATGATGTTCGGCGGGTTGGGATTCAACCTCTTCAACCCGGCGCTCGTCGGCCGTGCCGTGGCGTTGCTGAGCTGGCTCGGAGTCATGGGTGAGCTCAAGCCCTATGCGGGCGGCTGGCTCGTGGCGGTCCCCGATGTGGCGGCCGTCGGGAAGTTCGACGCCATCAGCGGGGCGACCCGTCTGGCCGTGGCCGCCGCGGACCGTGCGGCGGGTGGCGCCTACGGGTTCGACCTGGCCGCTCAGTACCCCGCGCTGCTCCTGAAGAACCTGGCCGGCTCGGTCGGGGAGGTCTCGGCAGCGCTCCTGATCGCGGGCGGGCTCTTCCTGATACTCATCAAGATCGTCGACTGGCGCATCCCGTTGGGCTACATCGGCACGGTGGCCGCGCTCTCGTGGGCGGTCGGGTCCGACCCGATCTTCAACGTGCTCGCAGGAGGCGTCGTGCTCGGGGCGTTCTTCATGGCCACCGATTATGTGACGTCTCCCATCACGAAGAAGGGCCGCCTGGTGTTCGGTATCGGCTGCGGGCTGTTCAACGCGGTGACGCGCTTCTACGGTCCGATGCCCGAGACGACGACGTTCGCGATCCTGTTCATGAACGGGCTCGCGCCGATCATCGACCGGATGTTCATGCCCCGTCCGTTCGGCTGGGTCAAGCCCGCGAAGGAGGCGAAGGCTGATGCGTGACAACATCTACGTCCGGCTCGGTCTTCCGGTGCTCCTGGTGTGCATCGTTTCCGCCGCCGGGCTCGCGATGACCTACTCGTTCACCAAGGGCCCGATCGAGGCCCAGGCGCGTGAGGCCGAACAGAAGTCGCTGACGGCCTGTCTGCCTGAGGCCAAGACGTTCGAGAAGATCGCGGACGCCTCGATGCTGGCCAAGGCGAGCACCGCTGCCGGCGACGTGACCGTCGACGGCCTCTTCCGCGCGGTCGACGGCACCGGCGCCACCGTCGGCGCGGGTCTCCTCGTCGGTTCACGCGGCTACGGCGGACCGATCCGCATGGCCGTGGGAGTGGATAGGAACGGGAAAGTCGTGGGCGTCACGATCGTGTCGATGAACGAGACACCGGGTCTGGGCTCGAAGGTCGTGGACGACAAGACGTTCCTGCCCCGGTTCAAGGGTCTGGCGAGCGCCGACGAGGCGCGCAAGGTCGACACCATCACGGGCGCGACGAAGTCGTCGCGCGGCGTGCGGAAGGGTGTGGAGGCGGCTCTCGCCGCGTTCACCGCCATCGGCGGAGTGGAGGGGGTGAGCGCCAAGTGAAGCAGTTCGTGGCTGTCTTGAAGAACGGGCTTTCGCTCGAGAACCCGCTCACCGTCCTGATGATCGGGCTGTGCTCGACGCTCGCCGTCTCGGCGAAGTTCGAGGGCTCGTTGTTCATGGGGATCGCGGTCATCTTCGTGCTCGTGATGAGCAACGTGCTCATCTCGGCGGTGCGGAAGTTCACTCCGGACGAGGTCCGCATCCCGATCTTCATCGTGATCATCGCCGCGTTCGTCACGATCGTCGATCTGGTGCTCAAAGGCTACTTCCCAAGCGTCTACTCGTTCCTCGGGGTATGGATCCCGCTCATCGTCGTCAACTGCATCGTCCTGGGGCGCGCGGAGGCGTTCGCCTACCACAACGGCGTGATGCTCTCGATCGCGGACGGCATCGGAATGGGGCTGGGCTACACGCTCATCATCGCGGGGCTCGGGGCGTTCCGGGAGCTCTTCGGGAGTGGGAGCCTCGTGTTCCTCGGCAACACGCTGGTCAGCTTCGGCCCGGCGTACCGCGGCCCCAACATCTTGCTGCTGTTCCCCGGCGCGTTCCTGCTCTTCGGCTTCATCGTGGCGGGCTCCCGCGCGCTCAACAGACGACTGACCGCGCGAAAGGAGGCGATGTAGATGCACGTCGTGACCCAGCTCGCGCTGCTCCTGATCGGTGCCGCGCTCGTCAACAACATCCTGCTCACCCGGTTCATCGCGCTGTGTAGCTTCTTCGGGATCTCCGACAACATGCACACCGCCATCGGCATGTCGCTGGCGGTCATCTTCGTCATGATGCTGGCCTCTACGGCCACGTGGATCGCGTATTACGGGATGCTGGTCCCGCTGGGCGTGGGGGAGTTCCTCTACATACCGGCGTTCATCCTGGTCATCGCCGCGCTCGTGCAGTTCGTCGAGATGTACCTGCGCAAGTACTCGCCGGCGCTCTATCGCGCGATGGGCATCTACCTGCCCCTCATCACCACCAACTGCGCCGTGCTCGCAGCCGCCACCGAGGCCGTCAAGCCGGGCTTCTTCAAGATGAACATGGCGTACGGCTTCACGCTGGGTGAGAACCTGATCTACACGCTGGGCGTCGCCGTCGGCTACGGCTTCGCGCTGCTGTGCTTCACCGCGCTTCGGGAGCGTCTGGACATCGCGCCGGTCCCGAACGTTCTGAAGGGCACTCCGATGGCGTTCATCGCGGCGGCGCTGCTCTCGATCGGCTACATCGGACTCGGCTCGCTCTTCGGGCTGTAGGGGAGGCGACGTGGACCTGACACTCATCCTGAAGGCGGTCGCGGCCCTCTCGGTACTCGGCGTCATCTCGGTGGCGCTGCTGGCGACCGCAGCCCAGAAGTTCGCCATCGAGGTGGACCCCAACATCGAGGCCATCCTCGACGCGCTTCCCGGCGCCAACTGCGGGGCGTGCGGCAATCCGTCGTGCTTCGCCGCCGCGGAGGCGATCGCGGCCGGCCGCGCGCCGGCGACCACCTGCGTCGCCGGCGGCAAGTCGACCGCCGAGGCCATCGCCGCGCTCCTCGGCGAGAGCTGCGAATTCATCCCCGTCGTCTCCGTGCGGCATTGCGGCGGCGGCACGAACGCCCGGCACGCCTATGAGCACGGGGGACTGCGCAGTTGCGCGGCGGTCGCCAAGCTCGCGGGAGGCAGCATCGCGTGCTCCGCCGGCTGTTTCGGCCTCGGCGACTGCGTGACGGCCTGTCCGTTCGACGCCATGTCGCTCGACGAGCGTGGACTGCCGGTCATCGACCTCGAGAAGTGCACGGGGTGCGGCATCTGCGTGAAGGAGTGCCCGCGCGGTTCGGGCGGCCTGCTGGCGCTCGTGGACGACCAAGCGGCGGTCGCTGTGCGCTGTGCTTCGCGCGAGTCCGTCAAGGACCGCCGGGGCGCGTGTTCGATGTGCTGTATCGCCTGTCGCAAGTGCGAGAAGGCGTGCCCGACCGGCGCGATGCGCATGGTCGACGGGCTCGCCGTCCTCGATCCCAAGTTGTGCATCTCGTGTTTCGCGTGCGTGGAGGCGTGCCCGCAGGACTGCATCGATGTCACGGGCCGGGCCGCGTCGGCTCCCGCCGGGACGCTGGACGGCCTCGCAGGTTCGTATGCCGGCTTTTCGGTCGACGAGTCCGCCGTCGCGGCCGCCACGGCGCAGTGCGCGGTAGAGGCGCCGTCCGCGGGGACCGGGGAGGCCGACGCGTGACACGCGGCGACCGCATCGTCGTCGCCGTCGTGGCCGTGCTGGCGATCGCCGCGTGGCCGCTCGCGAGCATGGCGACCGGTGGCGATGCGGCTGTCGCCGTCATCTCGGGGCCGTATGCGACGTACCGGGTGCCGCTCGACGCAGCGCGGCGCCTGGACGTGCGCGGGTTGCACGGTACCGTCACGGTGGTCGTCGGGGCCGGATCGGTGCGCGTGGCCGAGTCGGACTGCCGCGATCACCTCTGTGTGGAGCGGGGAGCGATCGCGGCTGCCGGGATGGCGATCGTCTGCGCGCCCAACGGCGTCACCGTCCGGATCGGAGGGAGGGCAGATGCGCCCGACGCCCTCATCCGGTAGCGCCCGCGTGGTCGCGACCGTCGCCATGCTCGTCGCCGTCGGCGCGATCCTCGGCATCCTCGAGACGGCGCTCGTTCCCGCGCTCCCGATCCCGGGCGTGCGCCTGGGTCTGGCGAACCTCGCGGTCGTTCTAGCTCTTCCGCTCGTCGGCCGGGCGGCCGCGCTGCGCGTGAGCGTGTTGCGCATTCTGATCGTTGCGATCGCGACCGGCGCGCTCGGAGGTCCCGCCTTCGCGATGGCGCTTGGTGGGGCCGTGGCTTCGTGGGCGGTCATGGCATGGTTGGCCGGCCGCCGCTCGGTCTCACCGATCGGCTGGTCGGTCGGTGGCGCCGCCGCGCACGTCACCGCTCAGCTTCTCGTGGCCTGTGTCCTGACCGGCAGCGCGGTGCCTGCACTGCTGGCGCCGTTCGCGCTGCTGCTCGCGCTCGGTTGCGGGCTCGTGATCGGCTACGCGTCGCGTCTCCTGCTCTCCCGACTTCCCCTCGTGTACCCGGAGTTCGGCACACGGTAGGGAAGGAAGGTGGTGCAGATGGCTCCGCGCCTGCTCGCGCGGCCGGCCGATGCGCGCGTCGCGGTTCTCACGGGGCGCGCTGACTCGCTGTCGGACGCCGCACTGGTCGCATTGGTGGTGGCCGAGGGTTCCGACGTCGTGGGACGCGCGGTCCTGGATGCACACACTTCGCCCGACGGGCTGTGGCGCGTCTCGGCCGAGGAGCTCGTTCGCGTCCGGGGTGTGGGACCGGCAGGCGCGGCCCGGCTGCTCGCCTGCCTTGAGCTCGCGCGTCGCGCTTCGGCGTGGCCGGTCTCCGAACGCCCGATCGTCAGCACGCCCGAAGACGTCGTCCGCCTCTGCGCCACACAGCTGCGCGGATTGGATCGCGAGCACTTCTGGGCGCTGCTGCTCTCCACCAAGAACCGGCTGCTGCGGATGGTCGAGGTATCGGTCGGCTCCCTGAACGCGTCGATCGTGCACCCTCGCGAGCTCTTCAAGGAGGCCGTGCTCGTCTCCGCCGCGTCGGTGGTCGTCGTGCACAACCACCCCAGCGGAGACCCCACGCCCTCGGGCGCCGACCTCCAGCTCACGCGCCGTCTCGCCCGGGCGGGGGAGGTGCTGGGGATCGAGCTCATCGACCACGTGGTGATCGGCGACGGAGGAGCTCACGTCTCGCTGAGGGAGATGGGCGTCTTGTGACGGCGCCCGCAAGGACATGGCACCTCCACGGCAACACCACGCCCGTGAACAGGGAATAAGGCCTCGCTATGCTAGACTCCTCGAGGGTTCGCGCGCGTATGCGTGCGTGTCTGTGCGCCCGTCGGATCGGGCGCTGCTGAACTGAAAACCACGGGTGCCGTGCCCGCGAGAGGACTCACCGTGTCGCTGATCGACATGTTCTTCAACTCCTGGGGTTCCGACATGGCCGTCGACCTCGGTACCGCCAACACGCTCGTCTCCGTCCGCGGTCGCGGCATCGTGCTCATCGAGCCTTCGGTGGTCGCGGTCGAGAAGGACACCAAGCGCGTGCTCGCCGTCGGTATCGAGGCGAAGCGCATGCTCGGCCGCACGCCGGGCTCCATCGTCGCCATTCGGCCGCTCAAGGACGGCGTCATCGCCGACTTCGAGGTCACCGAGGCGATGCTCCGCTACTTCATCAACAAGACGCGCGTGAAGCGCTTCCCTTGGCAGCCGAAGCCGCGCGTGGTCGTGTGCGTGCCCTCCGGCGTGACCGAGGTCGAGAAGCGCGCCGTCTTCGAGGCGACGATGCAGGCGGGCGCCCGTCAGGCGTTCCTGATCGAGGAG
>DATCIA010000059.1:0-7519 GCA_036508075.1 Coriobacteriia bacterium
CATGGACGAACAGCACGTGGCGATCGACGCGGTCATGTCGTCGCGCGGTGACTTTCCCGTGGTGTTGGTCGACGGTGAGGTGGCGTGCGTGGGCGACATCGATGCGGATGCGATCGCGGCCGTGCTCGCACGGCGTCTCGCGGGCGATGGTCTAAGGTAGTGCATCAACACAACGAGAAGGAGCGAACCATGGCAACGACGTCATATCTCTGTGAAGCATGCGGCACTGCGTTCCAGGTCGAGGGCGGCTGCTGCTGCGAGCCCGCCGAGGCCGCGAAGTGTCCCAAGTGCGGCGACGTGAAGGCGAAGAAGCAGCCCGAGGCCGCGAAGCCCGCCGGCGGCTGTGCCTGCGGCGGCAGCTGCAACTGACCCGGTGAGTCTGCGCGCCGGCCCTACTCGACGGAGATGAGCGAGTCGGTCGGCGCGTAGGCGTCGGTCATGATCGGAACGTCGGTGGTCTTGACCAGGCCCGTGTAGATATCGTCGGCCATGTCGGCGAAGCCTTCCACTTTCACGCGGCCGTCCACCTTCGCCCGTACGCGCGCGAGCAGCTCGGCGCCCGAGGTGTCCGAATCGGTGGCGAGCACGATGAGGTTCTGCCGCGCGGTCGGGACATCGCCCTGGCCCACGTTCACGCGGAACACCCACAGGTGCGTCCACACGGTCCCGGCCGTCTTGTAGAGGCTGCGGAACAGCTTGCTCTTGTCGCCCTCCAGCGCGCTGATGACGTTGTAGGCCATCACGCCGTCGGGGGACATGCGCGCTTTCGTCTCGCGGAAGAACTCCTGGGTGGTGAGGTGGAAGGGGAGTGCCTCGGCGTAGTAGGCATCCATGATCACGATGTCGTAGGTGCCCGTGGCCGTCTGCACGAACCTGCGCGCGTCCTGTGCGAACGCGCGCGACCGCGCGTCCTCGGGAAGGCCGAAGTACGTCCGCGCCACGTCGACCACCGTGGGGTCGATCTCGACGCTGTCGACGCTCACCTCGGGATAGTCGTGCCAGAAGCGCTTGGTGATCGCGCCGCCCCCGAGGCCGAGTACGAGCACGCGCTTCGCGTCCGGCTTGAGCGCGAGCGAGAGTTGCATATAGTCCGGGTAGCGCACGCGGCTCGTCAGTCCGTCGGACATGTCCATGCCCGACTGCCGCGTGGCGTCGAACCGCAGGTTGCGGGTCGTGCCCGTCTGGGTGACCGTGATCCGGTGGTACTGCGTGTCCTGGCGGAACAGCACCGTCTCGCCCATGGCGTTGACGGCCGGCGCAGGCGCCACCTTCCATAGCACCCATCCGCCGAGTGCGAGCGCGGCGGTGAGGAGCACGAGGGTCACGGCGGTCGCGGAGCGGTCGATGTGCCCTGCAGCGCGCAGGTGGCGCTCAGAGGCCCCTTCGGGAGAAGTGTGGGCCTCGTAGAGCAGCGGCAGCAGCAGGGCCGCAACGGCGGCGGCCAGCAGCAGGAACCCGATGGCGACGATCAGCGGCTCCAGCGACAGCAGCGGGATCAGCCAGAACGACGTCGCGAGCGTGCCGACGATGCTCCCGCCGGTCGAGATCGACGACAACGAGCCGGCGGACCGGCCGATGTGCGCCATGCCCTTGCTGGCGGCGAGCCGCAGCCCCAACGGCGTGACCATCGCCATCAGCAGCGACGGCGCGAAGAAGATCAGCGCCGAGGCCGCGAGCGAGCCGGCGCGCGGCCCGAGGTCGGCGGCCCACGGGAGGGCGAAGCCGGCCATCATGGGAGCGGCGCAGGTGAGCAGCCCTGCCGCGGCGATCACGGGCGCGAGCGTCTTGGAGGCGCCGAAGCGGTCCGCCAGGTGTCCGCCGAGCCAGTAGCCGAGGCTGAGTGCGACCATCACCGAGGAGATGACGCTGCCCCACACGAAGATGGAGTTGCCGAGCGCCGGCGCCAACACACGCGCGGCGACCATCTCGAGCGCCATCAGCGCCGCACCGCAGACGAACACGATCGCGTTGAGCACCAGCGTCACAACTCCTTCTCGTAGATGCGCCACCGCTTGTACTCGTGACCGCCCATGGCCGCCGACGGGCGGATGACCATGTCGTTGTCCTCGAGCAGCAGCGATGGCTCGCCCTGAGTGTAGCCGTGGGACGCCGCGTATCGGTAGAGTTCCTCGAACAGCACGGCGTCGATGCCGAGCCGCCGCCACTTCGGTCGGATGCCGAAGAACATCAGGCGCACCCGCGGGATGTGCCGGCGCATCCGCAGCAGGCGTGCGAGGCGCACCGCGTCGGAGTCGCCGTACCACTTCCATCGGGGGCGCAGCGCCCAGTTCGGGTCGGGGATCGCGCCGAAGACCGCAACGGGTTCGCCGTCGATGTAGGCGAAGCGCACGAGCCCCGGGTCCACGATCGGCTTGAGCGTCTCGGCGATCGCGTCGGCCTCGTCATCGGTGAGAGGCAGGAAGCCCCAGTTCGCCGCCCACGCCTCGTTGTAGAGCCGCACGATGAGCGCCACCTCGTCGCGGAAGTGCTTCATGTCCGCGCAGCGCACCTCGATGTTCGCGCGCTTGCGCACCGCGCTGGCCAGGCGCTCGATGCGCTGTGCGGGTACCGTGTCGAAATCGACCATGTACGCGACGTAGTCCTTCACCTTCGCGAGGCCGCAGCCCTCGATCAGGTCCGCGTAGTAGGGCGGGTTGTGGGTCAGTTCCACTGTCGGCGGGAACTCGAACCCTTCGATCAGCACGCCCTGCCGCTCATGCGTGGCGTTGGAGTACTCGCCGGGGCCGCGCATCGTGGTCATCCCGCGCTCGCGCAGCCATGTGGCCGCTGCGTCGAGCAGTGCGCTCGCGGCCTCGGGGTCGTCTTCGCATTCGAAGAACCCGAAGAACCCGATCGTCGACCCGTAGTGGTCGTTGAATCGCCGGTTCACCGAGGCCGACACGCGCCCGACCGCACGCCCGTCCCGGCGCGCGATGAAGTGCGTGACTTCGGCCTCGCGGTGGTAGGGATGTGCGGCGGTGAGGATGCCTTTGGCGCCGAGCAGTCGGTTGCCGAGGAGGTCCATCATGAGCGGCGGCGTCCAGCATGGGTCGCCGCGGTACAGACGCCAGGGCAAGCGCGCGAACTCCCGCATGCGCGGGTCCCCCAGGTCGAAGCGCTCGATGACAGGTGGTGTGGTTGCCACTGTGTGCCCCTTCCGGGGTCGGCCCTCCATGCGGGCGAGCACTCACACCATAGGAGTTCGCACGCGAGTGGTACATTCCTGTCCGAGGGCCACGAGAGGCGCGGCCCCGCACGAGACGTCGAGGGACACCATGAGCACACAGCCGGAATGCGTCGTCTACTGCAGGTCCTGGTGCGGAGATTGCCACCGGGCGCTGCGGTGGCTCGACGAGTCGGGTTACACCTACACGGTCATCGACATCGACGAGGACGCCGACGCCCGCAAGCGCTGCGTGGAGCTCGCGGGCAAGGTCATCACGCCGACCTTTGAGATCGGCGACGCGTGCGTCGTGGACTTCGACCCGCGAGCGCTCAAAGAGGCGCTCGGCGATCCGCCACGCTAGATCCGCCCGCGCAACAGACTCGCAGAAGGGCACGACATGGAGACCCCCGACGTCAACGGCTGGATCGATGAGATCAAAGCAACGCCCGCGTCTGCAGGCATCGGGATGATGCTTGCCCACCGGGGCATCGTGCGCGGCTACTCCCGGGCCGGCGATCCCGTGACCGAGATGACGCTGACTGTCGACCGGGCCCGGCTGGAAGAGGTCTTGGCTGAGGCGCTGACCTGGGACGGCGTGGTCGCCGTTCGCGCCTGGGTCAACGAGGGGCTGCTGTCCGTGGGCGATGACATCATGTCCGTCCTCGTCGCCGGGGACATACGCGACAACGTGTTTGGCGCTCTCCAGCGCCTGGTGGGATTCATCAAGACCGAGGTGGTCTCCGAGTCGGAGCGAGGCTGATCTCGGGCCACCCTCCTTTCCGGGTCGATGCGTGCAAGCAGCGTGGGCGCTGTTCCCTTGACCACTATGTGCGCCCTGCATATAGTGTGACCTACATCTAGGTGCGTTCAGCGACGGCAGAGGACATCCATGGGACCGGGATCCACAGAACAGGGCCGGTGCGCGCGCAGCGCGATGCCGGGCGGTGAGCGTCCGTGTTGTCGCCGCGCGGGTGGGAGCGGCCGCGGAGCGCTCGTCGAGCCCGCTGCGTTCGCCGCACTTCTCAGCGGCGGCGCGCACGGCTACGACGTGCGCCGGGAGATCAGCGAGCTCATGGACGGCGACCTCGAGGTCGACCCCGGCGGACTCTACCGGGTTCTCCGGCGTCTGGAGGATGAAGGGCTCGTCATCTCCGCATGGTCGGAGGGCGAGTCCGGTCCGCAACGCAGGGACTACGAGCTCACCGCCGATGGCCGCGAGGTGGCGAAGGACTGGCTCGTCCACCTGCGCGAGCGTGAGCGCCTGTCCGGCAGGCTCGCCGATGTTTTGGCAACAGCACTTGGAGAAGAGTCGGTACCGACAAGGGATGGAGAATCACATGTCTGATTTCACGCTTATCGCGGTGCCCTCGTCAGGCGCGGGCGGCCTCGATGGCGAGCGGTCCGGCCACTTCGGACACTGCGACTGCTACACGCTCGTCCCTGTCGCGGATGGCAAGATCGGCGGCGTCCGCATCCTTGCCAACCCGCCGCACGAGGAAGGTGGCTGTCTGCGCCCGGTCGAGCTGCTCGCATCCAACGGCGTCGACGCCATCGTGGCTATCGGCATGGGCGCCCGACCCCTCGCGGGATTTCAGGCGGCCGGGATCGGCGTCTACTTCGAGGACGCCTCGCCGCGCATCGGTGACGCCGTACAGCGCATGATCGACGGCGATGTCGTGGTCTTCGACGGCACGCATTCCTGCGGCGGCTGCCACTAGTCGCAGGAACCCTCCGGGTCCTCGACCGCACACACCGACACCAGGCGGGCATCCTCACCCGGGAAGAAGCGGTCGCGCATATACAGCGACAGGTTCACGAGGCCGATCAGCACCGGCACCTCGATCAGGGGCCCGATGACGGCCGCGAACGCCGCCCCGCTGTTGATGCCGAAGACCGCCACAGCCACGGCGATCGCCAGCTCGAAGTTATTGCTCGACGCCGTCAGCGCGATCGTCACGGTCTTCTTGTAGTCGCCGGTGACGCGGCGCAGCAGCCAGAACGCGCCTAGGAACATGATCGCGAAGTAGGCGAGCAGCGGGATCGCGACGCGGACCACGTCGAGCGGGATGTCCACGATCATCTGGCCCTTGAGCGAGAACATCACGAGGATCGTGAACAGCAGCGCCACGAGCGTGATCGGCGAGATGCGCGGCACGACCTCGCGGTGGTACCACTCGATCCCCTTCGCCCTCACCATCAGCGTGCGGAAGACGAAGCCCAGGATGAACGGGATCCCGAGGTAGATGAACACGCTGAGCGCGATCTGCCCGATCGTCACGTTCACGACGGTGCTCTTGAGCCCCATGACCGGCGGCAGGATCGTCAGCAGGAACCACGCATACACGCTATAGAAGAGCACCTGCATGATCGCGTTGAACGCCACCAGCCCGGCGGCATACTCGGTGTCGCCCTTCGCGAGGTCGTTCCACACGATGACCATGGCGATGCACGGCGAGATGCCGATGAGGATGAGTCCCGCCATGTACTCGGGGTAGTCACGCATGAACGTGATGGCGAGCAGGAACATCACCATCGGCGCGACCACCCAGTTGAGCAGCATCGCGAGCCCGAAGACCTTCTTGTTGCGGAACACCTCACCAAGCCGCTCGTAGCGCACCTTCGCCAGCGGCGGGAACATCATGACGATCAGCCCGATGGCGATCGGGATGTTGGTGGTTCCGACGGACAGCGTGTTCACGAAGTCCTTCACGCCGGGCGCCGCCCAGCCGACTGCGACACCCACCGCCATGGCGAGGAAGATCCACGCGGTCAGGTAGCGGTCCAGGAAGCTCAGGCGCTTGGTGACGGATTCCGGGGCCATCGTGACTCCTTCTAGGTCGGTGACACGGTTCAGGCGGTGCGCAGGGCGGTGATCAGTGTCTCGGGCAGTCCGGCGTTACGCATCTCGGTCGCGACTTCGTCGATATCGTAGGCGACGCGGTGGAAGAGGGCGGATACCTCACCTGCGTCGCCGATCAGCAGTTCCGCCCAGCACGCGCGCGGGTCGCCGTCCTTGGGCTTTCCGACCGAACCGCTGCTGACGTAGTGGATGGTGCCGTCGGCGCTCGGAAGCGTGCGGTGGTAGGGGACGTGGACGTGGCCGACGCAGACAACGTCGGCGCCAGCTGCGCGCGCGAGCCGCGCCAGCTGCTCGTCGGTGCGGTCCGGCAGCAGGTACTCGTTGATCTTGCGCGGCGAGCCGTGTGCGAGCAGCACGCGGAGGCCGTCCTCCTCGAAGCGCAACTCGTGCGGGAGGGCGGCCAGCCAAGCGGCGTCCTCGTCGTCGACGAGCCGCTCCGTGTACGCGTACGATGCGGCGCCGTCGGCCTTCGCCTGTTCGGTGGCGTAGTAGCAGCCGCATTCGCCGCGGCGCTCGCCGACCCCCGAGTCGTAGTTGCCCATGATCGTGGGGATCGCCAGCGCCCGGATGTGGTCGATGACGCCGGCGGGGTCGGGCCCATAGCCGACGAGGTCGCCGAGGCAGTACAGCTCGTCGACCCCGCAGGCGGTGATGTCGGCCAGCACGGTATCGAGCGCCGTGAGATTGCCGTGGATGTCCGAGATGAGCGCGATGCGACGCACGGGCCGACCGTCCTTGACTGGTTCGATGTTGGTCGAACTATACTGTCAGCGACCACACGAGGCAATGCCACGCGAAGGGTTTCACAATGAAGAAACGATTGTCGGTGGACGATGCCTCGTGCGGGTGCGGCGCCATCGTGGTCCCTCGTGATGTCGGCGGGCCCGATCCGACCCTAGATGCCACGTTCAAGGCTCTTTCGTCCGCTCCGCGTAGAGCGCTGCTGCGGATCATCGCTGCGCACACGTCTGTGGACGGAGAGTGCTGCCCCACCGAGGTGTGCGCCTGCACGCTCGCCGACGCGCTCGAACTCGCGCCGTCGACGATCTCGCATCACATGGCGGTTTTGGTCGGCGCCGGGCTGGTGAGCGCGACGAAGCGCGGGCTGTGGGTCTACTACCGGCTCGAGCGGGAGGCGCTGGCTCGCGTCGCGGGCGAGTTGACCTCGCTCTAGCGCCGGAGGCGCTGGGGTATCACACACATGGGAGGTGATCCGCTCATGTGGCGTGACCGGACCGAGGCGGGACGCGAGCTGGCTGAAGAGCTCGTTCGCGACGGGTATGCGGACCGCACCGACGTGATCGTGCTCGGTGTCCCGCGCGGCGGCGTCGAACTCGCGCGCGAGGTGGCCGACAGGCTCGGAGCCCCGCTCGACGTGGTGGTCGTGCGCAAGATCGGAGCGCCGGGCGCGCCGGAGTACGCGGCGGGCGCCGTCGACGTGGACGGTAACGTCCAGGCGAACGCCGCCGCCGGAGTCTCGACCGCCTGGCTCG
>DATCIA010000060.1:0-12228 GCA_036508075.1 Coriobacteriia bacterium
CCCATGACGCGGGACATCTTCTGGTTGGCCAGCTCCTGCGCCTCGCGCAGCGCCTCGTTGACGGCGGCGAGCACCATGTCCTGCAGCATGTCGACGTCGTCGGGGTCGACGGCGCGCGGGTCGATGACGACGTTCGCCACGGTGAGGTCGCCGGTGATCGAGACCTTGACCGCTCCCCCGCCCGCCGAGGCGGTCACCATGTCGGACTTGAGCTCCTCCTGGACGCGGGCCATCTCCGCCTGCGCCTTCTGGACCTGCTTCATCGCGTTGTTCATGTTCGGCTTCACCTACGAGACCTCCGGATCTTCGTCGGACGGGGTGGATACGATCTCGGCGCCGAGGCCCTCGAAGAGCATCTGGTCGAGACGGTCGGCCTCGACGGGCGCGGGCGCGAGGAGCGCGGATGAGGCGTCCCCGGACGGGTCGGTGTCGTCGCGCGAGCGCAACGCGCCGAGACCCTCGACGAGCGCGCGGTCGAGCGCGTCGGGGTCGGCCGGGACCGGGGACGGATGTGCGGTGGGATGGCCCGCGGACAGCGCGTCGTCGGCCGGCCGCACGGCGCCCCTACCCAGCTGGTAGCGGATGGCGACGTGCCACCCGAGCACGATCCGGATCGAGTCGCGCAGCAGCGCGACCACGTCCTGCTCCTCCGCGGCGCGGACGAGCACCCGACGGGTCGGGTCGAACTCGACGACCACGGTGTCACCTTCGAGAGCGGCCTCGGTATCCATGAACAGCTTGCTCGCGGCCGGACGGACCCGCTTCACCTCGTTGATGACGTCCTTCCAGCGCCTGCGCAGCTCCCCGACGTCGAGGTCTCCGGCAGGGGCGGCCGCGGCAGGCGCGGGGGCCTCCGGCTGGGGCTGCGTGTCGGGCTCGGATGCCGGAAGCGCAGGAACCGTCGGCTGTGCCGCAGCGGATGCCTCGGACGGTGTCGCGGCGCGCTTCGGCGCGGGTTTGGGCGCGGGCGCTGTCGCTGTCGCTGCCAGCGTCGCCGGAGCCGGCACCGGAGCGGCCACGGCGGTGACGCCGGCCTCAAGGGAGGCGACGCGCTCAGCGAGCGAGCCGAGCGTCAGATCGGAGACGGGACGCGCCACGCGGGCAAGGGCGACTTCCAGCGCAAGGCGCGCATCCGGCGCCCAGCGCAGCTCCCCGGACAGACGCCCGAGCTCGTCGAGCAGACGCGCGAGCCGGTCGAGGTCGAAGCGTGCGGTCTGCGCCCGCAGACGCTCGAGGTCGGCGGCCGTGTGGTCCACGATGCCCACCGTGTCGCCGGCGGCCGCGACCACGTACAGGTCGCGGACGTGGGCGGTCAGGGCGCGCACGAACTCGGGCACGTCGTGACCCGACTCCACAAGGTCGGCGACGAACCCGAACAGCCCGGCCACGTCACGGGATGCGATCAGATCCACCGCCCGGAACAACTGAGCGGTGTCGACCTCTCCGAGCAGGCCCTCCACGTCGGCGACGGCGATCGACTTGCCCGTGAACGCCGCCAGCTGGTCGAGCGTCCCGATCGCGTCACGCATCCCCCCCGCCGCGTGGCGCGCGATGAGCGTGAGCGAGCCCTCCTCGACGGCAATGGACTCCTCGCGGGCGATGTACTCGAGCCGCCCGACGATGTCCTCGGTGCCGATCCGGCGGAAGTCGAAGCGCTGACAGCGCGAGTGGATCGTCTCGGGCACCTTGTGCGGGTGCGTCGTGCACAGCACGAAGACCGTCTTGGGCGGCGGCTCCTCGAGCGTCTTGAGCAGCGCGTTGAACGCCGAAGTCGAGAGCATGTGGACCTCGTCGATTATGTAGACCTTGAAGCCGCCGTGGGTCGCCGCATAGTTGACCTTGCTGATGACCTCGTCGCGCAGCGCGTCGACGCCGGTGCGGGATGCGGCATCGATCTCGTAGACGTCGGGGTGGCGGCCCTCGGTGATCTCGCGGCACTGCTCGCACGTGTTGTCCGGGTCGGGCGTGGGACCCTGCTCGCAGTCGAGCGCCTTGGCGAGGATCCGCGCCGCGCTCGTCTTGCCGGTACCACGCGGGCCGCAGAACAGGTACGCGTGTGCGACCGATCCCTCCGCGACGGCGTTGCGAAGCGTCTGCGTCACGTGGTCCTGGCCGACGATGTCGCCGAAGGACTGGGGACGGTAGGTGCGGTAGAGGGACTGGTACGCCATGGGTGTTGTTCATGCCTTCTGCTGGCGCGGACGCGTGCCCGCACGAGAAGTATACAGGGGTGCTGTGACGCGGTCGCGCCGCTCGCGAAGGTGCCCACGGCCAACGACCGGCGCCCCGTGCCGGACCCCGGACACCCGCCAGTGACCGCTTATGGCTGCTGCCTTCCGGCCCTGACCAGGTTCACAGTATTGCGCCGTCCGAGGCCCGGCGCGAGGCGCCGGTCGGTTGCGTAGTGTAGCACCCGACGGTGCGACTCCGACACGGGGACCGATCGCCCTCGTCGAGCTCCTGTGTCGGAGTTGCGGGTATCAACAGTCCACGCCCCTCGCACGGAAGGCCTCCGAAATGCACCTCACGAGCACCGCGTACGTCGACGGCGCAACGATCCCCGCGCGCTACGCCACGACCAAGGTCGAGGGCGGCCACGGGGCCTCGATCCCGCTCGAGTGGCAAGACGCGCCGGAGACCACCGCTTCGTTCGTCATCGAGATGCTCGACCACCATCCCGTCGCGCACGGCTGGGTGCACTGGCTGATCGCGAACGTCCCCGCGGACGTCCACGCCATCGGCGAGGACGCATCCGGGACCTCCGCGATGCCCCCCGGGGCACTCGAGTTGCCGAACACCGGCGGCCGCGCCGGCTACGGCGGGCCGCAGCCCCCGGTCGGGAGCGGCGTGCACGACTACGAGATCACCCTGAGCGCGCTCGACGTGGCGCGACTGCCCGTGCGCGCGGACGCGACGCTGGATGATGTCCGCGCGGCGATGTACGGCCACGTCATGGAGCAGGCGGTGTTGGTCGGGCGCTTCGGCCGCTAGTGTCCTCTAGCCGAACTGCACGCAGCGCATCGAGACGCTGCCGAGATCGATCCCGGTGTGCGTGAAGGCGAGCGCGTCGTCCTCCCTGCGCAGGGAGGACGCGTAGAGCAGCGGCAGGTAGTGCTCGTTGGTGGGGACCGCGAGAGCCGCGACCGAGCCGAGCTGTTCGTAGTCGACGAGCGCCTCGTCGTCACCCGCCTCGAGGCGATCGCGGACCCACTCGTCGAACTCGACCGCCCACGGGTAGGGCTCCCTGTCGTCGCCCCAGTACACCGCGCGCAGGTTGTGGACGATGTTGCCGCTGCCGATCACGAGGACCCCACGGTCGCGGAGCGGAGCGAGCCGGCGCCCGATGTCGAAGTGCTCCGCCGGGGAGACCGTGGCGTCGAGCGACAGCTCCATGAGCGGCACATCGGCGTGCGGATACATGTGGTGCAGGACCGCCCACGAGGCGTGGTCGAAGCCCCAGGCGTCGTCGCACTTTCCGCCGACGAGTCCGGCTATCTCGCGGGCAAGTCCCGGCGCACCGGGCGCGGGATACTCCATCGCATAGAGGCTCGGCGGGAAGCCCATGAAGTCATGGATCGTCCGGGGATGCGGCAGGCACGACAGGCGCGTCCCGCGCGTCTGCCAGTGCGCGGAGACGACTAGGATGGCCTCCGGGCGCGGCAGGTCGCGGCCGAGCGCGGCGAGGCTGCGCGTGAAGACATTGTCCTCCACGGCGTTCATGGGAGAGCCATGTCCCAGGAACAGGACGGGCATCGGGCCGATACCGGCGCGCGCTGGCGTTGTTTCGCTCATATACGTGCTTAGAGCAACGCCCATGCCCGGACCCGCCGTGCGCCGCCGCGGCGCACGGGTTACGCTGACGGCATGGACACCTCGGACACCCCCCTGCTGCAATTGATCGACTGCGTCGTCGTCCGCGACGGGCGCGCGATCCTGTCCGTGGACGCGCTGACGCTGCGGTCGGGCGAGCACGTGGCGATACTCGGGCCCAACGGCGCGGGGAAGTCGACGCTCGTACGGTTGCTCACGCGCGATGTCCGCCCGCTGGCCCACGACGACGGCTCTCCCGCCGTGCTGCTGCAAGGCCGCGAACGATGGAACCTTCTCGATGCGCGCAGGACCATGGGGATCGTGTCCGACGCCCTCCAGGAAACCTATGCGGTCGGCGTCCCGGTACGCGACGCCGTCACGAGCGGGTTCTTCGGCTCGGTCGGGCTCTACGCTCACCAGCTCATCACGACGGCGATGCGGGACAAGACCGCCGAGCTTCTCGAGTTGCTCGGCATCGAACACCTCGCGGAGCGGTCGATGGACACCTTGTCGACGGGCGAAGCCCGGCGCGCGCTGATCGCCCGGGCTCTCGTGCACGACCCCGAGGTGCTCGTCCTCGACGAGCCCACCGATGGTCTGGACCCTCACGCGCAGTGGCACGTGCTCGAGGCCGTCAGCCGCGTCGCGGCCGCGGGCCACGCGGTCGTCCTCGTGACCCACCACGTCTCCGACATCGTGCCCGAGATCGACCGGATCGTGATGCTCAGGGACGGTCACGTGATGCGCGACGGCCGCAAGTCCGACCTGCTCACCGGCCCCGCGATATCGGCGCTGTTCGAGATCCCCGCGACCATCGAGGAGCGCGGCGGCCGCTACCGCCTGTGGTGAGCGTGAGCCCTTTGTCAGATTCCTCTAATCTCGAGCCCCCCACCCTCCGATACACACAGCAGGACACCGCACTATGTGGTGTGCGGCTGCATCGGACCGGTGACAGGAAATGGCGACTGCGGGGCAGGTCAGGCACTATTGCGAGCGGTGTGGCACGGAGCTCCTCCTTGCCGACCCGGCTCCTTTGTGCGCGGGCTGCTGGCTTGCCGAAGGCGCGGTCATGGTCGTACCGATGGTCGATTCCATCAACGGCGTCAGCGTCCGGGGCGCCGCCGATGGCTCGGGCGTCCGCCACTACCGTCCGCGCCACGCTCCGATCCACAACCAGGCCCGGCCCAAAGCCGACCCCCGCAAGCGCGTCGCCATCGCGTCAGTCATGTGCCTGCTGTCGTTGACCGTCATGACGGCGTCGGCGCCCAGCACCTTCGCGGTCACCGCCCCGTCACGGCCGCTGCATGCGGGCCCTGCGCAGCTCAACGCGAGTGCCGACGCGTGCATCAGCCAGCTATGGACGCTCATCGCGGACAAGTCCGAAGGCCTTCCGAGCCCCGCCGTCGTCTGCCCGGGCTGCGGCAAGCCCTACATCTACACGCAGTTCCAGGGGGTCACGACGATCTCGTGCCCCGACCCCGCGCGTCACGGCGCCACGAGCATCTCGGTGCGCTCCGACACGAAGGTGCCGGCGGCGAGATGAGACGCCGCAACGACTCGGGCATGAGCGCCCTCGATCTGGTGACCGTCCTTCTGGTCGTCGGCGCGCTGGCCAGCATCACCGTTCCGGTCTTCCTCTCCTCTTCGCAGAGGGTCCAGTCGGCCGTGTGCGCGCAGAACCGCACCGCGATCATGGCCCGCGAGACGTCGTATCAGAAGCTCCAGGGTGTCTACCCGACCACGATGGCCCAGTTGCTCGACAAGACCTACTTCGCGGCGCTACCGAAGTGCCCGGGTCACGGCGTCTACGTCCTCAACTCCGTCAACACCGGCGGCAACGGCGACGTCTACTGCTCGGTCCACTATGCGGGCAAGGATGCCGGGACCTCCACGCAGCCGATGGCTCAGGCGTCCGGGCCGGTCGTCGCAGCTGCGGCACCGGCGGCCTCCGGGGGCGCACCCGGCCCATAGCGGGCGCGTGATCCACCCGACGCCCGGCCGCGACCGCGACCGCCGGCGATCATCACCGACCGACCCCGAATGCCCGCTGCACCTGCACAGCGGGCATTCTTCGCGCGATGCGGTGGAAGACTGTGCAGAGACGGACCACCACTCCACGAATGTTTAGGGTGATGGTTGGGGAAGAAGTGTGATGAACTTGCCCTGGATGGAGCAAGTTGTACGGTCTCGGCACACCCGTACGTCTGGCAGGAGGGCCCTATGAGAGAGCTTCTGTTCGTCGACATGTCGACACTCTCGATCGAGCGCAAGCCGCTCCCCGAGAAGTGGCACCGCTATGGCGGCCGCGCGCTCACCGACGCGATCGTGTACGACATGGTCCCGCCGATGGCGGATCCCCTGGGCCAGGAGAACGTGCTGGTCTTCGCACCGGGTCTGTTCGCCGGCACGACCGCCCCGAACGGCGGGCGCCTCTCCGTGGGCGCCAAGAGCCCTCTGACAGGCGGACTCAAGGAGTCGAACTCGGGCGGCCAGGCCGCCCACGGGCTCGGCAAGCTGAAGATCGCCGCGATCGTTGTCACAGGCAAGCCGGCCGACCCGGCGGCTCGCTACATGCTCACGATCGAGGCTGACGGCTCCGCGAAGCTCGATCGCGTCGATGCCTGGGCCGGCATGGAGAACTACGCCCTCGCCGACGCGATCAAGGCGCTGCGCCCCGCAGACGACCGCTACTCGACGATCACCAACGGCCCCGCCGGCGAGGCCGGACTCAAGGCCTCCGGCATCGCGATCTCCGACATGAAGGGCTACCCGAACCGGTTCGCCGGCCGCGGCGGCCTGGGCGCGGTCATGGGCTCCAAGGGCCTGAAGGCCATCGTCGTCTCCGACAAGGGCCTGCCGTACCTCGAGCACGCCGACAAGGAAGCGTTCAACGCGGCGATGAAGCGGTTCTCCACCGCGCTGACGACGCATCCGGTATCCGGCACCGGCCTTCCGACCTACGGCACCAATGTGCTGATGAACATCCTCAACGAGGCCGGCGGCCTGCCGACCCGCAACTTCTCGACGGGCTACTTCGAGGACGTCGAGGGCGTGTCGGGCGAGAAGCAGCGCGAGGTCACCCTCGAGCGTGGCGGCAGCGTCAAGCACGGCTGCCACACCGGCTGCGTCATCCAGTGCTCGCGCTACTGGAACGACAAGGACGGCAACTACAAGACCAAGGGCCCGGAGTACGAGACCGCGTGGGCGTTCGGCACGGACTGCGGCATCTCCGACATGGACGTCGTCGCGGAACTCGACCGCATCTGCGCCGAGTACGGCCTCGATACCATCGAGATGGGCAACACGCTCGCCGTGTACATGGACTCCGGCGCGATCGCGTTCGGTGACGGCCCGGCGGCCATCAAGGCCCTCAAGAGCATCTTCGAGGACGGCGCGCCGGGCAAGATCCTCGGCGACGGAGCCGAGGCGACGGGCATGAAGTTCGGCGTCGCGCACATCCCCGTGGTCAAGCATCAGGCGATGCCGGCCTACGAGCCGCGCGCGGTCCAGGGCATCGGCGTCACCTACGCGACCTCGACCCAGGGCGCCGACCACACCGCCGGCTACACCATCACGGCCAACATCCTTGGCGTCGGCGGCAGCGTCGACCCGCTTAAGACCGAGGGTCAGGCCGACCTGTCCAAGAACCTGCAGATCGCGACCGCGATGCTCGACGCGCTCGGGCTGTGCATCTTCGTGGCGTTCCCGGTGCTCGACATCCCGGACGCGTTCGTGGCCATCTTCGACATGGCTGCCGCGCACACCGGCGACGTGTGGGACACCGACGAGCTCATGAGGCTGGGACGCGAGACGCTCACCTTCGAGCGTCTGTTCAACGAAGGCGCCGGCTTCACCGCAGCGGACGACCGCCTGCCGGTGTGGATGAAGACCGAGCCGCTGGCTCCGCACAACACGGTCTTCGAGGTCACCGACGCCGATCTCGACGCCGTCTACGACTTCGTTCCGGAGACCGCCAAGGCGATGGGGCTGCGCTAATCCCGCCACAAGTCGTAGTCTTTGGGGGCGCCGTCGCGGTTGCGGCGGCGCCCCTTTCGCACCGGGAGAGGTCCACATGAACGTCGACATCGCGCTGTTCGCCTACCTGTCCGACCACCAGCCCGACGGCAAGGGCGGCAGGTACGCGCGGACGTTCGACCTGCCCGAGGGGACGCGGGTCGCCGACGTGATCGCCGACTGGAAGCTCCCCGACCAGCCACGGATCGTCTTCCTCAACAACCGGCACGCGCCCGAGGACACCGAGCTGCACGACGGCGACCGGCTGGCCATCTTCCCCCCGATCGCGGGAGGCTAGCGATGGGCCGCGGCACGATGAGCGAGCCGGAAATGAGGGCGCGCCTCGCGGAATCGAACGTGGCGATCGTCGGCTGCGGCGGACTGGGCAGCAACGTCGCCGCGATGCTGCTGCGCAGCGGGGTGCGGACGCTGACCTTGATCGACTTCGACGTGGTCGAGGAATCCAACCTCAACCGTCAGCTCTTCTTCCGGGACCAGATCGGCCGGCCGAAGACCGAGGCGCTCGCCGAGACACTGCTCCGCATCGACCCCGAGGCGCGCCTCACGCTACGCACGCGTCGCGTCACGGCCGACGACGTCGCCGATCTCGTGCGCGACGCGGATGTCATCGTCGAGGCGGTCGACCGCGCGGACACGAAGGCGATGCTCGTCAACACGCTCATGGAGGCGCTCCCCGAAACGCCGCTGGTGACCGCCTCGGGACTGGCCGGCTCCGGGTCCGCCAACGCCGTCGTCACGCAGCGCCCCTGCGACAACCTCTACCTCGTCGGCGATTTGGAGAGCGACGTGACCGCGGGACATCCTCTCTTCGCGTCACGCGTGATGGTCGCGGCGGCGCACGAGGCGCATACGGTGATCCGCCGGCTGCTGGGGTTCGACGAACCCTAGGTCGGCGGCCGCGACGGAATCCTCGATCTTCCTCTTGACCCTGACGTAACGTCAGGGTCTACGCTTCTCACCGGAGGTGATCGACATGGGTCTGACGGTAGGTGAGGTCGCGTCTCTCGCGCGGGTCAGCGTGCGCACGCTGCACCACTACGACGAGATCGGCCTGCTCCGCCCCTCGGAGCGCTCCGACAGCGGATACCGGCACTACAGCGACGCGGACCTCGCCGCGCTCCAGCAGATCCTGTTCTTCAAGGAACTGGGGTTCGGGCTCGGCGACATCACGCGGATCATGCACGACCCGGACTTCGACCGCCTCGAAGCGCTGCGCATGCAGCGAAGGATGCTCGATGACAAGTCGGCGCAGCTCGCACTGATGGCGGAAGCCGTCGATGCCGCGATCGGCGCCACGGAAGGAGGTGTCCGCATGGACGCCAACGACATGTTCGAGGCCTTCGGGGACTTCGACCCCAAGGAGTACGAGAAGGAAGCAGAGGAGCGCTGGGGCAACACCGACGCCTACAAGGAGTCGGCTCGCCGTACGAAGCGCTACACCAAGGAGGACTGGATCGAGGTCCACAAGGAGACCGAGGCGGTCAACGCCGGCCTGGCGGAGCTCATGGACGAGGGCGCTGCCGCGGACGATCCGCGCGCCATGGACCTCGCCGAGCAGCACCGCGCCAATATCGACAAGCGGTTCTACCCGGTCTCTCAGGAGATGCACGTGGGGCTCGCCGAGATGTACATCGCCGACCCCCGGTTCGCGGCCAACTACGAGAAGGTGCACGAGGGCCTCGCGCAGTACATGCACGATGCGATCCTGGCGAACGCGAGGCGGGCGAAGTAGCCACGCCTCTCTTCTATGACCCGAAGGCCCGGCCCGCTGAAGCGCAGGTCGGACCTTCGTATGCGCGCTGTGGCCACGGGGCGGGCCCTACCCGGCGGTCGCTCCTACCTGATCGCCGTCAGCATGACCGCGGCGAGCGCGAGCACGACGCCGGCGCGCTGGACGGGTCGCAGCCGCTCGCCGAGGACCGATCGCGCAAGCAGGATCGTGACCACGGGGTAGAGCGAACCCAACACCGACGCGACCGCGAGCGGCCCGATGCGGATCGCGGCCAGCATTGTGATATTGGCCGCCGCATCCAGCGCACCCGCGCTGAACGCGGATGTGCGCGCGTCGGGCGCCAGTGAGACGCGGCCGCGGCGCGCGAAGGTGATCGCCATCAGCATCGCGACGGAGACCACGCGCGCGGCCAGCAATGGCACGAGCCCGCTCGACTTGCCCGCAAGCGAGAAGAAGATGAACGAGCCGCTGAACCCGACGCCGGCGAGCACGGCAAGGGCGATCGCCCGCGGCGGCATCTCGGCGCGCTCTTCCGCGTTCCCCGACGCGCTCACGATGACGATCGCCACCAGCGCAATGCCGAGACCGACAAGGCTCAGCGGGCGGAGCTCGGTGCCGCGCAGCAGGTCGTACACCGCGGGAAGTGACCCGGACAGCGCCGCGGTCAACGGGGCGACGACGCCCATGCGGCCGACCGCGAGTGCGCCGTACAGCGATGCGACGCCGATGCCGCCCGAGATACCGGCGGCAGCGCCCCACCACAGGTCCGCGCCGGAGAACGGGGCCGGGAACGCGACCACGGCGACGGCGACGATGGCGAGGGCGAGCAGATGCGCGTTGGCGGTGACGGCGAACGCGGAGTCGCGACGGCTCGCCAGGCCTCCGAGGAAGTCCGAGCAGCCGAAGAGCACCGACGTCGCGGTCGAGAGCAGGATGGTCAGCATGGTGTCAGCGTACCAGCCACCCGCGGACTACGAACGGCGCGACTTCTTGCGCTCGTTCTCGGTCAGCAGGCGCTTGCGCAGGCGGATCGACTTCGGCGTGATCTCCACGAGCTCGTCGTCCTCGATGTACTCCAGCGCCTCTTCGAGGGTGAAGGTGATCGGCGGCGCGAGCATGATGGCCTTGTCGGCGGAGGCGGCGCGCATGTTGGTGAGCTGCTTCGCCTTCGAGACGTTGACCACCAGGTCGTTGTCCTTGGAGTTCTCGCCGACGATCATGCCCTCGTAGCACATGACCGTGGGGCCGATGAACATCTTGCCGCGGGTCTGGAGCGCGTCGAGAGCGAAGGCGACCGACTTCTCGGTGTACATCGCGATCATCGAGCCGTTGACGCGCCCGCCGACCTCGCCCTGGTAGGGGCCATACTCGGCGAAGTGGTGGAACAGCACGGCCTCGCCGCGCGTGCCGTTGAGGATGCGCGTGCGCAGGCCCATCACGCCGCGCGATGCGATCTTGAACTCGAGGTGCACGTGCTGGTCGCGCTGCACCATGTCGGTCATCTCGCCGCCGCGGCTACCGAAGATCTCGATGACCTTGCCGGCGTACTCGGACGGAACGTCGACCACGGCGAGCTCGATCGGCTCGAGGGTCTTGCCGCCTTCCTTCTTGAGGATGACCTGCGGGCGCCCGACCTGGAACTCGTAGCCCTCGCGACGCATGGTCTCCATGAGGACGGAGAGGTGCAGGACGCCGCGGCCGGCGACCTCCATGCCGGTCTTGTCCTCGGTCTCAGAGATGTTCATCGAGATGTTCGACTCGGCCTCGCGCTCGAGGCGCGCCTTGATCTGGCGACCTCCGACGATGGTGCCCTCCTGGCCCACGAGCGGGCTCGTGGACGGCTGGAAGACGACCGACATCGTCGGCTCCTCGACGTGGATCGGGTCGAGGCGGATCGGGTCGATCCGTGAGGTGAACATGTCGCCGATGTCGGAATCCTCGATGCCGACGACCGCGCAGATGTCGCCCGCGTGAACGCTCTCGGCCTGCTGGCGTCCCATGCCCTCGAAGGTGAAGAGGTCCTTCACCGTGGCCTGGTAGCGGCTGCCGTCGTTCTTGATGACGAGGATGCGTTCGCCGTTGTGGATCGTGCCGGAGTAGATGCGGCCGATACCGATACGCCCGACGAAGCTCGAGTAGTCGATCGTGCACACCTGCATGGCGACCGGACCGTCGATGTCGACGTCGGGCACCGGGACCTTCGCGACGATGGTCTCGAGCAGCGGGATCATGTCCATGTTGCCGTCGTCGAACTCGTAGCGCGCGTAGCCGCCCACGGCGCTGGTGTAGACGATCGGGAAGTCGAGCTGCTCGTCGTTGGCGCCGAGATCGACCATGAGGTCGAAGACCTGGTCGATCACCTCATGCGGGCGGGCGCCGTCACGGTCGATCTTGTTGATGACAACGACGGGCTTGAGGCCGTGCTCGAGCGCCTTCTTCAGCACGAAGCGGGTCTGCGGCATGGGGCCCTCGAAGGCGTCTACGATCAGCAGCACGCCGTCGGCCATGTTCAGCACGCGCTCGACCTCGCCGCCGAAGTCAGCGTGGCCCGGGGTGTCGATGACGTTGATCTTCGTCTCGCCGTAGCGGATCGAGATGTTCTTGGCGAGGATCGTGATCCCGCGCTCGCGCTCCTGGTCGTTGCTGTCGAG
>DATCIA010000061.1:0-12348 GCA_036508075.1 Coriobacteriia bacterium
AGCTCGGTCGCATGCGCGGCGAGTTCGGCGTTGATGGCCCCGATGGATGCGATCGGATCGTGCTCGTCGTAGCCGCCGGTGAGATCCACCACGTGCAGGATCAGCGCGGTCCGCTCGATGTGGCGCAGGAAGGCGTGTCCCAGGCCGAGACCCTCGCTCGCGCCCTCGATCAGTCCCGGGACGTCGGCGATCACGTAGCTGTACTCGCCGCTCTTGGCCACACCCAGGTTGGGGACGAGGGTCGTGAAGGGGTAGTCGGCGATCTTCGGACGCGCGGCTGACATGCGGGCGATCAGCGACGACTTACCGACGCTCGGGAACCCGACCAGCGCGGCGTCGGCCAGGAGCTTGAGTTCCATCGTGACCCAGCGATCGTCGCCGGGCGTGCCGAGTTCGGCGAAGCCGGGAGCGCGCCTCGTCGGTGTGGCGAAGTGGGTGTTGCCGCGACCTCCGTGGCCACCGCGCGCGATGACGACCTGCTGTCCCGCGTGGGTGAGATCGGATATCACGTTGCCCGTATCGTCGTCACGGACGACCGTGCCCAGCGGCACGGAAAGGACGATGTCGGCGCCGACGGCCCCGTCCATGCGGCTGCCCTTGCCATGGGTGCCGCGGGTGGCCTTGAAGTGACGCTTGAACTGGTAGTCGATCAGGGTCGACTTGGCCGGGTCCGCGATGAGCACGACGTTCCCGCCGCGCCCGCCGTCGCCGCCGTCGGGACCGCCTTTGGGCACGTGCTTCTCACGACGGAACGACTTGCAGCCTGCGCCGCCGTCGCCAGCCTGTACGTAGATGCGTGCCTCGTCGACGAACATGATCTTCTCGTCCCTGTGATCGGTGGTGCGGGGAATGCTCCGGGCCGTGCGTGCACGAACGCAGCGAGCCCCCTACCGGCGCACTATGCCGCGGCAGGGGGCTCGTAGTCGTTGATGCGATTCGCTTCGAGCGCCTACTCGGCCGCTTCGACGCGGATATGGACCTTGTGCACCTTGCCGCGCGAGAACTGGACCTTGCCCGGCTGCAACGCGAAGAGCGTGTCGTCGCCGCCGCGGCCGACGTTCTCGCCCGGGTGGATCGCCGTCCCGCGCTGACGGACGAGGATCGTGCCCGTCGTGACCTCCTGGCCATCGAAGCGCTTCACGCCGAGCATCTTCGGCTTGGAGTCCCGACCGTTTCGGGTCGAGCCAAGTCCCTTCTTATGGGCCATCTCGCTCTACACCTGCCCTTTTCTTACTCGGCCGACTCAGCCGGCTTGGTGGTCTTCTTCGCAGCAGGCTTCTTGGCAGCCGACTTCTTGACGGCGACCTCGCCGTCGGTCTTCTTCACGGCCGGCTTCTTGGCTGCCGGCTTCTTCTCCGCGACCACGGCGTCGGCCTTCTTGGCGGCCGGCTTCTTGGCGGCCGGCTTCTTCTCTGCGACCGCGGCATCGGCCTTCTTGGCGGCCGGCTTCTTGTCCGCGACGACGGCCTTCTTGACGGCCGACTTCTTCTCGACGACCACGTCGGCCGTCGCAGCCTCAGCGGCCTTCGCTTTCGGAGCCTTTGCGGCCTTCTTCGCACCCGCGAGCGCGATGTCGGTCACCTTGATGAGCGTCAGGTTCTGACGGTGTCCACGAGTCCTCTTGTAGCCCTTACGCTTCTTGAACTTGAACACGATGACCTTGTCGGCCTTACCGTGACCGAGGACTTCTGCCGTGACCGTGGCGGCCGCGGCGTCCTCGCCGGTGATGAGCTTCTCACCGTCGTTGACCAGAAGCACGGGCAGCGTTACGACGGAACCGGCTTCGGCGTCGAGGAGTTCGACGGAGACCGTCTCACCCACGATCACCTTGTGCTGCTTGCCGCCCGTCTTGACCACTGCATACATGTCGGTTCGCCTAACTGCTGGGGTTGTTGCGCGAGGAGGTATGTTAGCACACGGTCGGTCGAGCGCAAACCCTGCAACGCGTCCGGGTGTGGCCATGGTCGGCCCGATTGGGAGGCCTTTCGCGAACCCGAAGAGACAGGGTTCGCGAAAGGCCTCCCAATCGGGCCTCTGACAGCGCCCCCCAGCCTAGCGGAGGGCGCGCTCGATCGAGCCTGCTTTGCCTTCGATGAGGACGCGGACCTCGGCGGGGCCGCAGTCGCTGTCGGCCACGATCGCCACCTGCTTGCGCGTCTCGGCGCGGAGGGCGGCCAGCGTGTTGCGGCCGGGCTGGTTGATGGTCGCGTACGTCTCGGGGGCGAGCCCGAACAGGTACGCGGCGGACCGGCCGGCGAGCAGAACCTCGCGCATGCGGCGTTCGACCATGATCCGGCGCGTCGTCTCGGACAGCACCCTCCCCTGACCGTTGCACACAGGGCACGGGTCGGTGAGGGCCTCGTAGAGCCCGTCGGTCACGTTCTTCCGCGTCATCTCGACGAGCCCGAGCCGGGAGATGTCGCTCGCCCGGGTCTTGGTGCGGTCGCGCTCGAGCGCGGCGCCCAGGCGCTGCTGCACCTGGAGCCGGTGGCCAACGTCCTCCATGTCGATGAAGTCGATGACGATGATCCCGCCGATGTCGCGAAGCCGCAGCTGGCGAACGACCTCGTCGGCAGCCTCCAGGTTCGTGCGGAGGATCGTCGCCTCGAGGCTGGTGCGTCCCGTGAAGCTGCCGGTGTTGACGTCGACGGCGGTCAGCGCCTCCGTCTGGTCGATGGCGATGTAACCGCCCGAGGGCAGACGTACGGTGCGCTCCAGGACCGACGCTATCTGTGCGTCAGCGCCGAAGTGCTCGAACATCGGCGTGTGCTCCTTGTAGAGGCTCACGCGACGCACCAGGTGCGGCGAGGTCTTCTTCAGGAACGAGACGACCTTCTCGTACGTCGGGCGATCGTCGATCAGCAGGCGCCTGAAGTCGTCTCCGAAGACGTCGCGGACGAACCTGAGGGCAAGGTCCATCTCGGTGTAGATGACCTCAGGGGCCAGCGCCTCGGTCGACTGATGCTGCACGCGCTTCCAGAGCCGCTGCAGGAACTCGAGATCTGCGAGCAGGTCCTTGTCGCTCGCACCGGCCGCAGCCGTGCGGACGATCATCCCGACGCCCACCGGCGCCGCCGCGGTCACGAGTGTGTGGAGGCGGTCGCGCTCAGCGTCCGGAAGCTTGCGGGATATCCCGACGAAGTCGGAGAACGGCATGAGGACCAGGAAGCGGCCCGGGAGGGTCACCTCGGTCGTGACACGCGCGCCCTTGGTGCCCATCGGGTCCTTAAGGACCTGCACCATCACCTGCTGGCCCGGACGGAGCAACTGCGAGATGTCACGCCGCGGCACGTCGACGCCGCCGTCGGAGACGACCTCGTCCACGTACAGGAACGCGTTCTTCTCGAGGCCGATGTCGACGAAGGCCGCCTGCATGCCGGGCAGCACGTCCCGCACGCTGGCCAGGTACACGTTGCCGACGACCGAGCGCTTCGCGCGCTCGAGGTAGAACTCGACCAGCCTGCCGTCCTCAAGCACGCCGACACGCGTCTCGGACGCATCATGGGAGATCAGCATCTCCCGCACGAACTCTGCCACGACCGCTCCTCGTCGAGACGGTCCGCGCCCGGGCTTGACCTAGGCGCGCGCCTCTTCAGGGCGGAGACCCGTGCGCGTGACCGACATCAGCTCATCGCTCATGCCGGCACGCCGAAGTGCCTCGCGGACAAGGGCATCCGGCCTCAGCGATCCCTGTGCGCCCATGCGCACCGTCAGGCTCGCCACGCTGCGACCGTCCTCCTCGCGTACCCGCACCCCTTCAGGGAGGCAGATGGCGAGGTCGTAAACCTTTCGTGCGCCCTTGTGCTCCATCTCGAGGACCCCCGACGAGACCACGTCGCCGATCGCCTCCGCCAACCTGCCCGGACCCCTGTCCGGGTGACCGATCACGACCTCGTAGTCCGCCAGCGTGAACGCCGCGGCCACCGAGGCCTCGCGCTCTCCCGCGTAGTGCGCACGCACCGGCGAGAGCCCTTCCGGGGTCGCCGCACGAAGCAGTCCGAGGACCGCGTCGGGAGCGACGAACCTCTTCAACCAGACGTCGTAGACCTCGGCCGTTCCCGCGGTGCCGACCGGCAGCGCGGGACCGAACGCCAGTTTCATCCGCTGGTTGAAACCTTGCGTGACAGCATACTCCAGCCCCGCGCGCCGCACGGTGCGTTCGCAGGCGCGCGCGACCTCGAGGTGGCTCAGGAACCGCAGGCGCCCGGTCTTGCCGTAGGTGACCCGCAGGCGGAACGTCGCGTCAGCCACGGGACTCACCCGCCAGCACGATGTCGACGCCGAGCGCGGGGCAGACGCCGCATGCCGTGCAGCCGCCGAACGAGCAGTCGGGGGTCACCGTGGTCTCGAGAGCCCGGCGACGCTCGAGCGCCAGATACACCTTCGTGACGCCCGAGGAGATGTGGTCCCACGGCAGTGGCGCGTCGAGTCCGCGCGGCACGCTGGCGAGCGCCACCGGATCGATCCCCTCAGCGTCGAACGCTTCCATCCAGCGAGCGAGGGAGAAGACCTCCGTCCAGGCGTCGAACCCGCCGCCCGACCTCCACACGCGCTCGATCACGCGAGAGAGGTCCCGCCCGCCTCGCGCGAGCGTTCCCTCGAGGAACGAGACCTCGGAGTCGTGCCAGTGGAGGTCGACGCCCTTGCGCGGCATCGTCTCCCGCAGAACCCGTTGCCGATCCTGGACCTGCGCGAGGGTCAACTGGCCCTCCCACTGGAACGGAGTGTGGGACTTGGGCACGAACGTGGACACCGACACCGCGATGCGGATCCCCCCGCGCTCGGCGGGCGGGGTCACCTCGCGGGCGATCGCGAGGACACGGGACACGAGCTCGCCTATCCCCCGGACGTCCTCGTCGGTCTCGGTGGGGAGGCCGATCATGAAGTAGAGCTTGAGGCGACGCCACCCCTCGCCGTACGCGACGCGCACGGTCCCGAGCAGGTCGTCCTCGGTGATGTTCTTGTTGATGACGTCCCGCAGCCGCTGGGTGCCCGCCTCCGGCGCGAACGTGAGGCCTCCCCTGCTTCCCGCGGCGACCAGACGGGCCATGTCGATCCCGAACGAGTCGAGCCGCAGGCTCGGAAGGCTGACCGTGACCGCGCGGCCGCGCAACGCGGCCGAGAGCCGACGCAGCACGTCCTCGATGTCGCTGTGATCGGTCGTCGAGAGCGAGGTCAGCGACAGCTCCTCCTGGCCGGTGCAGCGGAGCTGCGCCAGAGCGTCGCGCACGATCGCGTCGGCGGTGCGCTCGCGCACCGGGCGGTAGATCATGCCCGCCTGGCAGAAGCGGCAGCCGCGGGTGCAGCCGCGCAGCACCTCGACGTTGGCGCGGTCGTGGATGACGTCCATGAACGGCACCACGGGACACACGGGTGCCCGGAATGCACCCAGGTCGGCGACGACGCGCTTCACGACCTGCGCCGGCGCGCCCGAGCCCTCGCGCGGACGCGCGGGGCGATCCGCGCCTGCGGGCTCGTAGAGCGAGGGAACGTAGACACCCGGGACCCGGGCGAGCGCACGGAGCGTGTCCGTCCGGGAAAGTCCCTGCGACTTGGCGGCGCGGTGCGCGTCGACGATCTCGGCAACGGCGTCCTCGCCCTCGCCCACCAGGATCGCATCGAAGAAGTCCGCGACCGGTTCGGGGTTGAAGGCACAGGGACCGCCGCCGACCACGACCGGGTCGGCCTCGGAGCGGTCGACCGCCCGCAGCGGGATGCCCGCAAGATCGAGAGCCTCGCAGACGTTGGTGCAGGTCAATTCGTACGGGATCGTGATGCCGAAAAGATCGCACGAGCGTACGGCCGTCACGCTCTCGAGCGTGAACAGCGGGACGCCGGCGGCGCGCATCGCGTCGCCCATGTCCTTCCACGGGACGTAGACGCGCTCGGCGGCCACGTCCTCGAGCCCGTTCAGGCGCTCGTACAGGATCGCGATGGCCTGGTTGGCCATACCCAGCTCGTAGGTGTCGGGATACAGCAGCGCAGCCCGGTAGCCGGCGTCGGGACGGTGAACCGCCCCGAACTCCGAATCGATGTAGCGCGCGGGACGTTCGACGTGCGCGAGGAGCGGCTCGACTTCGGACCACAGGTCGGTCACGGGCGGACTCCGGGGTCGACGGCGTCGCCCGGGGCGGGAAGCAACTGCATCGTCGGGGGTGCGATCGGCACGTCGATCAGCGTCGGCTGCGCGGGATCGGCGTCCGCGTCGACCGGCGTCAGCGGCAGGCCCAGCGATGGCGGAGCGTCCACCGTCACGACCGGGACCACCTCCTTGTTCGGACGGCGGATCCGCAGCGCGGCACGCGTCACGGCCTCGCTCGTCTTCTCGCTGAGCGCACGCACGACCCCGGTGAGGTCGGCGCCCTCTTCGAAGTAGGTGATGGCCGCGGTCCCCATCGCCAGGGTTCCCGAGTACGCGATGCCACCCTTCACGGCCCATCCGAAGCCCGGGACAAGACCCACGACCTCGCGGGCGAAGGTCCGCAGCAGGAGCCCGCCCGCGACCACGGCGCCGAGCTCCTTGATGCGTTCCGCATCGAGGACCTGCCCGTAGGTGGCCGCTATCTGCAGCAGCATCCGGCCCTGGTTCAGCGTCATCAGGGGCATGTCGGCGCCCGGGATGAAGACGACGACACCGATGGCGGCGTTCTGCCACGCGGCCGCCTTCACGATCTCCTTGGCCACGGACCTGCGGGTGAACTCGAAGTTGTGGCCCAACGCGGTGCGCAGCTTCTCGAGGCGCGTCATGGCCCAATCGGCCAGCGGCCCGCGTATGACCTCGGAGGCGTCCAGGCCGACGATCACATCGTTCTCCGGGTGTCCGAGCAGGCGTGCGAGCACGCCCCGCTCGGACCGGATCGCGACGACTGCGGTCGGGATGGCGCGCTCGCGCAGGTCCCGGAGCGTCGCGCCGACGTGCGACCCGCTGCCGATGAGGACGATCGCGGCGTCGGCCTTCGAGTCGACACGCAGGGCGGTCTCCGGCTCGATGACGGAGACGTCGACGATCCCGTTGGCGGTCTTCGGATGCAGTTCGTGACGCGCGGCCTCGACCAGCGCGTCCGGCGCATCGACCTCGACGAGCACAGCGATGCGCACGGGGCGCTCGCGTTCTTCCTTCAGGCGCTTGCCCGCGTCGTAGAGGGCGCGGATATCGACCGGCAGATTGGCAGCCACGTCGGGACTTCCTTCCTTGAGGCGGATCAGGTGGTCGTGGTGCCGTATCTCCTGGACCAGATCGATAACAGCATACCGATGCCGGCCAGGTTCGTGACCATGAACGACGATCCGTAACTCATGAACGGCAGGGGGATGCCCGTGATCGGCATCATCCCAATGGTCATACCCACGTTCTCGAGGATCTGGAACGCCCACATGCTGATCAGACCCGCCGCGACGAGCGCACCGAACAGGTCGCGACTCGACGCCGAGATCGAGAGCGCCGAGGCCATGAGCGCAAGATAGAGGGCCAGCAGCATCACCGCGCCGGCGAAGCCGAGCTGCTCTCCGAGGACCGAGAAGATGAAGTCGGTGTGACGCTCCGGGATGAAGTTCAGCCGGCTCTGCGTACCCATGCCGAGACCCGCGCCGGTCAGCCCGCCCGAACCGATGGCGATCTTCGACTGCGCCAGGTTGTAGCCAGCACCCTTGGGGTCGCGGGTAGGATCGACGAACACGAGCAGGCGGTCCATCTGGTACGCCTTGATCAGCACGCCCTCAGGCTTGTTCATCGCCGAGACGAGCAGGGAGTTGAGTCCGAAGATCGCCCCCACGAGAACCGTTCCCGTGAGCGCGAACACCGCGAACCAGCGCGCCTTCAGGCCTCCCACGAGCAGCATCCCCGACGCGATGGCGACGAACACGAGACCCGTGCCGAGGTCGGGCTGGAGCAGGATGAGAACCAGCGGCAGGGCGGCGAAGCCCGCGACCTTCAACACGTCACGGGGCAGGTCGATCTTGCCGCCGTACTCGGCAATGACCGCGGCGAGCACGACGATGAACAGCAACTTCGCCGGCTCCGAGGGCTGGAACAGCCGGATGCTCCCGATCTGGAGCCAGGATGTCGCACCGCTGACCGACGCGCCGAGGCCCGGGATGCGCGGCGAGATGATCAGCAGCGACAGCGCCACCATGAGGGGGCCGGTCCAGGCCTTCAGGACCTGGTAGTCCAGCAGCCACATGACCACGAGCGCGAGCAGCCCCACGGCCATGCCGAGGATCTGTCGCTGCACCATCGCGGCGTGACCGGTCATCGTCAGCGTGGCGGCCCACACCATCACGCCACCGAACACGACGAGGGCGACCGCCGACAGCACCAGGCCTCCGTGGACCCGATCACGCACCATGCGGGTGATAGGAGCTCGCATCCTCGGGTTACCTCGACACGTCGGTGGTATGGATGGTCTTGTACTTGACGCCGAAGAGCTTGCTCATGATCTGCCGGGCAGCGGGAGCGGCGACCGAACCGCCGTGACCGCCCTGCTCCACGATGACTGCGATGGCGTACTTCGGAGCTGCCGCGGGAGCGTAGCAGGCGAAGAGGGCGTAGTCGTCCTTGCCATTGACCTGCGCGGTGCCGGTCTTGCCCGCTACCGAGATCGGGAAGCCGACGAACGAGCCGCGACCGGTGCCGGTCGTCGTCACGCCCACGAGCGCGCTGCGCAGGGTCGCGAGGTTGGTGGCGCTCAGCTTCGGGTCCGAGATGACCGTCACGCTGGTCTCGACCGAGGCCGAACCATCGGGAGCCAGGACCGCGGAGAGCACGTGTGGCCGGACGACCGTACCGCCGTTGCCCAGCGTCGCGTAGGCGCTGGCGAGTTGCAGTGGCGTGACGAGCAGGTCACCCTGCCCGATCGACATGTTGACGGTGTCGCCGGGGAGCCACTGCTGGTACTCGGGGTAGTTCTTGTTGTAGGCCTTCTTCCAGGCGATGTCGGGAACGCGCCCGGAGACCTCGCCGGAGAGGTCGATGCCCAACTTCGCGCCGAGCCCCATGGTACGGGCGAAGTCCTGCAGCTTCTCGCCCTTCGCGTCGTAGAACTTCTTACCGACGTTATAGAAGTAGCCGTCGCAGGACTGCCCGATGGCCTTGTGGAGGCTCACGTAGCCATGACCACTGTGGAGCCAGCACCATTTGCCCCACTGCTTGCCCATCCCCGTCCAGAAGCCGGGGCACTGGAAGGTCGTGGATGGAGTGATCAGCCTGGTCTGCAACCCCGCCATCGCGACGATCGCCTTGAAGGTCGATGCGGGAGCGTAGGCCGCCATGATCGCCCGGTTGTTGAGCGGGTACTCCGATGACTTCTTGTTCAGCATCGCCCAGTCGGCGTCACTGATCCCGCCGAGGAAGACCGAGGGATCGTAGGTCGGAGCACTCGCCATCGCGATGACCGCGCCCGTCTTCACGTCCAGGACGACGGCGGACCCCGCGTGGGCGTTCGTGAATCCCTGCCGGTGCGCCTCCGCGATGGCGTCCGACAGGGCCTTCTCGGCCACTGCCTGAACGTCCTTGTTGATGGTGAGCCGGATGTCCTTCCCCGCCCGGGGAGCGCCCTCGGCCAGCACGGTGCGGACCCTGCCCTGGTTGTCCACCTCGAACCGGCGGAACCCCTTCTCGCCCTGCAGGACCTTGTCGTAGGAGGATTCGACGCCCGACTTCCCGACGACGTCACCTATCCTGGCGTCGGGAAGCGCGTTCGCCGCGAGCTGGGTCTCGGATATCTCGCCGGTGTAGCCGAGAACGTGCGCGGCCAGGCTTCCGCCCGGGTAGACGCGCACGGCGGACTCCTCGACAGCGACCCCCGGGAAGTCGGCCGAATGCTCCGCGAGGAACGAGGCGGTCTGCATCGGGACGTCGACCTTGAGGATCCGCGGCGCGAGACGCTCCGCCTTGTAGGACGAAAGGCGCTTGGTGATCTCGTCGACCGGGACGCCGATGACCGACGCCAGCTGCGCGACCAGCGTCGTGTCCTCCGACACGGTCGCCTGCGCGGTCACCGCCATGACCGGGCGGTTGGTGACGAGCGGGCGACCCTTCACGTCGAGGATCCTGCCCCGTGCTGCCGGCAGCGACACCTCGCGGATCCGGTTGCCCTCTGCCGCAGCCGCGAAGGAACTGCCCGAGAGGACCTGCATCCCCCAGAGCCGGACGGCCAGCGACCCCAGCATCACAAGGACGACGACGCCGAGTACGGCGAAGCGTCCTTTGAGCAGCTGGCGGAAGGTGGTCATCGTCGTCCTTTGAGATGGGCCGATCCGCGCGGCACGGCGCCCGCGCGGACGTTTCGGGTCGTCACGCCAGTCGGCGGAAGGACCTCATGGGTCGGTCTGCGCGCAGAAGTCGCGCCAGCCACGGATAGGCCAGCACCGCGAGCACGGTGTGGTAGAGGGCGGAAGGGATCATGACCGTGAGAACGTCACGCCAGAACGTGCCGCCCAGCCCGAGTACCGCCAGAACGATCCCGTACGCGAGCTCGGCGGAAAGGCTGGCCACCGCGACGATCGTCACCGGCAGGATCCATCCTTCCGCGAACAGGTTCGCCGACAGCATGCCGGTGGTGTAGCCGACTACCGAGAGCACGAGCGCGTAGGGCCCCACGATCGAGGTCCCGATAAGGTCGAAGACGAGCCCGCCAACGAAGCCCGAGATACCGCCGGCGACCGGGCCCTTCACGAAGGCGAGCGTCACGACCACGAGGAAGATGATGTTGGGAACCACGCCGAAGACCGCGAGGTGCGGCGCGATCGAGACCTGCAGGATCGCGGCGACGACGAGCGCGATGATCGCGGGAAGCGCTTTACTCACTCGCCACCTCCGGGCTGCGAAGACGTCGATGAAACGCCCATGATCACGAGCACTTCTTCGATCCGGTCGATGTCGACCCGCGACGCCACGGTGATCGTGGGGAACAGGTCGACCTGCTGCGACGAGACGTCGGTGACCTCGCCGACCACGATGTCCTTCGGATACACGCCACCCAGTCCCGAGGTGAGGAGCACGTCCCCCCGCACAGGTGCGAGGTTCTTGTCCACGAACTCCAACTGCAGCGGGCCCTGGATCGAGCCGCGGACGATGCCGTTCGCGCGCGTGCGCTGTACGAGCACCGATACACCGCTGTCCGAGTCGGTGATGAGGCGGACGCGCGCGCCCCAGGGGCTCACCTCGACGACCTGCCCGACGAGCCCGCCGGCCGCTATGACGGCGTCGCCGACCTTGACCCCGCTTCCCGCTCCGCGGTCGATGAGGATCGAACGCTGGCGGGAATCGGTCGGCCGGCCGATGACCCCGGCGCCGATGGTCTTGAGATCCTGCGCCTTCGCGAAGTCTACGAGCGCACGGATCCGCTCGTTCTCCAGCTTCGCCTCTTCGAGACTGGCAAGCCGCTGCTTGAGTTCGAGGTTCTGGACCTTGAGGGCCTCGTAGTCACCGCGACTGGTGCCGAGCCCGCTGAGCCAGGTCGAGACGGCTCTGATTGGTGCCGTTATGACGCTACCGGCAGCAGCGAAGGGCTGACTCACCACGACGATCCCGCGTCGCATCGAGTGCAACGGACCACCGGTGCCCTCGCGGTACCACAGTGTGGTGAGGACGAGAGCGGCCACGACAAGACCCACGAGCAGGATGGGCCTGCCCGCTCCGCGGCGTGTGTCGATCTCGAGGCGTTTCACCAAGGTGCTTCCTGCTGTCTCCCACACCGGCCGCGCGCACTAGTGCGAGACGGTGAGGACCTTCTTCAGAACGTCGATCTCCTCGAGCGCCATTGCGGAGCCGAGGACGACGTTGATGAGTGCGTTCTCCGAAACATGGACCGGGATGCCGGTCTCGGACTTGATCCGTTCGTCGATGCCCTTGAGCAGCGCGCCGCCGCCCGTGAGCACGATGCCGAACTCCATCACGTCACCGGACAGCTCCGGAGGGGTCTCCTCGAGCGTCGCCTTCACCGCCTGCACGATCGCCTTCGTCGGATCTTCGACGGCGCCACGGATCTCTTCGCTCGAGATGGTCAGGGTGCGCGGCAGACCGGTCTGCAGGTCGCGGCCGCGGATCTCGACGTCGAGTTCCTCCGGCAGCGGGAAGGCGCTCCCGATCTCGAACTTCATCTCCTCGGCGGTACGCTCACCGATGAGCACGTTGTACTCACGCTTGATGTGGGCCACGATCGCCTCGTCGAACTCGTCTCCGCCGATGCGGATCGATTGCGCCACGACGATGCCGCCCAGCGAGATGACGGCGACCTCGGTGGTGCCGCCGCCGATGTCGACGACCATGTTCCCGGTCGGCTCCTGGATCGGAAGACCCGCTCCGATCGCGGCGGCCATCGGCTCCTCGATCAGGAACGCCTGACGGGC
>DATCIA010000062.1:0-5458 GCA_036508075.1 Coriobacteriia bacterium
GAGCCTTGGGCGTGGTACGCGACGTTGGTACCGGCGGCCTACCTGCTGGTGCCGCTGCTGATCGACGTCCACCGTGAGCTGTTCTTGAAGTACACCCCCGGCGCCAACGACAACGCATCGGGCGTCGCCGCCCTGCTCGGGCTTCTGGACCGGCTGGTGCCCGAACACGAGGCCGCGCAGCCGCTTACGCGCGAGGCGGCCATACCTCATACGGAGGTGGACGCCTGGGAGGCCGACGTCGTGCCCGAGGGCTCGATGCTCACCTACTCGCCGGTCGCGGCACCCGCGCCCGCGCCCGCCCTCGACGCTTGGGCCGATGACGACATCTCGTGGGACACCGGCGTCATCGTGACCGGACAGACCTCGCTGGGGCTGGATTCCTACGCGCAGGCCATCAAGGCGAAGGATGAGGCCGCATCGCGGCCCGCCGAGGACGACGACCGGTCCGCACGCCTGTTCGGCAGTGCGCCTGCGGCCCCGCGAGTGCGGGCCGAAGCGGACCCGGGGTTCGACGTCGACTTCGACGACGCCCCGATCCGACCGTCCGAGTCCGCGCAGGGAGGCGAGACCGCGCCGTTCACGCCCGTGGGCGCGGAGGAGTCACCACGGCAAAGCGACGAGCGCAATCGCCGCGGCCTTTTCGGCGCCGCGCGCAAGGAGCCGTCGTCCGAACGCCATGGTGTGCGCGAGTGGCTGGGTCTCGGAGACTTCGATGCCCGCGACAAGGGCAAGACCATCGGGTCGTGGGAGAACTTCTCGAACGACGAGGAGGACGAGACCGGCTGGAAGGGCGGTTCTGTGGGCGTCGAGAGCATCGACGACCCCGACTTCGCCGCAAGCGTCGCGGCACGGATCCGCCGCCGGGTCACCATGAACGTTGACCGCGAACTCACCGAGAAGGAGATCTGGTTCGTGGCGACGGGCGCCGAGGAGGTCGGCACCTTCGGCATGAAGGCGTTCCTCAAGGAGTTCGGTCCCGACCTGCGCGACGCCGCGATCATCAACCTCGACAACATCGGGTCCGGCTCGCTCACCTACGTCACGCGCGAAGGCATGGCCCGGCACTACGACTCCGACCGGCGGCTCCTGAGCGCCGCGCGCCGCGCGGTCCGCGAGGCCGACCTCCCCATCAGGGGCCACGAGTACCGCGGGCTTTCCACCGACGCGACACCCGCACTCGCACGCGGCTACCATGCGATGTCCGTGATGGCCTTCGACGTGAACGGGCGCCTCCCGAACTGGCACTGGGCGACCGACACCGCGGACAACGTCAGCGAGGCGAACCTCGAGACGGCCGTGGAGTTCGTCACGGCGCTGATCAAAGAGCTGTAGGGCACTCGTGCAACCCGGACGACTCAACAAGGCGCTCCAGCGGCGTCTGACCATCATGTGGCGCGACCAGCCGAGCCAGAGCGACATCGAGGAGCTCGCGGCCAACGTCGAGCGCGTCGGGCTGGTCATCCGCCTTCGGTGGGCGATCGTCGCCGCCATCGCCGTGTTCTCGGTGTTCGGCATCGGTATCTACGGCCTCGCGGGGCAGGCGCCCGAGTTCGCGCCGAGGATGCTCGTTCCCGGCGTGGCGCTGCTGCTCGTGCTCGTGTACAACGCCTACTACCAGCGGACCTACCGCAACTTCGGGAACCTCGCGGTGTTCAACGCGGCACAGCTGGTGCTCGACATCCTCGTGGTCACCGTGCTCGTGTACTACTCAGGCGGCGTGTACTCGTGGTTCGACGCGCTCTACTACCTCTTCGTCCTCGAGGCCGCGCTCATCCTGCGCAGCCATCGGGAGGTGTGGGCCGTCGCTGGCCTTGCGGCCGGCGCCTACGTGCTGGTCGTGGGGTCGGTGTGGGCCGGGATCCTGCCACATATGTCGATGCCCTTTGTCAGCAACGACCTACAGTTCGCCGGCAGCTATGTCGCCGTCAGGGCGCTGTGGACGATCACGGTCATCTTCGGTGCGGCCTCCGTCGGGTGGCTGTTCACGGGAGCTATGCGCGAGCGCACCGCCCTGCTCGTCAAGCAGATCGTGCGCGACAGCCGGACGGGGCTGTACGACCGTGCCTACTTCCGTCGCGAACTCGCCGTCGAGATCGAACGGGCTCGCCGGTTCGGACGCGGCGTGTCGGTCATAGTCGCCGACATCGACGACTTCGCCCACTTCAACGAGCTGTTCGGAACTGAGGCGGGCAACCGCATGATCGATCTGATCGCCGAGGTCGTCCGCGAGGCCACCGGCCGGTCCGGCGGCGAGCCGTGCCTCGTGCTCGCTGCCCGCTACGGAGGCGAGGAGTTCGCGCTGTTCGTTCCCGAGGATTCGGAGACCTCCAGCGAGGGCGAGCGGATAGCCGAGCAGTTGCGCGCCGGGGTCGCCGCAGTGCTCGATGACGACCGCAGCGTGACCGTGAGCGTCGGCGTCGCGAGCTTCTCGCGTGACGGCAGGACCGCCTCCGAGCTCCTGAGCGTCGCGGACGCCGCTCTGGTGCGAGCCGCCGCCGACGGTGGCAACCGCGTGGTCGTCGGCCGTTCGGACCTGACCCGCCCATGAGGGCCGGCGCCGCTCTCCGCGCCGGCGAGACGGCACTCGCCGCGCTGCTCTGGGTCGTCCTGTGCGTCGGGTCCGCTGTGCTGGCGCTGACCGCTCCCGTGTTCACGTCCGCGCTCACGCAGGCGCTGGGCGTGCCCGCCTCCTCCGGCCTGTCCGTGGCTGATGTCGTCCACCTGTCCGGCGAGGTCCGGGCACTCGTCGCCGACGGGGAGTACGATCCGCTGCCCGCGACCTGGAAGGGGCAGGTGGCCTTCGACGGGGCGGCCGTGAGCCACCTGCTCGACGTCCGCGGTGTGATCTCGGGCGCGCGTCTGGCGTCGGGGCTGGCGGCACTGCTGCTGGCCGCGTACGTCACTACCTGCACGGCGCTGCGGCGACTGCAGCGCCTGAGCGCCGGGATGCGCGCGGCGGCGTGGGCGCTCGTGGCCTCCGTGGTGCTTGCCGTCCTCGCGGCGTTCCTCGACTTCGAGACGCTGTTCGCGTCGTTTCACGGGCTGTTCTTCGCCAGCGGGACCTGGACGTTCCCCGCGGATTCGATGCTGATCAGACTCTTCCCCGAGCCGTTCTGGATCGCTGCGGGAGCCTCGTGGGCGGCTCTGGCACTGCTGTCTGCCGCTGTTCTGGGGTTCGCCGGCGGCCGCCTCGTTTCCGCCACGAGGGGCGTCGGTGCTTCACGAACGGCGGAGAATGTGTAGAGTGGTACAGGGGGCGCACCCGTGAGCGTGCGTCGACCGTCGATAGTTGCCCTCACGGGCAGCGCACGGACCGCGAGATTTGCGCGATGAGGAGGTGGGCTCGAGCATGGCAGCCAAGGAAGGTTACTGCGTCAAGTGCAAGGCCAAGAAGGAAATGAAGGACCCGCAGTCGATCGTCATGAAGAACGGCCGTCCGGCCACCCAGGGCATCTGCCCGACCTGTGGCACCAAGATCTTCAAGATCGGCGCGTAGTTCCACAAACCGCGGCGCACTGTGAGCGCCGCTGATTCGAGCGGGAGCCGGGACGCATCACGCGTTCCGGCTCCCGCTCTGTGTGGGGTGTCCTGACCCCCGGGAGACCTTCACGGTTGCTTAACGGCGCAGCGGCCACACCGCGCACGTCCGGCTGCCCTCCTACACAGATTCTTTACGGCGAGCCGATTGACCGCCCACGCGTCGTGGGCGTAGCGTGTCGGTGTTCCGCGAGGTCGCGGACGGCCGCAGGGGCGAGGGATGGGGACCAGCATATGAACGCTATCGTCGTCGGGTGCGGGCGCGTCGGCTCGCAGTTGGCCACGATGCTGTCGGTCGAGGGGCACAACGTCACGGTCATCGACCGCGACGACTCGGCATTCAAGCGTCTCGGCTCGACCTTCAACGGGGTCACCGTCAAGGGGCTCGGCTTCGACGAGGACGTTCTGATCGAGGCCGGCATCCGGTCCGCTGACGTCTTCGCGGCGGTCACCGACCTCGACAACACCAACCTGATGGCCGCGGAGGTGGCGCGCAAGATCTTCGGCGTGCCGCACGTCGTGGCCCGCCTCTACAACCCGCAGCGTGAGCGCACCTACCAGCAGCTCGACATGGACTACGTCTGCGGCACGACCCTGGTGGCCGAGAGCCTGCTCGAGAAGATCGAGGCCGGACACGGGCATCACGTGCAGACGCTCGGGGACGTCGAGGTCATCGAGTTCCGGGCCGGCGCCGGCGTGACAGGCAAGCGCGTGCGCGACATCGAGATCGAGCACCAGTTCCGGACGGCCGTGCTCTCCCGCGGGAATGTGACCTTCATCCCGTTGCCGGACACGATGCTGCAGCCGGGGGACGTCATCGTTGGTGCCGTGAAGGAAGAGGGCTTCGCCCGCGTCGAGAAGTACATGGAGGGCTGAGGCCGTGTTCATCGTCATCAACGGAGGCGGCAAGGTCGCGAGCTACCTGGCGAACACGCTGCTCGAGCGCGGCCACACGATAGCCCTGATCGAGAAGCGCGAGGTGGTGGCCGAGAAGCTCGCCGCCGAGCTACCGAAGCACCCGCTGATCATCCTGGGGGATGGCTGCGACGTGTCGTTCCAGGAGGACGCGGGCGTCGGACATGCGGACGTCTTCGCCGCAGTGACAGGCGACGACGACGACAACCTCGTGAGCTGTCAGCTCGCCAAGACGGCGTTCGGCGTGCCCCGCTGCGTCGCGCGGGTGAACAACCCCAAGAACCAGCACATCTTCAACGCGCTCGGTATCGAGGCGATCTCCTCGACCTCCATCATCGCGCGGATGATCGAGGAGGAGACGACCGTCGGTGACATCCGGACGCTCGCCAACCTCCGCAAGGGAAACATGGCGGTCGTCGAGATCGAACTACCGACCGACCGCTGCGTGGTCTGTGACAAGAAGGTCAAGGACCTGAACCTGCCCGTCGACTGCGTGCTCTTCGCGATCGTCCGCGGCGAGGATGTCATCACGGTCCATGGGGATACGACGTTGCAGGCCGGAGACGTGGTCGTCGCCTTCACGGGAGTCGAGCACGAGGCGAACCTCAAGCGCGCGCTGACCGGGGAGTAGAGACATGGTCGACATGCCCCGCCCCGAAGCCACGCTGCGCCAGCAGATCACCGACTATGCGCTCGGCGTCATCCATGAGAGCCTCTGGATCCTCGGGCTGACGCTGTTCGCCTTCGTGATGGCCGTTGTCGCGATGGCGGTGTTCAGGTGATCGTCCGACCGCGCAAAGAGGACCATCTCGTCATAGGCAAGTTCACGGGCAAGGTCATCATCGGCGTCGGACTACTGATGACCATCCCGCTGGTCACTTCGCTCGTGTTCGCCGAGTGGGACACGGCAATCGATTTCATCATCTCGATCATGGCGTGCCTGGTGTTCGGCTTCGGACTGCAGGCCGTATGCCGTACCGCGAAGGACCTCTCGTGGAGCCATGGT
>DATCIA010000063.1:0-5444 GCA_036508075.1 Coriobacteriia bacterium
GACGAAGCGCTTCATACCCCTCCAGATACGGTGTCCCGACGACCATACAACAAGCGCCGTGCCATTCTCTGGCTGGAACCGCCCCTAGCCCGCGTCCTTCGGTTGAACCGGGCACGTATCTGCACTTCCGTACTCGAGCGCGCGTGCGAGCCGGTAGAAGTCGGAGTCGGTGTCGATGAACCGGACGCGCGTCCGCAGGGTCACCGGATCGATGAGATCGCCGAAGGGGACGTACACGAGCTGCAGCTGGTCGCGCACCGAGACCATGTGGCCGCTGAGACCCTCCCGCATCAGGGCACGGTAGGCGCCGACGCCGAGCTGGCTTCCGAGAAGGATGTCGAAGGCGACCGGCGACGCGCACCGGGCCTCGTAGCCGATCTGCTTGCTGCGGACCTTGATCTGGACGCCCGTCCGCCGCGCGTAGGCCTGCTCCATCGCAGCGCTGAGCCGGTCGCCGATCCTCGCCGAACCGAGCAGGGAGTTGCCGTGCGAGTCGACCTCGTGCGGCCGCCGGTCCTCGGGCAGCTTCTCGGCCAACCCCTCGGCCACGCAGATGACGCCGTACTCGCGGCGGTCCGCCGCGCGCGCGAACATCAGGTCGACCATCTCCTCGGCGGCCTTGTCCAGGTCCCAGGTGCCTTCGACGTCCTCGACCGAGATCATGCGGGTCGCCTCACCCGCGATGCCGGCAGCGTAGGTCAGCCAGCCCGCCTTCCGTCCCATGACCTCGAGCACGTACCAGCACTTCGTCGACTTCGCGTCCGCGCCGATGTTGACGATCTCCATCGCGGCGAAGTGCGCAGCCGAGGTGAACCCGAACGTCCAGTCGATGCCGTAGTAGTCGTTGTCTATCGTCTTCGGGAGGTGCACGACGGCCACGGGGCGCAACCCCGGGACCACCTGTTGCATCTCGTAGAGGTAGTTCGCCGTCTTGAGCGTGTCGTCGCCGCCGATCGAGATCAGGCCGTCGATCTCCATCGCCTCCAGTCCGTGGTACACGGACATGAGCTTCGCGTTCTTGACGGGGTCCTTCAGGTCGTCGAGCGAGCGGATGTCCTTGCCCGGGTTGGCGCGCGAGGTCCGCAGGATGATGTCCTTGCGATTCCGGATGCCCGAGACATCGTCGATCGTCAGCCGCAGGTAGTGCTCGCCCTCGACCATCGAGCACCCCGGTCCGCACTGCTCGAGGGACTCATAACCGTCGAGGAAGCCGATGACCTCGACACCGCAGTTGAGGAAGTTCATCGCGGCGGCGGAGATGACGGCGTTGGCCGCCGGCGCGGGACCTCCGGAGAACACGATGCCGACTCGGCGGATCGCGGCGGACGGGCTCATGGGCGGAACGCTCCTTCAGAGGGCGGGACTTCAGGGCACCAACGCGCGCCCCCCTGCCCTCTGATGATACCCGGGCTGGCGCCTATGCCCCCGCGATCTCCCCGATGCGGCGGAGCCGCTCGTAGCGCGTATCGGGAAGCGTGGAGCGGTCCGCCGCCGACAACGCGTCGAGCGCGGCCGAGAGGGCCTCCCGAACGCCGCTGAACACCGTCTCGGGGTCGCGATGCGCACCGCCCCGGGGTTCGGCCACGACCGTGTCGGCAAGGCCGAAGCCCACGAGGTCCGCGGCGGTGAGCTGCAGACAGGTCGAGGCCTCCGAGGCGCGGCGTGCGTCCTTGTGCAGGATCGTGGCGCACATCTCGGGGCTGATGACCGAGTAGTAGGCGTTCTCCAGCATGATGAGCCGGTCGCCGAAGCCGATCGCGAGCGCTCCCCCGCTCCCGCCTTCGCCGATGCCGATGACGACGACCGGGACGCGGACCGCCGAGAGGGTGGCCAGGCACTCCGCGATGGAGATGGCCTGCCCGCGCTCCTCGGCCTCGATACCCGGATACGCGCCGGCGGTGTCGAGGAAGGTCACGATCGGGATCCCGAACCGGTCGGCCAGGCGCATGACGCGCTCGGCCTTGCGGAAGCCCTCGGGGTGCGGCGAGCCGAAGTTGCGGCGGACGTTCTCGTTGGTGTTCTTGCCCTTGCGGTGGCCGAGGACGGCGACCCGCCGCCCACCGAAGCTCGCGAGCCCCGCGAACATCGCCTCGTCGTCACCCGCGAGGCGGTCGCCGTGCAGCTCCACCACATCGGCAAAGAGCGCCGCCAGGTAGTCATCGGTCTTGGGGCGCTCGGGGTGCCGGGAGATCTGCACCCGCTCCCACGGGGTCAGCGCCGCGTAGAGCGTCTCGTGCAGCCGACCGATCTCGGCCTCGAGCTCTGCGATCTCCGCGGCCAGCTCGGGCTGGTCCGACACGTGCAACCGCTTGAGCGAGGCGAGCTTCTCCTCGAGTTCGACGAGCGGGCGCTCGAACTCCATCACGAATCTCCTCGCCATGTCACTCATCCCCTGCCGCCAGATAGGTCAACAGGAGCGCCACACGGTCCTTGAGCCCGCGCCGGTCGACGACCATGTCGATCAGCCCGTGCTCGAGCAGGAACTCGGAGGACTGGAAGCCCTTCGGGAGGCTCTTGCGGATCGTCTGCTCCACCAGCCGGGGACCCGCGAACCCGATGAGCGCTCCCGGCTCCGCGATCAGCACGTCGCCGAGGGTGGCGAAGGACGCGGTGACCCCGCCCATCGTGGGATTGGTGAGTACGACGATGTAGGGCACGCCCGCGGCGGCCAGTCGCGCCGCCGCAGCCGCGGTCTTGGCCATCTGCATGAGCGAGAGCACGCCTTCCTGCATCCTCGCGCCGCCTGAAGCGGTCACCAGCACCAGCGGGGTACGCTCGGCCAATGCGAGCTCGAACGCGCGCGCGACCTTCTCGCCGACGACCGAGCCCATCGAGGCGCCGATGAAGCGGAAGTCCATGACACCCACGATCGCGGGGCGGCCACCGATGGTCGCCCGTCCCGTGACGATCGCCTCGCCCAGTCCCGTGCGCTCCTCGGCCGACGCGACCTGGTCGGCGTAGACCTTGCCCGAGGTGAAGCCGAGCGGATCGACGGACCGCAGAGCTTCGTCGACCTCCTCGAACGAGCCCTCGTCGACGAGGATCGCCAGGCGCTCGGGCGCCGAGATGTCATGGTGCCGCCCGCAGTTCGGGCACACCATCAGTTCGCGCTCGAGGTCGCCCACGTAGAGCGTGTGCTTGCAGCCCTCGCAGCGGACCCACACGCCGTCAGGGACGTCGGAGGGAGCACTGGCCTGGGTGGGAGTCGTGTAGTTGCGCTGTTCGCGCGCCTTGAACCAGTCGGAGATGGGCATGCTGTCCGTCTCGTGATCGTAGGGGGTGTCGTGAGGCCCGCAGCAGCGGGTGGACCCGCACGATGATACCACCGTGAACCGATGTCCAATTGCACGTTCACGGAGACGCGAAGCGGCCCGCCGGCGCGCTCGCCGACGGGCCGCACACGTCCGGAATGACTAGCCCTTGAAGATCGCCATGGCCTCGACCAGACCGGCATCGTCGAGCGTGATCGCGCTGATCGCCTGCGTCAGGCGGATCGCCTCCTGCAGCGGACGCTGGTGCAGGTTGCGTCCGGTGGCGTTGCCGACGGCGCCGCCGATGTGGATCTGCTCCCACAGCTGGTTGAGGAAGATCTCGGCGTCGACCGTCGAGCCGCCCGCGCACACGAGCCCGGTGCGACCGGCGGCCTGGGTGGCCTCGTTCAGCAGCACCGCGGAAGCAGCGGCCTCCGTGCTCTTGGGCGGGTTGACCTTCACGAAGTCGGCGCCGATGCAGCATGCGGCCCCGGCAGCGCCGGCGATCAGGTGCGGGTCCTTCTCGTCACCGACGGCCTTGCCGCGCGGGTAGATCCACAGCACGACCAGCAGCCCCACGGAGTGCGCGTCGGCGATCAGCTGCGCGGCCTCGATCATCATCTGCGCCTCGTGCTCGCTCCCGAGGTAGATCGTGTAGCCGATGCCGACGATGTTGACGCCGTTGTCGACCAGATCGAGCACGTTGTCGAGGCTGTAGAGCTGCGGCGAGTACGGGTCCTCCTGCGACGTCTTCACCAGGTGCGTCTTGCTGTTCATCTTCACCAGGTAGTTGATGTCCGGGTAGTCGGCCGCGTACTGCGAGATGAGCCCGCGCTGGCCCGCCAGGATGCCGATGCGGCCCTTGGAGCCGATCTCGAACATATGGATCGGGTTGCCGTCAGCCTCGGCGATACCCTCGCCGTGGAAGTCGTCGTTGAGGTGCTCGATCTTCTGGTCGCAGGCGAAGAGCATCAGCCTGCCGGTCCCGCGCGTCGCCTTCATGAAGTTCTCGATGTAGACCTCGCGGGCCACGGCCGGGACATCGGCCGGGACACGGACCTGCTCAGGGGTGATCTTGGGCATTCGGTTCCCTCCTCTTGGACTCGTTGCGAACGGCGCATCGGCCGCTCGACTGAACGCACATCACAGGTTAGGTCAACGACCCTCCGCGCGCCACAGAGCCGACCCTCAGTTCAACGGCGCCGGTGCTTTGGCCTCGGCGAAGCCCTCCGGACGGTCGGACAGCGGCATTGGCGGTATACCCGTGCCGGGCATCACCGGAACAGCACCGGGCTGCGGGCTTTCGGCCTTCCACCTGCGCAGGGCGAACATGCCCATCACGATGGAGAAGAGCGCCACCGCGTGCCACAGCGCGGACATCCAGTCCTGGTACACGACCGACCACGCGACGTCAGCCGCGTACAGCGCGGCGCCCACGAGGAACGCCCAGGCGTGGCCCTTCTCCGCCATCCAACCGAGCAGCGCGAACCCGGCGACCACGAAGACGACGAACACGATCGCGAGCACCGTGAAGAACGTGCGCGCCGCGCCAAGGGCGACGTAGACCCCGATGAGCGGCGTCGTGAGTCCGAGGAGCAGGGTCGTCGTGCTGCCGAAGAACGCCAGGACCGCGTTCACGACCGTCAATCCGGCGATCCAGTAGAACCAGCGTGCGGCATTCTGTACCTGACGGGCGTTGGATAGCGGCACCCGTGCTGCCGCCTTCGTGAGCCGTGCCATCGCTACGATCCCCTCTGCCGGTGTCGACGCGCGCCGGAGTCACTTCGCATTCCCCCCGAGCGAGCGACCGGCACGCCCCGCCCAGACTACAGCACGGCCTCCATGCGCACGTGCTTGAGGTAGGTGCGGCCCATCCTGAACGCCCCGCCCACGACGCGGAACCCGAGACGCTCGTAGAGGCCCACCGCGTTCGAGCGCGCGTTGAGGAACGCGAACGGCAACCCCAGCTCGCGCGCCCGCCCGAGGGCGCACGTCACGAGCGAGGCGGCGATCCCGCGGCGGCGGTATCGGGGATCGACGACGACCTGCCGCACGTGCCCGCCGCCGCCCTCGACGATCAGGCGCACGTAGCCGACGAGGCGATCTCCGTCGAGCGCCACCAGGTGGGTGGATGCGGGGTCCGTCTCGTTCCAGACGTCGTTGCGCGACACGCCGAACGGGCGGTGCAGCGTC
>DATCIA010000064.1:0-10981 GCA_036508075.1 Coriobacteriia bacterium
GGCCGGCCGCCGCGATCGCGACGGTGCGCGCCCTGCTCGGCCACCTGAACGAGGTAGCCGGGCAGCCGGTCACGCTCGCCGAGTGCGGCGTGACCCGCGCACAACTGCCCGAGATCGCGCGCGTCGCGGCGGACGATGGCGCGATCATCTTCAACCCGAGAGACGCGAACGTCGAGGAGATCCTTGGGATCCTGGAGGCGGCGCTGTGAGCTCCGCCCTCGGCGGCTACATGGGCCGCGTCCTGCGCATCGACCTCACGACCCGCGAGGTGGGGGAGTACCCGTGGACGGACGCCGACCGGCGGGCGACGCTCGGCGGCAAAATCATGGCGGCGCGCATCCTGATGGACATGCTTCCGGCCGGGACCGATCCGCTCGGGCCGGGCAACGTCGTCGTGGTGTCGACCGGTCCGCTCACCGGTTCGGGGGCGCCGAGCACGGCCCGCTTCAACGTGAGCGCACTCTCCCCGCAGACGGGCACCGTCGGATCGTCGAACTGCGGCGGTCCCTTCGGTACCTACCTCAAGAAGGCGGGCGTCGACGCGCTGGTCATCACCGGGTCGGCCGACGCACCCGTATGGCTCGAGATCGGCGAGGGCGGTGCCGTCACGTTCCACGATGCGGCCGAGGTCTGGGGGCTGCGCACGACCGCCTCGCAGGAGGCGCTCGTGGCTGCAACCGGTCAACGTGCCGCGGCACTCGTGATCGGACCCGCGGGGGAGAACCGCGTGCGCTACGCGGGACTCGCTTCGGGAGAACGCGCCGCCGGCCGCACCGGCATGGGCGCCGTCTTCGGCGCGAAGAACCTCAAGGGGATCGCCACGCACGGGAGTGCGAAGGTGCCGATCGCCGAACCGGAGCGATTCCGGGCCTACGTGAAGAAGTGGAGCGCGACGCTCAAAGCGCATCCGATGACGGGCGGCTCGCTGCCCGACTACGGTACGGGGGGCTTCCTTCCGCGGATGCAGGAGCTCGGGATCGTCGCCACGCGCAACGCGCAGGAGGCCCGCTTCGACGGCGCGGACGCGCTCTCGGGACAGACGATGGCCGCGACGCGGCTCGTGGGTACCGACGGGTGCCTGAGCTGCCCGATCCGCTGCGGGAGGGTCGTCGAGCACGAGGGGCGCCGCGTGAAGGGCCCCGAACTGGAGACGCTGGTATTGCTCGGAAGCAATCTGGGCAACGCGGACCTCGGCGCCATCATCGAGTGGAACGTGCTGCTCGACGAGCTCGGTGTCGACACGATCAGCGCCGGCTCGAGCATCGCGTTCGCGATGGAACTCGCGCAGCGTGGTCTGGCGGACCTCGGCGTGGCGTTCGGCCGCGTCGAGGGCGTCACCGCCCTCATCGAGGACATCGCCTACCGGCGCGACGCGGGCGACGACCTCGCCGAGGGCACGCGCCGGATGGCCGAGAAGTACGGCGCTGCCGAGGCCGCGATCCACTCGAAAGGCCTCGAGCTCGCCGCCTACGAGCCGCGCCGCGCGATCGGCCATGGGTTGGGCTACGCGACCTCGAACCGTGGAGGGTGCCACCTCAACGGGGGCTACGTCGTCGCGCTCGAGGGACTCTCGCTCTCCATGAACGGGCGCTCGAAGGCGTCCAAGCCCGCGCTCACCGCGATGTTCCAGGACCTCATGGAGGCCGTCTCCGGCGCGGGATGCTGCCTGTTCACGACGTACGCGATCTTCCCCGCGGCGCTGATCCGCGGGTCGCGGGGCCTGCTCGGCCAGACGGCCGCCGACCTGCTCGCGATGTCGGGACCCGTCGTCGGCCTGCTGCGCGCGATCTCACCGGGCGCCCTGGGCATCCCGATGCCGCTGATCGCCCACATCCGCGCGGTGGAGCTCGTCACGGGAGAGCGCCTGGGGTTCGGCCGCTTCTGGGCGGTCGGGGAGCGGGGCTTCACGCTCGAACGGCTGCTCGGACGACGGTTCGGCCTGACCGCTGCCGACGACTCGCTGCCGGGGCGCATGCTGACGGAACCGATCGATCCCGACGATCCCACGAGCGTCGTGCCGCTCGAGGAGCTGAAGCGCCGCTACTACGCGCACCGCGGATGGGACGCAGACGGCGCGCCGTCTGCGCACCTCCTGAGGCGGTTGCGGATCGGCGGCAGTCCCGACGCTCAGTAGGCCTTCGTCAGCGGTACTCCCGCGAGTGCCGCGGCATCGCGTCTCCCGGATGGCCTCGGGCCGGTACTCGCGCGTCTTGGCCAACCACCGGGCGACCTTCTCGACGTCGCTGGCGTCCGAGTCCATCCAGACGCCTCCGTCGGTATCGACCCAGTAGCGATGGAGGTAGCTGTTGTCGATGACCGACGTCATCAGCAGCCAGCCGTCCCTGGTCTACGTGAACGGTCCGGTGTTCCTGTCCCGCAGGGTCGTCCCGATCATGATCGCCCGGAGTGGCGGATCGATCGTCAACACCGCGTCGGCGGCCGGCATCGGCGGTGGCGCGGCGGGCGCTGCGTACACCATCTCGAAGCACGCGCTCGTCGGCCTGACGCGTTCCACGGCATACCGGTACGCGCCGGACGGCATCCGGTGCAACGCGATGGCATGCGGCGGCGTCGAGACGAGCATCGTGCAGAGCGTGGACGCCACGAAGATGGACATGGCGGGCGCCGCACGCTACGGGGCGTACCAGGCGCTCATCCCCGCGATGCTGAAGCCATTGGAGATCGCGCAGCTTGCGCTCTTCCTCGCCTCTGACGAGGCGAAGCACGTCATCGGTGCCATCATCCCCGTCGACGCCGGATGGACCGCCGCGTAGGACCGGGCAGACCGGGGCAAGACAAAGGCCGGAGGTGCGTGCGCCTCCGGCCTTCTTGTGTCCATGTGGTGCGCCCAGCAGGATTCGAACCTGCGACCTCCCGGTTCGTAGCCGGACACTCTATCCGCTGAGCTATGGGCGCACGCGGCCCTCGCACGTATCGAGGGCCGACAACCTAGGTATCCTGCAACACGTGCAGGTCAGATGTCAAATGGCGGAGAGTGAGGGATTCGAACCCTCGAAAGGTCTTCAAGACCTTTACTCGCTTAGCAGGCGAGCGCCTTCAACCGACTCGGCCAACTCTCCGTGACCGTGCAGAACGCAGCACGCAGGGCGACAGTATAGCGAGGACTGTGCGCTCGCGGTAGTCGTGCGGCGCCCTACCGCTCGACGCGCGTCAGCGGCACGCGAAAGCCGACCACGGCGCCGCCCGCCTCGTCGTTGCGTGCGAACACATCGCCCCCGTGGTCCTCGACGATGCGGCGCGATACGGCGAGGCCGATCCCGCTTCCGCCGGTGTCGCGCGCGCGGGCCGCGTCGGCCCGATAGAAGCGCTCGAAGATGTAGGGGAGGTCGGTGGCGGGGATCCCCTCGCCGGTGTCCGCGACCTCGACGGTCGCGCGGCCCTCTGCGGTCGAACAGCGGACAGTGATCCGGCCCGCGTCGGTATGGCGGAGCGCGTTGTCCAGCAGATTGCGCAGCACCTGCGCAAGGCGGTCCTCGTCTCCCTCGATCGGTAGCTTGTCGGCACATTCGCATACGACCTCGACACCCGTCCGCGTCCTTGCGCCTGCGCGAGCGGCCTCGATGCGCGCCACCTCCGCGAGGTCGGTGGGCTCCATCCGGTAGCTGAGGCGTCCGGCGTCTGCGGCGGAGAGTTCCTGCAGGTCGTCGACCAGACGCGAGAGCTGCTTGGTGTCTTCCGCGAGGGAGGCGAGCCGGTCCGGGTCGGCGGACAGGACGCCTTCCGCGATGCCCTCGGCCTGTGCCCTCAGGGATGTGATCGGGGTGCGGAGTTCGTGCGCGACGTCGGCGACGAGGCGCCTACGTAGCTCCTCGGACTCCGATAGCGAGTCCGCCATCTCGTTGAACGCGGCACCGAGCCGGTGCACCTCGGCGGGTCCGGACGGGTCGACACGGTGGGTCAGGTCACCGTCCGCCACGATTTGTGCTGCGAGTGTGAGGCGCTTCAGGGGTCTTGTCAGGTAGTAGGCGATCCCGAAGGCCACGACGGCCGCGAGCGCGACCGCGATCAGGGCTCCGATGAGGATGCCCTTGTCGACACTGGCCAGGAACGCCTGCTCGGCTCCGCCCATCATCAGATGGCGCCCGGCGCCCATGCCGCCACCCATCGGAGCGGGGAGCGTCTCGAGGTAGCTGCCGAACGCCGTGGACGCCTCGGTGCGGGTGATGAGCCCTGCGAGCCCCACCGAGGCGAGCGCGACCGCGACGATCGCGAGGAACGCGTAGAGCAGAAGCGAGCGCTTCACGACCGGACCTCCAGCTTGTATCCGACACCGAAGACCGTCTGGATGTAGCGAGGTTGCTTGGGGTCGTCGCCGAGCTTGCGTCGCAGATTCTTCACATGCGCGTCGATCGTTCGCTCGTAGCCCTCGAAGGCGAACCCCTGTGCCGCCTCCATGAGCTGCATGCGGGAGTACACGCGTCCGGGGTGCGCGGCCATGGTGGCAAGGAGGTCGAACTCCGTGCGCGTCAACGTCACCGGCGAGCCGGCGAGCTCGACCGAACGGCCGTCGGGGTCGACGAGCAGTTCGCCGACGCGCAACGGGGCGGCGCCTCCGTCCGTCGGGGCGCGGTCGATCCGGCGCAGGACCGCCTTGACCCGGGCGACGACCTCCCGCGGGCTGAAGGGCTTGCCGATGTAGTCGTCGGCGCCGACCTCGAGCCCGATGAGGCGGTCGATCTCCTCAATCCGTGCGGTCACAAGGATCACCGGCAGGTCGTGATCGCGCTGGAACCGCCGCGTCAGTTCGAGCCCGTCGATCCCCGGCAGCATGATGTCGAGCAGAGCCAGGTCGGGCCGCTGCACCTGGACCGCCGCGATCGCGGCGGGGCCGTCGGCGGCGGTGATGACGTCGAAACCCTCAGCGCGCAGGTACGCGTCGAGGACTTCGACGATCTTCGGGTTGTCGTCCACGACGAGGATCGTTCGTGCCACGTCAGCGCTCCGCTCTGTCGGGGCCGACACCATTGTGCCCCTGATGGAAGGGAAAGGGCGGAGCCGCGTGTCGCGGCTCCGCCCTGGATTGTCGGACTGAGCGCTAGGGCTGGGTGACGCAGGTTCCGCTGCCACCGCCGCTGCCCATCATGCCGCGGCCACCGCCGTTGCCTGAGCCGCGACCGGCACCGCTACCGGCGCCACTGCCGGGTCCTGCGCCCGTGCAGTTGCTCGGGGCGTTCGACGTGATCTTCGCGGGAACGTTCGCCCTCATGTTGGCGAGAGCCGTGTCCTCCTGGGCCTGCGTGACTGTGCCGGCCTTGACGGCCGCGTCGAGCGCGGTCTTGCGAGCGGCCAGGACGTCGGCGGTCAGCGCGTCGGCCGATACGCCCTTGGCGGCCGCGATGTCCGCGAACGACTTGCCGGCCTCGCGGGCGGCGTAGATCGCGGTCGTCGACTGTCCCGTGACCTTGGCGACGATGTCGGCGATCGTCCCGCCGGCCTGGCGGCAGACCGCGCCCATGCGCGCACCGAAACCGGCCGTGCGGGTGGTCGAGGTCGACGGGGCTCCGAACGCGATCCCGACGCTGCCGAGTGCAAGTCCTGCGACGAGAGCGCCGCTGACCAGCGCGATGGTTGTGCCTCTCTTCATCGTGATACCTCCGTTGTTGCCTGGCGCGCCGTATGCGCACCGTCTGATAGGAGTATCCCGAGCGGGTGTGAATGGGCGGTGAACGTGCGACGCGGGGTTGGTGAAGCGCGGATCCTACTCAGGCTCCATGCAGCGCGGCGATGACCGCGGGCGCATCCAGACCGTTCGAACAGACGACCTTCCCCCGCACTCGCACCACGGGGAAGTCATCGCCCTGCGAGTAGACCTCCGCCATGAGCGCGCCGTACTCGGCGAGCGGAAGCGCGTCTGCGGCTGTCACGACGAATTCGGTATCTGCGTGGACCGCCTCGCGCACTCGTTCCTCCAGGACCCGGAGGCGCCATTCCAAGGGGAGCTCGCAGGCGGAGCCTTCGGGGTAGCCGAAGAGCGTGACCTCGAGTCCATCCGGGACGTCGGCGTCGCCGCCTCAACCACAGCCGGGAGCGGTGAACACTTCGACGACGTCCGGACGGGCCGCGTGCATGGTCATGCGAGCCACACGAGGTAGGCGGCGGCGCCGATGAGCGTCACACCGCCGATCTTGGTCAAGGCGGGCGTCATGCGGGAGACGGATCGCATGAGCGGGAGCGAGCCGGACGCCAGACCGAGCAGGAGGAGCGGCACACCCTTGCCGAGTCCGTAGATGAACAGCAGCGCAGCGCCCGAGGCTGCACTACCGCTCGAAGCAGCCAGGGTGGCGATCGCGGCAAGGATCGGGGTGGAGCAGGGTGAGGCCACCAGCCCGAACAGCATGCCGAACAGCAGGGTGCCGAAGAACCCGTCGTCCCGTCCGGGACGACGGGTGGGCAGGAACCGGTTGAGCCGGTCGACCGGGACGTTCAGGACGCCCAGCATCTGCATCCCGATAACCACGCAGACCGCTGCGGTCACGTAGTACGCCCACGAGCCGACCAGGATCGCGTGGCCGAGAAGTCCCGCGGCGGCCCCGATCGAGGCGAACACGAGGCTCATGCCGAGCACGAAGACCGCCGACAGACCCAGACCGCGCACGACCATGGCCCGCGGGGGAGTGCCGCCTTCAGCCTCTCCGACGCGGCCGGTCACGTAGCCGAACACCGCCGGCATCACCGGCATCACGCACGGTCCGAAGCCGGCGACCATCCCTCCGAGGAACGCGACGATGCCCGCAGCCGCGATCCCGAGCGGCGACCCGGTCGTGAGTCCCGCCGCCAGTGCCTCGATGTTCACCGGGCGATCAACGCGTCGAGGCGGGCTTTCATCTCGAGGTCGCTCAGCACGCCGGTGAAGCTGTCGCTCACCGCGCCGTCCGCCGTGATGAAGAACGACGTCGGGATGTACTGGAACTTGAACTTGGCGGCGAGGTCCTGCGCCGATGCGTCGTCGGTGATAGCGTTGACGAACACGACCCTTCCCTCGTATCCGGGGACCACCTTGTCGACGACCGCCGAGATCTCCACGCACGGCACACAGGTCAGGGAGTGGAAGAGGAGGTAGACGGGCTTGCCGGTCGCGAGCGCTGCCTCGTAAGCCGCGACTGCATCGGTTCGTGACTGCGACGGCGCGGTCGGAGACGGGGCCGACGTGGTCGAAGCCGCGCCCGCCGACAGGGCGGGACCCGGGGCGTCCGTCGACGGGGCCTGCATCTTCGCCGCAACGATCACGGCGAACAGGAGCAACACGGCCGCGCCGATCAACAGGCCGCTTCGCATCTTCCGCTCGGGCGTCTCAGCTCTCTCAACGTCCGTCTCGTCCGCCATCGGTCCCCCCTCGTCAGTGATCGGATGACGCTACTTCACCATCGGTAGGATCCAGTTGAACAGGTAGCCGATCGCGGTGATCGTGACGAAGTTGATGCCGGCGAAGATCAGGATCAGCTTCGGCTTGAGCACCTTGCGCAGGATGATGAACTCGGGCAAGGAGAGCCCGACCACCGCCATCATGAAGGCGAGGACCGTGCCCATCGCGACACCCTTCTCCGTGAGCACGCTCACGAGCGGGATGACTCCGGCGGCGTTGCTGTAGAGCGGGATGCCGACCAGCACGGCGATCGGCACGGCGAACGGGTTGCCCGATCCGGCGTAGGCCGCGAGGAAGTCGTTCGGGACATAGCCGTGCATGACCGCGCCGATGGCGATGCCGCCCACCACGTAGGGCCACACCTTCCCGACGATCTCCCTAACGTAGCCGCGTGCGTAGGTGAAGCGGTCTGACCACGACGGTTCGATGATCTCAGCTTCGCCGACCTTGATCGTGTACACGTACTCCTCGACCAGGTGCTCGAGCCCGAACTTGCCGATCACGATCCCACCCACGATCGCGACCACCAGGCCCGCGGCGAGGTAGAGCGCGGCGATCTTCCAGCCGAACATGCCGAACAGCAGGATGAGTGCGACCTCGTTGACCATGGGACTGGCGATGAGGAACGAGAAGGTGACACCCAGCGGCACGCCACTCTCGACGAAGCCGATGAAGAGCGGGACGGCCGAGCACGAGCAGAACGGGGTCACCGTTCCGAGTGCCGCGGCCAGCACGTTGCCGGCATACAGCTTCGAATGCGACAGGAACTTGCGCGTCTTCTCCGGAGGGAAGAACGATCGGATGACCGCGACGGCGAACACGATCACGGCCAGCATGATCAGGATCTTCGGCACGTCGTACACGAAGAAGTCCACCGAGGAGCCGAGCTTGCTCGTCGGTGCCAGCCCGATCAGGTCGTAGGTGAACCGGTCGGCGAGCCACTGCAGGGGATAGAAGATGTCCACGGGGCTGTCAGGCCCCCGCGCGTTCGAGCACGGCCATGACCTCGTCGATCGAGGGAACGCGTCCGGCCAGCGCGAGCTTCTCGTCGACGACCAGCGCCGGTGTCGACATGACTCCGTAGGCCATGATCTCCGCGAAGTCGGTCACCTTGATGAACTCGGCCTCGATGCCGAGCCGTTCCGTGGCCTGATGCGCGATCGCGTCGAGCTTCTGGCAGTTGGCGCATCCCGATCCCAGTACTTTGATGATCATGGTCTTCCCCTTACGTCGATGAGTGTCGAACTGACAGAACATATGAGAGCGGCCGTGGTCCCGATTGGAACAGCTAGATAGAAGTGATCGAGCGCGCGACCTCCGCGAGCACATCGCGGCGAAGCGCGTAGTAGACCCACTTGCCGTCCGGGCGGGCGCTCGCCAGTCCCGCATCGACGAGGACCGACATGTGGTGTGAGATGGTCGAGGGTGCCAGCCCCAGGCGATCTGAGAGCTTGCACCCGCACAGCTCGTCGGGCCCGCAGCACGTCTTGCTCGGTTCGGGGGTCGAGGCGCCGAGGATGTGCAGGATCTCGCGCCGCGGCTCGGACGCCAACGCCTTCAGCAGTTCGTCCAGCCTGATCTTCGTGAGCAACGCACCCATCGCGTGTCCTCTGTCAATTCGATGATGTTCGAACTATAGTCACACAGTAACCGACGATCGTGCAGGTTACAAGTCGATACCCTAAGGGGTATTATCCTCATGTATTCTGGCGTTCCTGGAGACCCCGTGCCGCACATGAAGTTCGACATAGCGAAGATCGCGCGTCTCGACGACGTGGGCCGCTTCGACGACCTGGACCCCGGCGTGATGTGGGAGGCGCTCGGCTCGCCCAAGCCAGCTGCGATCGTCGACATCGGAGCGGGGACGGGCATGTTCGCCCGCCGGTTCGCGGCCCTCGCTCCTGAGGCGACGGTATTCGCCGTGGACACCGAGCAGAGGATGCTCGACTGGATCGCCGAACACCCGGACCCTGCGATCGACGATCGCCTGCGCCTCGTGCTCTCAAAGGAGACGGTCGTCCCGCTTCCCGACGACAGCGCCGGCCTCGTCGTCATGATCAACCTGCACCACGAACTCGCGGACCCGCGCGCGACCTACCGCGAGGCGCTGCGGCTCCTTCGGGCGGCCGGGCAGTTGCTCGTCGTCGATTGGGCAAGAACCGAGATGCAGGGGGGACCGCCGCAGCACGTCCGGGCGACCTCCGGGGAGATCGTCGCGATGCTGGAGGCGGTCGGCTTCCGGGAGGCCAAGGCGCATGAAGGTCTGCCCAAGCACTCGCTCGTCACAGCAGTGAAGATCGTGCCGTAGCACGCTGAATCGGTTGGGAGTCGATCGGCCATGAAGCTGAACGAAGGCACTATCGATCGGGTCATCCGCATCGTGTTGGGCGTGGTGTTGCTCTACGTGGGGTTCTTCGTCCTGGCGGGAACGACGCTCGGCATCGTTCTGGACGTGCTCGGTGCAGTGGCCCTGGCAACGGGCATCAGCGGGTTCTGCCTCCTCTACAAGCTGTTCGGCAACTTCAGCACGAAGAAGTAACGACCTCCGCACACGAAAGGCACATCAGATGACGGAACCGATCAGGATCGCAGTACCCACCGAGGGCCCGGGTGGTATCGACGCTCCGCGTTCCGCGCATTTCGGGCACGCAGCGTCATTCACGCTCGTGGACGTGAAGGACGGCGCCATCGCTTCATCCGCCGTCATCATGAACCCGCCGCACGTGCAGGGCGGGTGCGGCGCCACCGTGGGGATGCTTCATGAGATCGGTGCGGGCATGGCCATCGTGGTCGGCATGGGCGGCGGACCACGCGCTGCGATGGCCTCGCATGGGATGCAGGCGCTGTTCGACGGGGCGTCCGAGACGCCGAGGCAGGCGGTCGAAGCCTATCTCGCCGGCGGCTTGAAGCCCTTCGGGGCCGATCGCCAATGCGCGGGCCACTGAGCATCCGGTTCGCCGGCACCACGAAGGGCGGGGCATCGATGCCCCGCCCTTCGTGCGTCTACCGCCTGTCTCGCAGTAGTGGTTAGCAACACATAGGTGACCTATACATATAGAGAGGACGTGGGGAACGTCGGGGCGGGAGGGGATCGATGGTCATCGAGGCCACAGAGGGTTCGGCGCAGCCCGGCAAGCGAGTTCGGACCGCCGCAGAACGCGCGTCGTCGAACCCCGGCGGCCGCACCTCGTTCATCGAGCCGACTCTCTTGAGCGCGTTGGCGATCACTCCCGGCTACGGCTACGACCTGAAGCGGATCGTCGAGGAGATGACCGAGGGTCTGGTCTCGCTCGACCTCCCCGGGGCCTACCGGATCCTCCGCCGCTGGGAGGGAGAGGGTCTGGTCGAGTCGGCGTGGGCCCCCGGTGCCTCCGGCCCCCGGCGCCGCGAGTACGCGCTGACTCCCGCAGGATGGGCATTGCTCGCGGACTGGCGGCAGTTCCTGGATAGGCAGCGACGTGTATGCGACCTCACCACGGGTGCCCTCGACGCGGCGTTGAGCGTCGCGGGTCGGGATCGAAGCGCGTCTGATCCTCGCACGAAGCCCATCAATCAAGGGGGTGGCGCCTGACGAACATGTGGCCGGGCCGTGCCATC
>DATCIA010000065.1:0-3399 GCA_036508075.1 Coriobacteriia bacterium
GACCACCACGTCGAGGCGCTCGAGGTCGAGCAGATCGTGGGCGACGCCCGCACCCAGTACGCGGGAGGCGAGGACGGCCTCGGCGAGTGCGGAGGGATCGGTGACGAGCGCGGCGGCCTTGCGCGCGTCCCACGTGCCGCCGGGGACGAGCATCGCGCGCGCGTCGTCGGCGGTCCGGCCGGCCACCGCGCAGCGCAGCAGCACCTTGGCGTTGGCCGCATCGGCCTGACGCGCCACCAGGCGCTCGAGCAACCCGATGCGCGAGGCGTGCGCGAGGCGTGCGAGTTCAGCGTAGAGCGCGACATCCACTGCGGCATCGATCGCCTCAGCGCCTGCTTCCGCACCGGCGGCGAGCGCGGAGCGGGCCGCGACGCCGAGCGCGCCGGGCAGTGTCTCCGGCGACACGAACGCCTCGGGCGGGAGCGCCCCGAGCGAGACGACGGGAGCCGTGACGCTGACGCCCAGCAACCGTGCACGCAACGCGGACTTGAGCGCGGAGAAGTCGTACGGCGCCTCGAAGAAGGCTATCACCGGCGCGGGCAGCCCCGCGCGGTGCAGGAAGTCGGCATACAGGTCGCGCAGCGACTCGTCGACTGCGCGCTCGACGTCGCTGGCGTTGTGCACACCGTCGAGGAAGCGGCCGAAGTGCGTCTCGGTCAGCACCCGCCGCTGGTCGTCGAAGGTGGGGGCGTCGAGCAGCCGCTCGTAGGCCGCGCGCCCGAGCAGGCGCGTGCGCAGGACCATGACGCGTCCCGTCGCGAACCCGTACTCGATGGAATCGCCGCGTCCCATGGCCTTCGCTACCCGCCGTTCCCGAAGAGCGCCGCGTCGACCTCGGCGAGCAGCCCGTCACGGCGCGCCTGGATCATCGCTGCTGCCGAGACCTCGACGCGCACGCGGTCGCCCGAGAGCACCACACCGCGTTCGATGTCGGCGGGAGTGTCGTCGATCGCCAGCGTCACGCCCGCGGTCTTCAGTGCGCCGGGCAGCGAGCGCCGGAGGCGGTCCGCGTCAGCCGTCCCGACCCGCAGCGAGCTGCAGCCGTCAGCGGCCTCGGAGATCCCGCGCGCGAGCAGCGCGGCGTAGCGATCATCGTCGAGCGCCACCAGGTTCGCCTCGACGGCCCCGAGCGCCTCGGCGTCCAGCGCGTAGCGCGCCGTCAGCAGCGCGTCGCGCGCTTCCAGCCGCGCGTTGGCGAGCAGCGTCGCAGCGTCACGCTCCGCGTCGGCCACGCCCTTCGCGGCGTCACGGGCCGTGCGCGCGTCCGCACGCGTGAGCGCTTCTGCGCGCATGCGCTCGGAATCGGCACGCGCGGCGTCGGTCAGCTCGAGCGCCTCTGAATCCGCATCGGCAGCGATGCGTGTGACGATGTCGTCGATTGCCACGACGCTTACGCCCCGTACGCGGCGCGAAGGCCGAGAAGCATGAGAATCGTCACGATGAGCGACAGGACCGCGTAGGTCTCGACCAGTGCAGGGAAGATCAGGGCCGGGGCCTGCTTGTCCGCGGCGACGATGCCCGCAGCGGCCGCGCCGGTCTTGCCCTGGTAGTACGCGGAGATGAAGCACAGCCACGCGACCGGCTGGCAGGCGAGGAACACCTTGAAGCCCGCGAGACCCGGGAGGTCCATCTTCCCGCCGAGCAACCCGAAGAAGATGATCACGAGCACCGCGGCGATGAAACAGTAGATGCCCTGCGTACCCGGCATCGCGGCCAGCGGAAGCAGCTTGCCGAACTTGGTGTCGTCCTCGGACAGGATCCCCGAGACCGTCGAGCTCGCGATGGTGATGCCCCAAGCAGAGCCCACCCCGCCGAGGATCGCCGCGACTCCGGCACCGAACAGTGCCCAGTCGGTCCCCGACATGCCCCACCACAACTGACTCACGGTCACGCTCCTTCCTTGATGCCGGACTTCCCGGCGCCCAGCACGACTGACCTCGTCACGAACCGGAAGGGATTGAGCGGACGCCCGCCCCCCTCGTAGAACTTGGAGAAGAACTCGACGAACTGAAGACGCGCCGGGTGCACGAACGCGCCCAGCAGGTTGATGACGACGTTGAACACGTGGCCGACCACGAAGATCGCGACCGCGCAGACAAGGGCCACGATCGCCCACAGGTACCCGAGACCGCCCCCGGACCAGAGGTTCACCACCGGGTCCCACACCATCTTGGCCAGCACGTTGAAGACCATGCCGACGAGCGCGCCCGACAGCCCGAGGGCCGCGAGCCGCGTGTAGGAGAGGATGTCCCCGAGGAAGGCCGACATGCCGTAGACGGCGTACGCGCCCCCCAGGAACGAGACGACCGACTTCCGCACCGTCTTCGACACGAAGAGCCCCACGAGCGTCAGCGCCCCGAGGACCCATAGCACGAAGGCGGGCCCCGCGAAGGCGAGCGAGCCGACCCACCCCAGCATCGCGCCGAGCCATACCCACCCCAAGGCGCGGTCCCACATCGGGCGCTCTGCGTCGCCCAGCGCCGCTTCGAGCGTGCGGCCCTGCATGAGGATGGTGCCGAGCAGGCCGATCACGAGCGCGGCGCGACCGAGGACCGCGTTCCCGGACGAGTAGCCCCACACGCACACACCGATCATCGCGAACAGGAAGATCGTCGACATCTGCTCGAAGACCGCAGCCGCCGGGTCGCCGTTGCGGAACGCGTCATACGCGGCCACGCCGACGCCGAAGAACACCTGCGCGACGCCCAAGCCGATCGTGATCAACAGGAAGGTCTGCAGCTGTGCGAGCGGATCGAGCACCTGGAGCGCGCGGAGGAAGCCGGGCAGGTACGCGACGTCCAAGGCGAAGTACGACGCGAACAGCACGCCGATCACCATCGCGCCCCCGCCACCGATCATCATCAGGTCCATGAACCGCTTCACGCCCGGCCCCACGTCGAGCTTCGTCTTGATCAGCCAGGCGCCGACGATGAGCATCGCGCCGTAGCCGACGTCAGCGACGCAGATCGCGAAGAAGAGCAGGAAGAACGGCGCCAGGAGTGGCGTCGGGTCGATCTCACGGTAGCGGGGACGGCCGTAGAGGTCCGTGAGCGTCTCGAAGGGCTTGAGGAAGGCCGGGTTGTCGAGCTCCACCGGCGGCTGCTCGTCGTCGAGCGGAGCGCGCAACTCGACGTCGAGCGCGTCGTCGAACCGGGCGAGCGCGGCGCGCAGCTCGTCGGCACGAGAAGTGCGGACCCAACCGGTGATGGTGAACGCGCGCTCCGTGCGGCCGACGCGTTCGAGCACGTGCACCGCGGCCGTATCGCCGTCGATCGCCTCGGCGATGGTGACGGCCTCGGCGTAGCGCTCCAACGCGAGCGCCCGCGCCTCGACCTCGGCCGCGGCCATGTCGGCCTCGATCTCGGCGATGCGCACGGTGGCGCGCGAGGACTCCTCGGC
>DATCIA010000066.1:0-2446 GCA_036508075.1 Coriobacteriia bacterium
CACCACCACGCACTCCGGCTTGGCGTCCTGCAGGTAAGGATGGCCCTTGATCATCGTCTCTTCGACCAGAACGATGACGTCGTGGTGGCCGTTCTCGTACTCGTAGATGGTCTGAATGGGCTCAGGGCTTATGCGGGCGTAACTCTTGCATGCCACGCCGATCCTGTCGGGCAGATCAACGTAGTTGTCGAACGACTGTGTGTACTTGCCTTCTGACGCGCCAGCCGCAGCCAGCAGGGTGGCAACGTCTCTCGCCTCTTTTGCGAGCGTGACACCGCGCGTCCACACGGTGATCTCCACCATGTTGGGGTCGATCTCGACGGATAGGGTCATCGCGCCTCCTCTGTACTGACTAAGTCCTTGGCCCCTTCTTCGGGGGATACGCCGAGCTTCTCTCGTGTCCCGACCTCCGGTGTAGTGGGTTGGATGGCGGGGCTGCGCTCCATCGCTTGCGCGAAATCCGACATCTCGATCACCGACTCACCCGGTGGGTTCCCCTGCCTCGCACAGCTTCGCGTGAAGTCGTGAAGCATCGCATTGCGACACAGCGCCGCGAGATCCGCGCCAGACGCCCCCGACGTCGCCTGCGCCAACCGGTCAAGGTCCACGTCCGGAGACAGCGGCAGGTCGGCCGTGTGGATGCGGAGAATCTCGCGTCGCTCGCGCCTGTCCGGAAGGGGCAGCTCGATGACGAGGTCGAACCGGCCGGAGCGCAAGAGAGCGGGATCAACTCGGTCGGGCCGGTTCGTCGCCGCGACCGCCAGCACGCCGGCCGTGTCCAGGAGATGGTCGAGCTCGACGCAGAGCTGGCTCACCAGGCGCTCGCCGGCGCCTTCGGCCGCGCGCCCGCGTGCCGGAGCGATGGCGTCGAGCTCGTCGAAGAAGACGATGCATGGAGCGATCTGCTTGGCGCGCTTGAACATCTGCCGGATGCCGCGTTCGGCCTCACCCTGCCACCGCGAGTGGAGCGTGGCGGCATCTACGGAAATGAAATGTGCGCCGCTGGCGCCCGCCATCGCATGTACGAGCAGCGTCTTGCCGCTGCCCGGAGGGCCCGTGAGCACCACGCCACGAGGCATTCGGACCCGAGCGCCGCGATGCGTGGGAGCACGAGTGCCCATCAACTCGAGGAGGGTCTGCAGCTGCTCTCTGGCCTCAGCCAGGCCGCCGACGTCATCCCATGTCGCCGAGGGCTTGTCGGCAAAGAGCTCACGGACAGCCGTAGGCTCCACCTCGCGCAAGGCACTGTCGAAGTCCGCGCCCGTGACGCGCAGTGTCTCCAGCCCGTTCACGGTCGGCCATCCGGCGGGTCGCGGCTCGTCGCTCTTCAGGAGGCGCCGGATGGCACTCATCGCCGCCTCTTTGCACAGAACGGCCAGGTCCGCACCGACGAAGCCGTGCGTCACGTCGGCAAGACGCTCGATATCGACGCTGTCGTCGAGGGGCATGGAGCGTGTGTGTATCTGCAGGATGGCCGCTCGCCCGTCGCGGTCCGGCGGGCTGAGCGAGAGCTCCCGGTCGAACCGTCCCGAACGTCGCAGCGCGGGATCGACGGCGTCCGGCACGTTCGTCGCGCCGATGACGATCACCTGACCCCGGGCCTTGAGCCCATCCATGAGCGCCAGCAGCTGCGCCACGATGCGCTTCTCGACGTCGCCGAAGACCTCGGACCTCCGCGGCGCGATCGCGTCGATCTCGTCGATGAAGATGATGGACGGGCTGTGACGTTGCGCGGCGTCGAAGATCTCGCGCAGGCGAGCCTCGCTCTCGCCGTAGAGCTTATTGAGGATCTCCGGGCCGTTGATGTGGATGAAGTGGGCGCTGGTCTCGCCGGCGACGGCGCGCGCGATCAGGGTCTTGCCGGTCCCGGGAGCCCCATGCAGCAGAACGCCCCTCGGCGCGTCGACGCCCACGTGTCGAAAAAGCTCCGGGTAACGGATCGGCAGCTCGACCACCTCGCGGATGCGCCGGACCTCATCGTCGAGTCCGCCGATATCGTCGTAGGACGATCGCGCGGCGGAGCCTTCCGCGCGTTCCGGTTCGGTGAGCGCGACCTTCGTGTGCATCGAGACGAGCACGATGCCTTGGGGCGCAGTGGCGCGCACTTCGAACCAGAGTGCCTCTGCGCCATGTCCCTGCACGCGCACGCGATCCCCGACGGTGACGGGGGCGCCCGCGAGTGTGCGCTTGATCTCCGCCACGTCTACGCTCGACACGCCGCCCGGCTCGCCTTCGGGCACCAGCATCAAGGAGCGCGCGAGCTGCGTTTCGGCGACGCGAACGGTCAACTCGTCGCCGAGATCGACGCCCGCGTTGTGCCGGACGGCGGACTCCACGCGCGCGGGCGCCCCATCGCCTTCAGTTGCCGGAAGCGGCGCGACGCGGGCGCCGGTCGTCTTGCGGCCCGTCAACTCGACGATGTCGTCGGAGGCAAGCCCCAACCTCT
>DATCIA010000067.1:0-7896 GCA_036508075.1 Coriobacteriia bacterium
TGGAGTGTCGCTTCTCGAACTCGTAGGCGAGGTACATCTCGCGGATCTTGCGCGATGCCGTGATCTTGTAGCGCTCGGCCACCAGGATGGTGTTGCGCACGTACTGCTGCGTGATCGTCGAGGCGCCCTCCTTCATCGACAGGGTGGTGATGTCGATGAACACGGCGCGTGCGATACCGACGGCGTCGACGCCGTTGTGCTGGTAGAAACGCTCGTCCTCGACGGCGACCACGGCGTGGGCCAGGTCGGTGGAGATCGCGCTCAGTGGCACGATCTCCCGGTTCTCGAGGTAGAAGTTGGCCAGGAGCTTGCCGTTGGCCGAGTAGATCTTTGTCGGCTGCGCCACGGCGAACGCGTTGGGGTCGTCGACGTTCGGGAGGTCCTTGAGCGCGTTCGTGACGTACACGTACGCGACGCCGGTGCCGATGACGACGACCGCGAGGATGACGACCGCGATCGCGGCGAGGACTATCGGGACAGCGCGACGCGGGCGCTGCTGTCGTTCGCGTCGGAGCCTGCTTGGCATCCTCTTCCTTACGCTCGTAGCCTGACCGTCCGTATAGGGTACCTGCTCGGGTGCCGTGATGCGCGCATGTACGCCGAACCGTTACATACATGTTAGTGTCGCCCAAGAGGCGACCATCCTGTCATCGTCGATAAGGTAACCCCCGTGAACCACCGAACGCCACGGCGAACGACCGAACTGCTCGCTCCTGCGGGCGGCTTCGACGCGCTGCGGGCGGCGGTCCGAAATGGCGCGGACGCGGTCTATCTCGGCACGACGGATCTCAACGCCCGCCGTGGCGCGGAGAACTTCACCCTTCAGACGCTCGGTGAGGCATGCCGGTTCGCGCACCTGCGCAACACCAAGGTCTACCTCACGGCGAACGTCGTGGTGCTCGAGGAGGAGATGCCTCCGGCGCTGGACATGATCGCCCGCGCGTGGGAGTCGGGTGTCGATGCCGTCATCGTCCAGGATCTCGGTCTTCTGCGCGCGCTCGCACTCACGCTCCCCGAGGTGCGCGTGCACGCGTCCACCCAGATCGACGTCCACAACGCCGACTCGGTCGCGGCGCTCGCCGAGCTCGGGGTCTCGCGCGTGACGCTCGCGCGCGAACTGTCCGTCGCGGAGATCGCGGCGCTCTCCGCGTCCTCGCCGGTCCAGCTCGAGAGCTTCGTGCACGGCTCGTTGTGCTTCTGCCACTCGGGGCAGTGCTTCATGTCCTCGATGGTGGGCGGCAGGTCGGCGAACCGCGGCCTGTGCGCGCAACCGTGCCGGCTTCCCTACGATCTGGTCGACGCCGACGGCGTCGTCGCCGAGGTGCCCGGCCGCTACCTGCTGAGTCCGAAGGACCTCGCCGGGGTCGAGCTGCTTCCGGGCCTGGTCGCGGCGGGAGTCTCAGCGCTCAAGATCGAGGGGCGAATGAAGAGTCCCGAGTACGTGGCTTCGGTGGTGTCCGTCTACCGCGCCGCGCTCGACCGGGCGTTGGCCGATCCCTCGACGTTCGAGGTCCTTCCCGCCGAGACCGAGCGGCTCGAGGAGGCGTTCAACCGGGGGTTCACCCACGGATACCTCGCCGACATCCGCGACGACCGGATGATGAGCTACACGCGGCCCAACAACCGCGGCGTCCCCCTTGGCCGCGTGGAGAGGACCTCGCCCGGGCACGCGACGATCGTGCTGGACCGCTCGCTCGAGTCCGCCGACACGATCGAGTTCTGGACCGCGACCGGGCGGTTCGCCCAGCAGGCGAGGGAACTCGCTTTGGACGGAGGTCCGGCTGCGGCCGCCCCGGCGGGGGCCAGCGTGACGATCGCAGTCGACGGCGCGGTACGGCCCGGTGACCGTGTGTTCCGGGTGGTCAACGCGGCGCTCAATGACGCGGCGCGCCGCTCGTGGCAAGCCGTCGAGGAGCGTCGCCCGGTCCCGGTCCGCGTCGCGGTCACGCTGAGGGTGGGGGAGCCCTCAGTACTCGAACTGGCCGCAGGCGACGTCTCGGTCACCGTCTCGGGCCCCGTGGTCGAAGCGGCACGCACGAAGCCCGTGACGGCGGACGAGGTGGTCGAGCATGTCGGGCGTTTCGGTGGGACGCCCTACGCGGCGCAGGACGTGACCGTGCACCTCGATGCGGGCGCCGGTCTCGGGTTCTCCACCCTCCACCGCCTGCGTCGTGAGGCCGTCGATCGGCTCGACGCCGAGCGCCTCGCGCCGTGGTCGGGACGGCTTCTGCCCGCATCTCCCGAGCCGCCCGCGCTCCCGCGTGCTTCCGTGGGTACCCGGAGTCCGGATCTCGTCGTCGCCGTGCTCACGCGCGCCGCCGCGGATGTCTGTCGCGAGGCAGGCGCCGACAGGGTCGTGCTCGCTTGTGGAAGCAAGCCCCGCGTCGGCGCGCCGTTCGGTGCGCACCTGCCAAGGCTCGTCCACGATTCGCAGATGCCGCGGGTGCTCGAGTGTGCCGGAGCGTCCGCCGATGCGGCCGTGGCGGGGAACCTCGGCGTGGTGCGGCGCCTGGGCGCGGAGGGCCGCACGGTTGAGGCCGACTGGGGCCTGAACGTCGTGAACCCGTGGGCGGTCGAGGCGCTGGCCGGCCTCGGCGCGACGGCCGTGTGGGCGTCGACGGAGCTCTCGGGGCGCCAGATCGCCTCGCTGGTGGCGGGTTCGCGGGTGCCGGTGGGGGTCGTCGTAGGAGGCCGGCTTGAACTGATGGTCGCCGAGCACTGTGTGCTCCAGGCCGCAGGGCCGTGTGACCACGTGTGCGCAGGCTGCACGCGCCGCTCGCGGCAGTGGGTCCTCCGTGACCGGAAGGGCTACGAGATGCCGGTGACCACGGACGCAGAGGGACGGGCGCACGTGTACAACGCGGTCCCCTTGGACCTTTCGCGCGCACTGCCCGAGCTGCTGGCGGCCGGTGTCTCCGCGTTGAGGCTCGACCTGCAGTCGTCGGGCGCCCAGGAGGCTGCGGCGCTCACGCGCGCGTGGCGCGCGCGCTTGGACGCTGCGCTCAAGGGCGAGAGACTGCCGGACACGCCCGTGACCGAGCCGTCGACATCGGCGCACTTCTTCCGCGGTCTGCGCTGACGTCGGCCGGGCACGCGGTGCGCTGCGGCTACTGGACCACCACGGTCTTCACGAGCGACACCGTCGTCCCGCGGTCGTCAGTGATCCACAGCGTGACGCTGTAGGACTTGACCGCGGCGAAGGTGTGGGTCGCCTTCTTGCCCGACGTGGAGTCCTTGGTGCCGTCCCCGTATTCCCAGACCCACTTCACGATGGTGCCGTCGACATCCGAGCTCGCGCTCCCATCGAAGCTCACCGTCTTGTTCGCAAGTGGCGGCTTCGGAGACCAGTCGAACACGGCCGTCGGGGGTCTGTTCGTCGAGCCGCCGCCGGTCCCGACCGTCAGCGTGACCACGGTCACGCTCGTGATCGTGCTGCCGGCGAACGGGTCCTGTGCGGCGACGACTCCGCCGGCGACCCCGGAGACGTCCTTCGCCACGACGCTGTACTTCAGAGCGAGCTTGTCGAGCGCGGCGAACGCATCGATCTTCGCCATGCCGACCAGGTTGGGCATCTTGAGGCCGATCGCGCTCTTGTGAAGGGTGCATGGCTCGGGAGTATGGCCCGTGAGGAAGAGCGCCGAGCCCGTCTTGGGACACAGCGGCGTGGCGGCGCCACCCGAGTCGAGGCAGATCCTCGCGCTCACGAGGCCCGAGGGGCGCTTGAACTGCGTCTCGGGCTGTCCCGCGAGAGCCGACTTCATGAACGCCGCCCAGATCCGGGCGGGGAACGAGCCGCCCGTGACCCTGATGCCGTGGACGGACGTCATCGGCTTCTGCGAGTCGGCGTACCCGACCCACACGGAGCAGGCTAGGTCCGGCGTGTAGCCGCAGAACCACGCGTCGGCGTTGTTCTGGGTGGTTCCCGTCTTGCCGGCGGCCGGCCGGCCGATCGAGGCCGCGGAGCCCGTGCCGTGCTGGATCACGCCCTTGAGGATGTCGGTCGTCAGGTACGCGACCGCCGCGTCGATGGCGCGCTTCGCGGTCGCGTCGGCCTTGAAGAGGTCCTTGCCGTCCTTGTCGGTCACCTTGAGTATCCCGACGGGTTCCGCGTGCATGCCGCCGTCTGCCAACGTGGCGTAGGCGGACGCCATCTCGAGCGGTGTCACACCTTCGGCCATGCCTCCGAGCGCCACGGCGGGCACCGGGGTGATCTTGGTCACGATGCCCATGTCCTTCGCGGTGCCAACGACGTTGTCGGCGCCGACCTTGAGGACGAGCTGGGCGAACACGGGGTTGATCGAGTGCCAGGTGGCGACGCGCAGGCGTATCTGCCCCTTGTATCCGGGCTCGCCCGCCACGCTCCACGTCTGACCGCCCGGGATCTTGAGCTTCGTGGAGTCCGCCTTGAAGGTCTGCTCGGGTGAGATGCCCGCGGCCAGCGCGGTGGCCAGGACGAACGGCTTGAACGCCGAACCCGACTGCCGATGGCCCTGGACCGCGACGTTGTACTGCTGCTTCGCGAAGTCGCGGCCGCCGACCATCGCGAGTATCTGACCGGTCTTGGGGTCCAGCGCCACGACCGCCGCCGACGGGTCGGTCTTCCGATTCAGCTGCGAGGCGACCGCCTTCTCAGCGGCTGTCTGCATCTTCAGGTCGAGGGTCGTCGTCACTCGCAGCCCACCGCGGTACACCGCGTCCTCGCCGTAGAGCTCGACCAGCTTCGTCTTGAGGTACTCGACGAAGTAGGGGGCCTTCGTGGCCGCATGCTTCAGCCCCGTCGTCACGACCGGCGACGCTTCGGCGGAGGCATAGGCGGCTTCACCTATGTATCCCTGGTCGCGCATCTGGCCCAGCACAACGTCGCGCCGCTGCTTGGCCGCAGTCGGATCGAGGTACGGGGAGTAGCGTCCGGGCGACTTGATGACGCCCGCGAGCATCGCGGACTCGGGCAGAGTCAGCTGCTTCACGGACTTCCCGAAGTAGGTCTTCGCCGCGGTCTGCACGCCGTAGGAGCCGTGCCCGAAGTAGATCGTGTTGAGGTACATCGCAAGGATCTCGTCCTTGGAGTACGACTGCTCCAGCTTGTAGGCGAGCAGCGCCTCCTGGATCTTGCGCTTGATGCTCATCTCGTCGCCGACGAACGCCTGCTTCACGTACTGTTGGGTGATGGTCGAGCCGCCTTGGACCTGGGCTCCGGCTTTGATGTCGACGACCACCGCGCGGGCCAAGCCGAGCAGGTCGACGCCGGGGTGCTCGTAGTAGCGCTGGTCTTCGGTGGCGATGACCGCCTCGCGCAGCGTGCTCGGCATGTCAGAGAGAGGCACCAGTTGCCGGTTCTGGTCGGCGAACAGGTCGGCGATGGTCTTGCCGTTGCGGTCGACGATCCGCGTCGTGAGGTCCGTGCCCTTGAGCGGCTTCGTCGGATCGGGCAGCCCCGCGGTCATGCTGTTGACCACCACGCAGCCGGTGACGCCGAGGGCGACCAGCACCAGGGCCAGGATCAGCAGGGTGATGCGCAGGACCGGCCGCCGGCGCTTGACGCCCGGACGGTTGCCGGTCCTCACGGGGCCGCGCGGCTGCTGAGGGAACGTCCTCGGGGCGTCGGACCGCGCCGATCGGGGCCGCGGTGCCGGGGGTGTTGATCCCCGCCGGGCCTGAGGATCCGTGGAACGTGGCGGACGTCTGTCGTTGTTGTTTGCCATACCCTCACTCTATATCTATGTGTGGACGACGACGCGATCGACCGTCGGTCCGTGTCGCGGACTGGTCGGGTGGAGGCGCGTTCAACGAGTGCGCACGCCCGGGAACCTCCCGTGGCGCATGCTAGTATGGCCTGCAAAACCGTTGCCGACCACGATATCGGCCGTGCCGTCATCGGTCCGTGAAGTCCCGCGGACCCGGAGAGGACCAAGAGGACCCGTGCTCTCTCCCGAACAGCAGATGCACGTCATCGAGAGCGGCACCGAGGCCATCGTGCCGAGGGCCGCGCTTCTCGACAAGCTGGCGACCGGCCGGCCGCTGCGGATCAAGCTGGGGGTCGACCCCACGGCGCCCGATCTGCACCTCGGCCACGCCGTACCTCTGCGAAAGCTGCGCCAGTTCCAGGACCTCGGCCACGTCGTGGTCCTGATCATCGGCGACTTCACGGCATTCATCGGCGACCCCTCGGGTCGCAGCGCGACGCGTCCGGCGCTCACTTTCGAGCAGATCGAAGTCAACGCACAGACCTATATCGCGCAGGCCTTCCGGATACTCGACCCGGAGCGTACCGAACTGCGCCGCAACTCCGACTGGCTCGCGCCCCTTGGATTCGCCGACCTGCTCAGGCTCACGAGTCGCTTCACGGTGGCGCGCATCCTCGAGCGTGACGATTTCGCGAAGCGCTACGCCGAGCAGCGCCCCATCTCGCTGCACGAGTGCCTCTACCCGGTGGCGCAGGCGTACGACTCGGTCGTGGTGGAGGCCGACGTCGAGATCGGCGGCACCGACCAGCTCTTCAACCTGCTCGCCGGTCGCGAACTCATGGAGAAGCAGGGGATGGAGCCCCAGGTCTGTCTGACCCTGCCGCTGCTGGAGGGTACCGACGGCGTCCAGAAGATGAGCAAGTCCTACGGCAATGCGATAGGGCTGACCGACGCTCCCGACGAGATGTTCGGCAAGATCATGTCGATCCCGGACTCTCTGACCGTGAAGTACTACCGCCTGGCCACCCCGCTGCCCGTCGACGAGATCGAGGCGGTCGAGGCCGGTATCGCTTCGGGAGCCATCCATCCGGGTGTCCAGAAGCGTCACCTGGCTCGCTCCATCGTGGAGGTCTACCACGGAGCCGACGCGGCGGTCGACGCGGAGGCGGCGTTCGATCGCGTCTTCAAGCGCCACGAGGCGCCCGCTGACGTCCCCGAGGTCGTGGTCGACAGCACAGACCCGATCCACCTGCCCGCGCTGCTCAAGGAGCTCGGCTTCGCCTCGTCCAACGCCGAAGGACGGCGCTTGATCGACGGAGGGGGCGTGAAGATCGATGGCGACCCTGTCGCGGCCCGCGTGTACGACCTGGCGTGGGACGCCGTTTCCGGCCGGATCGTGCAGGCCGGCAGGCGTCAATTCGCCCGCCCGGTCGCCCGTTCGTAGCTGGTTCGAACTGGTCCTTGCGGGGCACGATGGGCGGTGCTATTCTATCCCTCGCCACTTCGGCGGTCCTGACGCTACGAACGCGGAGCGGGGCTTTGAAAACGAGCATCCTTCTGGAAGCTGACCACTAAGGGAAACGCTAGTCGCGTAAGCGACAGGCCGACTTCTGACGGGCGCCTCCACAGCGGGGGCGCTCCTTTCATGAGCTGGGCGAATGTGCCCGAAAAGATCGCTTGAATTGGTCGTTGACAGTGGGGAACACGGACCGTAATGTATCCCCCTGTGCCTGAACCTTGAAAACTGAATACTGTGACTACAAGCCAGCCGGCCCGCCTCACGGCGGACCGGAAAAATGATTGTCCCAAACCCGTCATCGGATAGGGCCCGCAAGGGTCAAACCCGCATGGCACCTTTGAGGACTTATCGGTTCGAACCACCTGGAGCTACCCCGTAGACTTCAGAAAGGCGGACCGAACCCGGATCACCAGTGATCCGAACCTTCGTGGAATACAGGACTTCGGTCCTGTTTACACTTTCAACGGAGAGTTTGATCCTGGCTCAGGATGAACGCTGGCGGCGTGCTTAACACATGCAAGTCGAACGAGATGTATCCCTTCGGGGTTGCATCGAGTGGCGAACGGGTGAGTAACACGTGGGCAACCTGCCCCTCACACTGGGATAACTCAGGGAAACTTGAGCTAATACCGGATACTCCGCGATGATCGCATGGTCGTCTCGGGAAAGCTCCGGCGGTGAGGGATGGGCCCG
>DATCIA010000068.1:0-2723 GCA_036508075.1 Coriobacteriia bacterium
GCTTCACGAGGCGCGCGGTGCGCTCGTCCAGCGGGCCGGCCGCATCCACGGCCTCGCCCAGGCCGTCCAAGGCCTTCGCGACGCCGGAAAAACCGTCGCGGAACTTGAGATACACGTTGGGCAGATGCTCGTCACTCACGATGGCCTCTCCTTCGACGTCTGCTAGTCCGGCCCGCGACGGCGCGCTTCGGGCTCGCGGGCCGCTCAATAGTGCTTCGCCGATTAGTCCAGGAACTCGCGCAGGCACTGCGCGTCGCGGTACGCCTTGAGCTTGGCCAGCGTCTTGGCCTCGATCTGGCGGATGCGCTCGCGCGTGACGCCGAACTTCTGCCCGACCTCTTCGAGAGTGCGCGGATTGCCGCCCGCAAGGCCGAAACGCAGCTCGACGATGCGGCGCTCGCGCTGCGTAAGCAGCTGCAGCACACGGATGAGCTCCTCGCGCTGCACGATGTCATCGACCTCTTCGACCGGCGAGGACGCATCCTTGTCTTCGATGAAGTCGACCAGCAGCGCGTCGCCTTCGTCGCCGATCGGCGTGTGAAGGCTCGCGGGCTCCTGGCTGATCTTGAGTATCTCGCGCACGCGCTCGGGGGTGGTGCCCATCTCCTCGGCGATCTCCTCGGGAGTGGGCTCGCGGCCGCTGTCCTGCAGCAGCTGACGCTGCACGCGCGCGAGCTTGTTGATGTTCTCGACCATGTGCACCGGGATGCGGATCGTGCGCGCCTGGTCGGCCAGGGCGCGCGTGACGGCCTGCCTGATCCACCAGGTCGCGTACGTCGAGAACTTGAAGCCGCGGCGGTAGTCGAACTTCTCGACGGCGCGCATGAGGCCGAGGTTGCCCTCCTGGATGAGGTCGAGGAGGGGCATCCCTCTGCCCATGTGTCGCCGGGCGATCGAGACGACCAGGCGCAGGTTGGCCTCGGTGAGCTTGCGTTTGGCGTCCATGTCGCGGCGCTCGATGCGCTTGGCGAGCGACACCTCTTCCTCGGCGGTGAGGAGCGGCACCCTGCCCATCTCCCGGAAGTACATGCGCACCGGATCGTTGGTGGTCGACTTCACGGAGAGGTCGAGCTTGGGGGCCGTCTCCTCTTCGACGACGGGCTCCGGCTCGGCCGCGGCGCCCTCGCTCTCGATGACGTCGATGCCGAGGTCGGCGAAGACGCCGTGGATCTCCTCGAGCTGTTCCGGCGTCAGGTCGACATCGCGCAGCGTGGCGGCGATGTGAGCGCCGTCGAGGTAGCCTTGCTCACGACCTTCTTCGAGCAGCCCGCGCACCTCGTCGGTGCACAGCACGGCGAGGTCGGCGGACGCAGCGATGCGGTCTTCAGAGGGTTCGATCACTCGGCGACTCCTGCTCTTCGTGGCGTGCTTCGGCCATCGGCGTGGCCAAGGCGATCGCGGAGGCGGCGCGCCGAGCACGTTCGCCCCGTGCAGACGCACATGCGTGCGTGCTCTTGAGGGCTGGGGCGGTGAAAAGCGGACGCCAAGCTGACAGGTGATGATACCAGTCCTGCGACGCGCGAGCAAGAGCCGGACCGCGGTCGGCCATTCTCCCGGCAGCGGCGACGCCGGCGCCCGTCACGTCGGCGGCGATCCGCTCCACCGTCCTTCGCCTCTGGAGTCAGGCCAGCCGGCTTCAGTACGGGCTGATCGTCGACCCGTCGCCGTAGGGGTCCGCGGTCTGGGCCTGCTGCGGCAGCGTGCCGGACTTGATCTGCTTCATGACCTGGACGGCTGTGTCGATCGGCGCCGCGAACCCGATGCCCTCGTTGCCGCCGGACTGCGAGTCGATCTGCTCGTTGATGCCGATGACCCGCCCCTGGGCGTCGATGAGAGGACCGCCGGAGTTGCCGGGGTTGATGGCGGCGTCGGTCTGGATGCCGCCGCTGATCGTGGCGCCGTTCGGGGACTGCAGCTCGCGGTCGATGGCCGACACCACGCCCGAGGACAGCGAGAAGTCGAGACCGAGCGGGTTGCCGATGGCCACGACCTCCTCGCCCACGGTGACCTTGGATGAATCGCCGAGAGGGATGGGCTCGAGCCCAGGCGTCTGCCTGGGATCGACCTTGATCAGGGCCACGTCGGTCGACTCGTCGGCGCCCAGTACCGTGCCCTCGACCTGCGTCCCCGGCGAACCATCACCCTTGAAGATCACGGTGACCGTGCTCACGGCCTGGCCGTTCTCGCCGACCACGTGGGCGTTGGTCAGGATGTAGCCGTCCCTGGAGACCACGAAGCCGGTCCCCAGAGCCTGCTGCGCGCCCGTGGACTAAACCGGCGGCCATCATTACAAGAAATCGTCTGACTCTCATTGGTACGCTACCTTTCTGCGCCGGGAACGGCTGAGGGCTGGTCTGGTGGCACGGCGGATCGCGAGTCCCCCCGCCACCCCGGTCCCTCGGGCGGCCATCACCCGCGGCTTTCCTACTAGCCGACACGCGGGAGGGTGTGTGAGTATTAGCAAGTGTTTTCGGTGACCACCTGAGCAAAGGAAGCACCATGTCACACTTTGGCCCCGACGAAGCCATCGCGCGCATCGCGGACTGGAAAGACAAGGACGTCCGCTGGGAAGAGCTGGGCGGCGGCATCACCAACCACAACTACATCGTCTGGGTGAACGGCGGCCCCGGCAATCCGGGCGGCGGCAAGTACGTGCTGCGCATCCCCGGGCAGGGCACCGACATGTTCATCGACCGTGAGGTCGAGCGCGACTGCATGATCCA
>DATCIA010000069.1:0-14620 GCA_036508075.1 Coriobacteriia bacterium
GCCTCGGCGTGCTTGAGCCACCGTCGCACCGGGACGCTCAGCGCCAGCACCGTGAGTAGGCAGCCGCCCATCATCACGAACGCGTAGACCTTGAACGCGACGTCGGGCGAGGACATCACCGCGGATGCCGGGTGCACGTCATCCCCCGCCGGCCCGAGCTCGATCCAGGTCAGGCCGACGCCCATCGCGAGCGCGGTGACGACCTGGCCGATGGCCCCGACGCGACGGCTGTCCCAGAACAGCGCGAGCATCAGCGCGATGGCGGCAACGATCGTGTAGGCGACGCTCATGATCATGCGTCGCTCGGTGAGGTTCCAGGAATTCCAGATCAGGCGTGCGGCCACGGTGCCGATGAGCACCGCCACGATCCACAGCGGCAGCAGCGCCACCTGCATCGCGCGCGCCCACTCGTAGAGGCGGTCGCGGCCGGTCGCCAGATACGCGACGGCCAGCGCGCCCATCCCGAAGATGCCGACGATGCACGCCCACTTGAGCATGCCGTGCCAGATGACGAGCCGCACCCACGCGCCCAGCTGCGCCTCCTGCGGCGCCATGAACGCGGCCACGAGCGAGACGCCAAGGCCCAAGGCGGCGAACAGATACGCGGTGCGGTCGGAGATGGAATCGAGCCGGTCGAGCATGGTGGTCCTTTCGGTGGCTACTCCTGCGCCTCTGACGCGAGCAGGACGGCCTCGGCCACCTCACGCAACGTCTTGCGGCGATCCATCGCGAGCTTCTGCAGGCGGCCGAACGCTTCGGGCTCGGTCATCCCGCGCATCATCAGCAAACCCTTTGCCCGGTCGACCAGCTTGCGCGTCTCGAGCCGGTCCTCGAGGCCGGCGACCTCGTTCTCGAGGGCACGCGCCTCGGCGAAGCGCGCCACCGCGACAGCCATCGCCGGCAGGATGTCCTTCTTGGAGAACGGCTTCACCAGGTAGCCCATCGCCCCGGCCGCCGAGGCGTCCTCGACGTAGCGGCTCTGCGAGAATGCGGTGACCATGACCACCGGCGCGATGCGCTCGGAGCCGATCACGGCTGCAGCGGCGATGCCGTCGAGTCCCGGCATCTTCACGTCCATGAAGATGACCTCCGGCTTCAGCTCGCGCGCCAGCTCGATCGCCTCGGCACCGTCGCGGGCCTCGCCGACGACCTCATGGCCCTCCTCGACGAGCATCTCCCGCATGTCCATGCGGATGAGCGCTTCGTCTTCGGCGATCAGAACGCGCATCTTGAGGTGGCGCCCTTCGCTATTGGACGGGTACGGAGATCGCGACGGTGGTGCCCCGGCCGCCGCGGAACGTGAGGGTACCACGCAGGTCGTCCTCCACGATCGTGCGCACGATGGCCAGCCCGAGCTGCGCCGACGTGGCGGGATCGAAGCCCGCGGGAAGCCCGATGCCGTCGTCGCGCACCGACAACTGCAGCTCGTCGGAGAGCCGCCGCATCTTCACGGTGACGCTCCCGGTCCCCTGCGGCCCGATGCCGTGCTCGATGGCGTTGTGGACGAGCTCCGCCGTCACGAGCGCCAGCGAGGTGGCGACCGATGCCGGCACGCTGCCGAGCGTCCCTTCGACCGCGACTTCGACCTTGCCGCTGCGGCCCGACAGCCCCTGGCGCACCATGTCGACCACCGTGCGCGCGGCCTCGCCGAACTCCACGGTCTCGTCGGTCGACGTCGAGAGCATCTCGTGCACGACCGCCATCGACCCGACCCGTTCGACCGCTTCGGCAAGCGCGCGCTGCGTCTCGACCGAGTCCGATCGGCGCGACTGGATCCGCAGCAGCGACGAGATCGTCTGCAGGTTGTTCTTCACGCGATGGTGTACCTCGCGGATGGTGGCTTCCTTCACCTTGAGCTCCGCGTCGCGACGGCGCGCATCCGTCGTGTCCTCGACGAGCACCGCGGCGCCGGTCTTGAGCGCGACCGCCCGATAGAGCAGCACGCGCCCGGCGACGGAGACCTCGCGCTGGAGGGCGCCGGCGACGCCCAGCACCGGACCGACGGCCTCGGCGCCACCCGGCATCTCCACGGCGCGCGTCCCTGTGAGCGGTCCTTCCACGCCTGCGAGACGCAGGATGTTGACGGCGTTGGGGCTGGCGTAGACCACGGTGCCGACGGCGTCGACCCGCATCACGCCGTCGCCGGCCCTGCGCGTGGTCGAGAACGCCGCGCTCGTCTCGAGGTCGGCGAGCGGCCCTGCGCGAAGGACGTCGAGAAGGTCCTCCGCGAGCGCGATGAACTGGCGCTCCATCGTGCCGGGCGCGTCGACGACCTGCCGGGTGAGGTCGCGGATGATGACCGCGAACGCGGGGACACCGATCGGATGCGCCGAGGTCACGTACTGGATGCCGCGCGTGGTGCGCCGGCGGTCGCCCGCCACGACCTCGTCCGACTGCAGGGCGCGGTACGCCTCCGGCTCGTCGTGTGCGGAAAGCGTCTTGCCCACCCTGCTCGTGGCGACAGCCGCCACGGCGGTCATCGGGCGCGCGTCCGCGACCACCGCAAGCGCGCCCTGCGGGGTGCGCACGGCGAGCGCGACGTCGCCGTAGCCGAGGTCGGCCACGAACTGGAGGTTGCGCGCCACGTTGTCGAGATGGGCGCGCGACCGCTCGTCGAGCCAGGATGGCAGCGCTGCGGAGGAGTCTTCCATGCGGCGATTCTAGCGCAGGCGGCGTGACGCCCCCGGCCGTTCATCGAAGCCGACCGACGACACGGCCCCGGTTTCACGGTGTAATGGTCGGGAGCGCTCGCCGAACGGCCCGCTCAACCGGCGCGACAGGAAGGAACGTCATGCGAGGAGGCGTCACCCCCACCAGGCAGGTCACCACGCTCGATGTAGCGGCCTGGACCGCTGTCGGGCTGGCGACGCTTGCCACGACCACCAACGCGCTCATGGCGATCGGCACGATCGCGCCCTCCGAGTTGCCGCTGACCGCCGCTTCAGCCGCGGTGATGATCGTGGCGGGAGGCTTTGCAGCGATGCGTCACCTGCGCGCCGTCGGCCGCGCCAACGAGGCGGCGATCGCACTCGCGCTCGCCCAGGGCGACGAGGCCTCCGCCCGCGACCGGCTCGCCTTCGCCCGGCACTCGGCGGCGCTCATGGCGACGCTTCCTCCCGACGAGGGTGTGCGCGCGGTCCTCACCGAATCGCTGACGCGCTTCCACGCGCAGGCGGCCGCCATCGTGGGCAAGGAAGTGGCGCTCGCGACCGCCGAGGGCGTCGATACCGCGGAGGCCGAGGCCGCCGTTCGCGGCCTGGCACTCGAGACGATGAAGTCGGGGCGATCCGTGACCGTTGCCGACTCCGAGGGACAGACGGCCGCGCTGACAGCGCCCCTGCGGGTCGGCGGCGAGATGCGCGACGTGGTGGTGCTGTGGCGGCACGGTCACTCGTTCCGCACCGGCGACCTCGACGGGCTGAGCCTGGTCGCCCGCATCATCGAGCTGTCGTCCGAGAACGCCGCGCTCGTGGACGAGGTGCGCGGACAGCTGGATGGCACGCTGCGCATGGTCGTCGACCTGGTCGAGCAGCGGCTCCCGGACTACGGTGCCTATTCCGAGCGCGTGTCGCGCTACGCCGTCACCGTCGGACGTCTCATGGGCATGCCCGAGGACGAGATCGAGGACCTGCGGGTCACCGCGTTGCTCCACGACATCGGCATGCTGTCCGTCCCGGAGGCGATCCTGACCTCCCCGCGCCGGCTCACCGACGAGGAGATGGCCGAACTCCGGGGTCACCCGGTCCACGGCGCGGCGCTCACGCGCGACGCGAACTTCCCCGTCCGCGTGCAGCAGGCCGTCCGTTCTCACCACGAGCGGGTCGATGGCGCGGGCTACCCGGACGGCCTGGTGGGCGACGCGATCCCCACCGCGAGCCGCATCCTGAGCGTCTGTGACGCGTTCGTCGCCCTCATCTCCGACCGGCCGCACCGTCCCGCCGTCTCGGCCCCCGAGGCACTCGAGACGCTGCGCGCGAGCGCCGGCAGTCACTACGACGCGGGCGTCGTCGAGATGTTCGTCGAGGCGCAGGCGGAAGTCGCAGCCGAAGGCGCGTAGCCGCCGGACCGTCTTCGCCTATAATCGGCGCGTTCCGGCGGGCTCGTTCCCGCTCGCACGCCCAGCGCCCGGGTGGCGGAACGGCAGACGCGGAGGCCTCAAAAGCCTTTATGGGAAACCATGTGAGGGTTCGAATCCCTCCCCGGGCACCAGGCCTGACATCACCCTCTCGCGGCCGCACGGCTGCCCTCCGACGAGGCGTTGCTGGTCACCGGCATCGCTCTCCCGGTCGACGGCTGCTACACGGCGCGGTGCTGCCGGTGAATCGCTCGCACGCGCCCACTCGGGGCAGCGTTCAGTTCGCGACCGTCGTGAGGCGATCGATCGCATCGGCCGCATCGCGACGCACATCCGGCTCGCGGTCCCTCAGGGCCTCGACGAGCGGAGGGTAGCCATCTTTTAGACCCAGTGCGCCGAGCGCGCGTGCCGCGAGGGCGCGTTCCTCGGAGTCGCCCTCACGCAACTGCCGGGAGAGACGTTCGCACGCCTCCTGGGGGGCGGACTCGTCGCCCAGTCGGGCACGCGCGATCACCGCGGCCGTGGCGACTGAGGGGTCCGGGTCCTCGGACGCCGCGCGGAGTGACGGGATGAGGCGATTATCGCCGGCCATTCCCAGCGCCGTGGCGGCGGCCGAGCGTATCGAGGCGCTGGCGCTGTGGAGCAAGCCCAGCAGCTCGCCGACGAACCCCTCGCCCTCGACGCGCAGTGCGTTGTGTGTCGCGGCGCTGATCACCGCGGAAGGATCCATGGGCGCCGGAGCGTTCTGTGCCGTTCCGGACGCGCGGTGGCGGAAGTCCACTGCTACCCCCTGGTATCGGGACATGCTCTGCTGTGCGTACTTGCCCAATCGGACGCAGGACGACTCCAGGGCCGTGGTGTGATTCCGCCGAGCGGCGTTCCGGAGCCGCCGGCCACGGATGATTCGGCTACCATGCGCATTCGGGTATCTGCTCACAAAGACGCTTCCGATCCCACGAAAGGGTCCACGGATGACACGCGAGGCCCTTATCGCCCGGCTCCCCAAGGTCGAGCTCCACCTGCACCTCGAGGGGACGCTCGAGCCCGAGCTCGCCTTCGGGTTCGCGCGGCGCAACGACATCGACCTCCCCTACGCTTCCGCGGACGAGATGCGCACCGCCTACCGGTTCGCCGATCTGCAGTCGTTCCTCGACGTCTACTACGCGTCGTGCTCCGTACTGCGGACAGAGCAGGACTTCTACGACCTCACGCGCGCCTACCTCGACCGTGCGATCGCGGACAACGTGCGCCACGTCGAGCCGTTCTTCGACCCGCAGACGCATACGTCGCGCAACGTGCCGTATCACGCCGTCGTGACCGGCATCCGCCGCGCGCTGGACGAGGCGCGCGAGCGCGACGGCGTGACCTCGCAGCTGATCCTGTGCATCTTGCGGGACCTCAGCGCCGGCGACGCCCTGGCCACGCTTGACGAGGCTCTCGAGGACGACACGCCGATCGACGGGATCGGCCTGGACTCGGGCGAGGTCGGCAATCCGCCGTCGAAGTTCGTCGAGGTGTACGCGCAGGCGCGAGCGGCGGGCCTGCACGCCGTGGCCCACGCCGGCGAGGAGGGACCCGCCTCCTACATCCGAGACTCCCTCGACCTGTTGGGGGTGGAGCGGATCGACCACGGGGTGCGCTGCCTCGATGACCCCGAACTCGTGGCACGGCTGGTGCGCGATCGCATGTGCCTCACCGTGTGCCCGAACAGCAACGTGGCGCTCCGCGTGTTCGGCCGCATGGAGGACCACCCTCTGCGCGCGATGCTCGACGCGGGGCTCTCGGTCACCGTGAACTCCGACGACCCCGCCTACTTCGGCGGCTACATCGGCGAGAACTACCGCGCGGTGGCATCGGCGCTGGATCTGAGCGCAGGACAGCTGGCGACGCTGGCGCGCAACGCGATCACGGGCTCCTTCGCGGACGAGGAGCGCAAGGCCGAGCTGCTCGCCGAGCTGGAGGTTGCCGTCGGCTGAGCGTACCGCTCTAGCGGCGACCGATCGCGTCCAGCAGGTTCAGTACGTGACAGCTCGCCTCGAGGCACGAGACCGCCTGGTAGGCGTCCTCCAGCGACTCCCCGCGCGCGAAGGGACCGTGACCACGCAGCACCGCCACTCTCCGGTCGACGAGCGCCGCGGCAAGCTTCTCCCCTGCCTCGGCGGAGCCGATCGACTGTGCGGACGTCACAACGGGAACGTCGATCAGGCGCGACTGCGACTCGGAGTCGGGCGGGACGATGAGGTCCTCCAACAGGGAGCGCGTGACCGTGTGGATCGCGTGCGCGTGCACGATCGCGCGCGCACGCGTGGCCGCGTAGATCGCGCGGTGCACCACGAGCTCGACCGAGCAGTCGCCGTCGCGCGCGTCGTCGCATGCCGCGAGCGTCGTCTCGATGAGATCGGCCTCGGTCAGGCGGCCGATCATCGACCCGGTGCGCGTGATGAGCATGCGCTCGTCGTCGAGGCGCACCGAGAGGTTGCCCCCATGGCTGGAGACGGCGCCCGAGGTGTAGAGGTCGCTACCGACCCATCTGAACTGCTCGAACATGCGCTGAGGCCTTCCGCGGCGGAGATGGTCCGTCTGCGAGTCTAGCATCGCCGCGCGCTCACCAGCTGCGCACGCGAGAGCCTACATGCCTCCCGACGCGTCCAGATCGAAGTAGTTGCGCAGGAAGACCGGACTCGAGACCTCTACACCGTCCACCGAATACGGGCGATCGGGACTATCCACGAATCGCGCCGGGTCGAACTCGAAACGGCCCTCAACACCGGTGTCGGACTGGAGCACGACCAGCATTCGCCTGGTGGGCACGACGCTCGGCCCGATCTCCACCCGCACACTGTCGCTCTCGCCCGCGGGCACCTTCGTCGACCCCGCAAGGGTGTTCGGACGTCCGTCGGTCCCGACGAGGTAGATCGCAAGCCATGACGGAGCCGGAGCGACAACGCGCTCGATAACCACGCCGTTGAGCGCCATGAGCCGTTCGGCGGCGACAAGCGCAGCGCTACCCCACGCAACCGGCCACCTCGTCACCGGCGCCTGCGCCCGACGCCCGATCGAGCGACTAGACCGGCGTATCCGTGACGACAGCGGACAACTCGGTCCCCCGACGAGTTATGGCTTGTCGGGGGACCGAGTCGAAACGCCTTGGGTCGAACTCGAAGCGCCCGATCACCCCGAGGTCCATGTGGAGCACTACCGAGAGTCTCTGACTCGACGAGGCCCCCGGCTCCAGGGGCACCCGCAGATCAAGCATCTCTCCGGGGACGACATGGGCCACGCCGACCCGGGACCCCTCGGATCCGGGCGCGTCGGAGGAAGTCACCACGATCCAGGAATCGGTTGAGGCGACGACGCGGTCGATGCGGATCAGATCCCTGGTGCCCAGCGCGTTCGAGAGTTCGAGTGCGACGTTGCTGGGCGCAACGATTGCGCCCGCCATGGCCGGAGGAGTCCGGGTGGCGACGTAGGAGTAGAGCGCGATACCCGCCACAGCGAGGGCTGCGGCCGAGACGGCTGCGATGCGAAGCGCGCGTTCGAGCACGGTCGACCCTCCCCCGGGAGACTCATGGCTACCGGCTCTGATCTTGGCGTGATGAGGCGGAGGTGCAGAGAAAGGACGGGCCGCGGCAGGATCGCCGCGGCCCGTCCGATGATGTGTCGTCGTGCCGGGATCGGCGCCGAGCGACCTCCGCTGCCGCTACTTGACCGCCACAGCCGTCGCTACCTCGTGACCGTTCACGAAGAACGGCTGATCGGGGCTGTTGAACTTGTCCATCATGTCGAACTCGAGCTGTCCGGCAACGCCGCGGTCGGCATGCACCGCCACGAAGAGCCGGTCGGTCAGTGCGACGCTGGGGTCGAGCTTCACGATGACGTTGGTGCTGGTTCCTGCGACGATCCGGCCATAGCCGACGCGCTTGCCGGGCATGCCGTTGTCGTCGAGGTGCACGACGATCCAAGCGCCGGTCGGCGCGACTGCCTTGGCGATGACCAACGAGCCCTTAGCGCCGGGCTGGGCGTCCACCTTGATCGCGGCCTGTCCCTGCTTGGCCGGGACGCCGAACGGCTTTGTCGTCACGACGATGCCGGTGGCGACCTCCTTGCCGTTCACGAAGAACGGCTGATCCGGGCTGTTGTACTTGTCCATCATGTTGAACTCGAGCGTGCCCGGCACGCCGCGGTCGGCGTGCACCGCGATGAGCAGCTTGTCCGTCAACGGGACGCTCGGATCGAGCGTCACGCGCACATCGGTGCTCTCGCCCTTGGCCACCTGCGCGAACCCGACGCGTTTGCCGGGCATGCCCTTGTCGTCGAGGTGCACGACGAGCCAGGCTCCGGTGGGGGCCACGACCTTGGCGACCACGATCGAGTTCTTCGCGCCCGGCTGGTCGACAGCCGCGATGGACGCCTCGCCCTCGGACGCGTTCACTCCGAACGGAGGAATCGCGGTCTTGACCTCCATCGCCAACTCCATTCCGCCCACGAAGTACGGCTTGTCGGGACTGGCGTCGAAGTTGTCGGGCGAGAACTCGAAGGTGCCGACGATGCCGCGATCCGCGTGCACCGCAACGATCAGCTTGTCCGTCAGCGTCACGTCATCCAGCTTGACCTTGACGTCGGTACTGCTGCCGGCCGGGACCGCCTGAAGGCCGATCCGCTTGCCGGGCTTGCCGTTGTCGTCCAGGTGCACCGCGATCCAGGAACGACCGGGTACGTTGACCGATGCGACGGTGATGCTGCCCTTGGCACCGGGCTGGTCCATCACCTCGATGGAGGCAGCGGCCTTGGTTGCCACGACGCCCGTCATCGCACCGCTCTTGGATGCGTTCGCCACTGCGTACGCCGTCATGACCAAGGTGAGCGAAACGCCCACCAGCACGGCGACGATGTTGAGGAATCTCTTCATCAGATGTGTCCTTTACCGGCCGCTATGCGGACTTCGCGAGGCTGGGCTTGAAGCGACGCAGCAGCAGCGAGCTGCTCACGACGCTGACGCTCGAGAGCGCCATGGCCGCACCGGCGAGCTCGGGGCGCAGCAGGCCAAGGGCCGCCACGGGGATCCCGAGCGTGTTGTAGCCGAGCGCCCAGAAGAAGTTCTGGTAGATCTTGCGCATCGTGGCACGGGAGAGCTCGATGGCAGTGACAACGTCGCGCAGGTCGTTCTTGATGAGCACGATACCGCCGGTCTCCATGGCCACGTCGGTGCCGCCGCCCATGGCGATGCCGACGTCGGCCTTCGCGAGCGCCGGTGTGTCGTTGATGCCGTCGCCGACCATGGCGACCACGAGGCCCCTGGCCTGCAGCTTGCCGACCTCTTCCGCCTTGTTCTCCGGGAGCACCTCGGCGAGCACGTTCTCGGGGGCGATACCGGCCTGCGATGCGATCGCAAGGGCGGTGCGACGGTTGTCACCGGTGATCATGTAGACCGCGACGCCCATCTTGGTTAGGCGCTCCACGGCTTCCTTGGAGTTGGGCTTGAGCGTGTCGGCCACGGCGATCATGCCGGCCAGCTTGGCGCCGTTCACGCCGACGAGCATGACCGTCTTGCCCTGGTCCTCGAGCGCGCTGATGCGGCTCTCGAATGCGGAGATCTCGATACCTTCGCGGGCCATCAGCTTGCGGTTGCCGAACGCGACACGCATGTCGCCGACCGTACCCTCGACCCCGTGTCCCGGGATCGCGGAGAAGCCCTCTACTGACGGAACTTCGATGCCGTCCGCCTTGGCGCGGGCCATGATGGCCTCCGCGAGCGGATGCTCCGAGTTGCGCTCGAGCGCCGCGGCGAACGTGAAGACGCGCGCGGCGTCGTGGCCGTCAGCGAGCTTGATATCGGTCACCACGGGCTTGCCGTGGGTGAGCGTGCCGGTCTTGTCGAACACGATCGCCTTGATCTTGTAGGCGGTCTCGAGGGCGTCGCCGCTCTTGATGAGGATGCCGTTCTCGGCGCCCTTGCCCGTTCCGACCATGATCGCCGTCGGAGTGGCCAGACCCAGGGCGCACGGGCAGGCGATGACGATGACCGCGGTACCCGCGAGCAGCGCCTTCACGAACGGAGTCGCGTAGAGATAGAAGTCCGCTCCGACGAAGTTCGGTACCACGAGGAGCCACACGAAGAAGGTCGCGAACGCGATGCCGACCACGGCGGGAACGAAGACGGCCGAGATGCGGTCCGCGAAGCGCTGCACCGGGGCCTTGCTCCCCTGCGCGTCCTCCACGAGCTTGACGATCTGGGCGAGCGCCGTGTCCTTGCCGACCTTGGTGGCGCGGAACCTGAGCGAGCCGAGCTTGTTCATCGTGGCGCCGATGACGGAGTCGCCGGCGTTCTTCTCCACCGGGATCGACTCGCCGGTGAGCATCGACTCGTCCACGCTGCTGCGTCCCTCGACGACCAGACCGTCGACCGGGATCTTCTCGCCCGGGCGCACGACGACCACGTCGCCCGCGACGACCTGCTCGACAGGGATGTCCGATTCGACGCCGCCGCGGACGACGCGCGCGGTCTTGGCCGCGAGGCCCATGAGCTTCTTGATGGCGTCGGACGTCTTGCCCTTGGCGCGGGCCTCGAGCAGCTTGCCGATGAGCACGAACGTCAGCAGCAACGCCGCGGTCTCGTAGAAGACCGGCTCTGCCTCGAGCGACGGCACGAACGTGGCGGCCACGCTGTAGAAGTACGCGGCCGAGGTGCCGATGGCGATCAGCGTGTCCATGTTGCCGCTGCGACGCTTGATCGCGTGCCAGAAGCCACGGTAGAACTGCGCGCCGACGATGAACTGCACCGGCGTGACGAGCGCGAACGCCATGTACTTGAGGACCATCATCGGGTCCCAGGCGCCGCCGACGTTGTTGGCCAGCCACGTGGCCACGCCCCCGGGCACCACCGTCATGAACGGCGGGACCATGGAGATGAGGAACGCGGGCACCGCGAAGATGATCGCGAAGATCAGCAGGTGCTGCTGGTGCTTGGTGTGCTTCGCCTGAGCGACGCGCTGGGCATCCTCGGCGGGGGCTTCGCCGGCGACCGCCTCGACACGGAGGACCGCGTCGTAGCCGGCGCCCTTGACCGCACCGATGAGCGCATCAAGGCCGACGACCGCCGGATCGAAGGCGACGGTCGCCGTCTCGGTCGCGAGGTTGACCGAGGCCGACTGCACGCCGGTGACCCTGTTCAGGGTCTTCTCGACGACGGTCGAGCACGAGGCGCAGGTCATGCCTATGATGCCGAGCGTGACGGTGCCGGTCGCCGCATTCTTGGCGGGCGTGGCGACCGCAGCGACCACGGCGGCGGGATCCGCCGCAGGGGCCGCCGACCGCACGGGTGCGCTGTCGAGCGGGATGGCGCCGTAGCCGGCCTTCTTGACGGCCGCTGCGACACCCGCCTCGTCGATGACCGACGGGTCGATGCGCACGGACAGCTTCTCGGTAGCCAGGTTCACGGTGACCGTAGAGACGCCGGCTAGCTTGCCGACGACCTTCTCGATGACCGCCGAGCACGACGCGCAAGTCATCCCGGTGACGGCGAACGTCGCATCGCGCAGCGCGGCGGCCGCGGGTGCCGCCACAGCGACCGCTGGGGCCTCGACGCCCGCCGGGACTGCCGCGACGGCCGTCCGCTCCACGCGGACCGGCTCGTCGTCGACGTCGTCCATCGGCACGACAGGGCATACGGTCACGGCCGGCACGACGTCGGCCGGGCCGGATGGCTCGGGGCTCGCTGCCTTCACCGCGTCAGCCAGTTCCGCACCCGGCGTCGACGCGTCGAGCACGAAAGGCTTCCCCGGCTTGAAGCCGGCCTTGACGACGGCGTCGACGAGTTCGTCGGTACCGAGCGCAGCCGGGTCGACGACGACGTCCACACGCCCGGCCGCAGCGTCGGCCGCCACGCTCTGGACGCCCGCGACTTCGCCGATCGATGCATTGATGAGCTTCTCGCAGGAGTGGCAGTGCATGCCCTCGACGTTCAGGCGCACGACCACACTCTGGGTCTCTGTTGCCATGTGTCAGTCCCCTACTTCACGACGATGGTGCCGAACTGCATCTGCATCCCGCAGTTGAAGCCGTATGTCCCGGCCGTCAGCGCGCCGAGCTTGATCGTTTTCGGACCGGTGCTCAGGTCCTCCGAGAACCCGAGGTCCGCAGACTCGACCTGCTGGAGGCACCCGGACGACTGAGTGAAGGTGATCTCGGCAGGTATGCCGGCCTTGAGTTCGATCGTCGAGGGGTCGTAGTAGCCCTTGGACGTGTCGACGGTGATCTTCTGCACGTTGCCTGCCACGTCGGCGGGCTTGCTCGTCTTGGCGCCGGCGGGAGCGCTCGCGCCGCCGCAGCAGGCCCCGGCGGACTTCGCGCCGGCGGCGGGCGCCTGGGCGGCGGTGACGGGCGCCTGCGCGGCGGCCGACACGGCAGCCGGAGTCGCAGTGGAGGCGGACGAGGGCGATCCGTTGGCAATCGCGTAGCGGTAAGTGGCGAAGAACGCCAGGACCGCGAGCATGAGGACCAGAGCCCAGCGCGCGACGGGCGAGATCGTCGCTGCCTTGGTGGTGCTGATCGGTGCCTTGCTCATCTTGGTGGTTCCCTTCGTAGGTCGCCGGCGGCGTGCGCCTCCGGCGGTGACGGTTAGCGGAAGAAGCCTCCGGACACGAGTCCGATGACGACCGCGACGATGATGATCGTCGCGGCGATGACGAGTTCGAAGGGCTGGAAGCCCCACAGCGTGCCGTCCGGGGCGTGGGCCGCAGGATGCGCGACCGCCTTGCGACGACGGCCATGGTAGATGCCGTAGCCGATCGCCAGCAGCGCGGCGAGTACGGCCGGGATCACCCACGGCGTCCCGCCGGTGGATGCGGCAACGCCACCCGCGACGATGCTGCCGGACATCATACCCATCCCGCAGGTGAGCGTATGGCTCCCGGCCTTCATGGGCGGCACGATCACATCGGTGACCGCGTTGTCCTTCAGATCGGCCAGCACACCCGCGTCGGGGATGCTGATCTGCGCGGAGCAGGCGTTGGCCTCGCGTCGGTCCACAACGAGCCGGACCTTCGTGTCGACCGGGATCGCGACCGTCTGCGGCACGAATTGCGTGTTCTCGATGACCAGCGGGATCTCGATGACGCCGTCGGCGCCGGTCTTGTACTGCGTGCCGGTCGGAGCGACCGAGGTCCCGACGACCGCCGTGCGCACCGAGTCGAACGTCACCGGTGAGCCGACGAGCATCAGCCCGCGGTTGAGGATCACGAGCCCGAAGATCATCACGGCGATGGCGGCGACGACCTGGAGCTTGTTCTGGAATCTGCGCGACAGCAGCGACGACGCGAAGCCGAACACGAGCATCAGCGGCATCGTCCCGAGCCCGAAGCCGATCATTCCCCACGCACCCAGGAGCGGCGAGCCCGACGAGATCGCCGACGCCTGTGCGGCGATCAACGGCGCACACGGCATCAGGCCGGTGAGCAGGCCGAAGGTGATCGGAGTGGCGAGCGACGCGTGCCCTTCAGCGGCGTCGGTGTTGGCCTTCTTGCGTTCTCGGGACAGCGCGGTCACCAGGAACTTCGGCGGTCGCGGTGTCAGGTAGCGGAGGAACTTGACCTTGCCGGTCATCGACACGCCGAGCAGCAGCATGTAGAGACCCGCGATGACCATCAGCCAGTTGCGGAACGGCGTGATGTCGACCGCGCGTCCGAGCAGCGCGACGATGCCGCCGAGGATCAGGGCAACGATCGCGTAGCTCAGTATCTTGGAACCCTGGTACGCAAGGTGCGGCACGAGCCGCCGGTACCAGGGTCCGTCCTCGGTGCCCTTGACGGCGTAGGTCAGCACGAGCCCACCGCACATGAAGACACAGTGGATGCTCGTCACCAGACCCACGGCGAAGAGTTGCGGGAACAGATTCACGTTGTGGAGTACCTCTCATCGTTTGCGGCTCCCATAGTGCGCGACTCGGCGCACCGATGGGAAGCGGACTCCGGGCACAGGGGGTGCCGGACGACGGTCAGCGCGGCACAGAGGCCGCAACTACCGGTCGGATGAGAGCTATCAGGTCCGCATCACCGAGATCAGGTGGGGGGCGCCTCGGGCGTCGGGGACGAACGCCGCGCGGCCCCGCCCCGCGAGAGGACCGATGCCGGGCACGCGGACCGCCGAAACCGAGACGGCGGCGTACTCGTGCACCGCCTGATCCGCGGTCGCCCTGAGCGGCTGGTGCTCCTGAGGGTACATGCACCCGGAGCGATGGACCGTCTGCCCGACAGGCATGGGGCACGCGGCAGACGCCGTGGGGCCGCACGTCGGGGTAGAGGCGGGCGCGCACATGGAGCCGGCACAGCACGCGTCAGCCGTGCACGAGTACGCGAAAGCCGTGCCCGCCGACGTGGCGAACACGAGCGCAGCGATCGTGACGATGGTGACGAAGCGCTTCATACCCCTCCAGATACGGTGTCCCGACGACCATACAACAAGCGCCGTGCCATTCTCTGGCTGGAACCGCCCCTAGCCCGCGTCCTTCGGTTGAACCGGGCACGTATCTGCACTTCCGTACTCGAGCGC
>DATCIA010000070.1:0-21878 GCA_036508075.1 Coriobacteriia bacterium
CCGGTGACATGCCGGGCCCGCCGCGTCGTTCCTGCCACGGCGACTCGCGAGGGGAACCATGCTCGAAGCGGCGCTGCACTGGCTCGGCTTCGGTCTCTGTCACCAGTTGCCGGCGCGCTCCTTCTTCGCCGGCGGCTATCAGCTGCCCGTCTGCGCACGTGACACGGGCATCTATCTCGGGTTCGTCGTCGCTCTCCTGGTAGCCGCGTTCCTCGATCGCGGCAGGCGCCGCACGGGGATGCCGCCCGCGTGGCTGCTCGGGGTCGGCTTCGCTGCGGTCGCGCTGCTCGGGTGGGACGGCGTGACCTCGTATCTGGGCCTGCGGCCCACCACCAACCTCATACGGCTCGCCACGGGCACGGGGACGGGCTTCGCGATCGCGCTCGTCATCGTGCCTCTGCTGAACGCGCAGCTGTGGAAGCGCGGGTCGGAGGAGCGGGTCCTCGGTTCCCCCCTGGAGGGACTCGTGTGGTGCGTGGCCGCACCCGTCACCTTCGCCGCTGCGCTGTGGGGCGGGCCTGTGCTCGGGATCGGCTACCCGCTCGTCGTGTCGGCCGCCATCCTCGTGACCTTCACCGCGGTGAACCTCGTCCTCGTGTCGCTCATCCCGCGATTCGAGCGTTCGTACGAACGGCTGCGCGACACGTGGCCGGCGGTGCTCATCGCGTTCGCGGTCACGATGCTCGAGATCGGCGGCGCCGACTGGTTGCGCCTCGTTCTTCTCTCGTTCGTCGCGCGGTTCTAGTATCCTGAAGCGGAAGCGGTGGGGCGTCCGGCGTCGCCGCGCTGGTGGGGAACAGGGGTGGGATGTGTACAGCCACAAGGACCGGCTCCACGTCGTGATACTGACGCAGGGCATGCAGATCGAGGGCGACCTCCACGTCTTGGCCGGGAGCCGTCTCACCGACGCCCTGAACTCCAAGGGCAAGGACTTCTTCCCGGTGACCGACGCGCGGATCTGCCAGTTCGGATCGACGGAGGTTCTGTATTCCGTCCAGTACATCGCGGTGAACCGCGACAGCATCGATTGCATCATGGAGGTGCCCGCCCCCTAGGCGCCCACCCGTCCATGTCAGAGCGCACGGATAACCTCCTGTCGAACATCAGTTCGATAGGAGGTTTCTCATGCAGCGCGAACCCGTTTCGTTCTCAGACCATCCCGCACTCGAGAGGCTGGCCGGTCACGCCCTGGCCGCGGGGACTCCGAAGGCGGTGGTCGGTGAGGCCGTCCGCGCGACCGCGGCGCGGTTCCCTCGCCGCGCGGAGGGGGGACGCGTCCCGCGGGCACGCATCGAGGCCTACTTCTGGGGCGTCGTTCGCCGCCGGGCCCTGCAGGGCGCAGCACCGGCGGTCAGCCGTCGGCTCGTCATCGACTCGCTGGAGCGGGAGCTTCGCGAGGCGGGTCACACTCCCGAGGCGATCCGAAGCGAGCTGACGCGGCTCTACGGGGAGTCCGCCTGTGCGATGGGAACGGGGGGACGGGTCGCCTAAAGGGGCGGCGCCGGAGCTGCGCGCCTAGAGGAACGACGCCGCTCGCAGTATCGCGCCCGTCGTGCGATCGAAGACCCACAGGCGGCGATGCGTGAGCGTCTTGCCGGCGTCACCGTAGGCCTCGACCACGACGACCGCGTCGACGCCGTCGACGGTGCATTCGCGGACAACCACGGGCACCGAGGCCGTGCGCTTCGGGAACCCTGTCGTGAGCAGCTCGGCGGCGCGCGTGCCGACGGCGCCTTCTGTGCGGAGTTGCGCGAGCATGTCGTCCCGCAGGGCCGGCGCGTCCGTAGAGGCGACGGCGGACAGCGCGCTGATGTCGGTCGAGGCCGCGAGCCTCTCGGCCGCCGCGGACGTGAGCGGGGCGGCGGCCGTCTCGAGCCGGACGGTCGGTGCGGCGGCGGATCCGCAGGCGGCGACCACCAGCGCGGACAGCACGAGGGCTGCGGCCGAACGTGCTCGCATCGCGGGTCCTCTCATCGGCCGGCGGCGTGACCATCCCATGGTAGCCCAGCCCGACGGGTCGCCGCCCGTGTGTCAGACCCGGCGCATACGATTCTCGCAGCACACATCGACGACACGGTCTGCGGAGGCGGTCATGAAGGAGCAGTACGTTCGGGACCTCGGGGAGGGGACGCGTGTCGACTCGCTGTTCGCCCTGCGCTCGCGTGACATCCGCTCGGCGCGCTCGGGCGACCCGTACCTGTCGCTCGAGGTGGCCGACTGCAGCGGCGCGATCCCCGCGGTGATGTTCCGCCCCTCTTCCGTCGAAGAGGCGCTCCCCATCGGCTCGGTGGTGCGTGTACGCGGCACCGTGACGACCTACCGCGGCGTCCGCCGTGTATCGATCGACACCCTGCGGCCGGTCGACACGTTCGACCCACGCGACCTGCTCCCCGCGGGTCCCCGGGAACGGGAGGAGATGCTCGCTGAGCTGCGTGCGCTGGTGAAACGGATCGGAGATCCCCGTCTGCGCTCCGTGGCGCGCGCCGTGTTCGGCGCTCCCGGGTTCATCGACGGATTCGCGGCGTGCCCCGCCGGGAGCGGGAGGCATCACGCGTACGTCGGCGGTCTGCTCGAGCACACGCTCTCCGTCGCGGCCCTGAGCGAGACGTTGGCGTCCTCGTATCCCCAAGCGGACCACGACCTTCTGCTCACAGCGGCGCTTCTGCACGACGTCGGCAAGACCGAGGAGTTGTCGTTCGACTCGGCGTTCGACTACACCGACGCCGGTCGCCTGGTCGGGCACGTGGTGCTCGGCGAGCGGATCGTGTCGCGGGCCATCGACGGGCTGGCGCGCCCGCTCTCACGGGACGTGGAGTTGCGCCTCCTACACGCGGTGTTGGCGCATCACGGTGAGCGCGAGTGGGGCGCGCCGTGCGAGCCATGCTCGCTGGAGGCACTGCTCCTGCATCACGCGGACAACCTCGACGCGCAGGTGGGAGCGTTCCTCGGCGCCGTGTCGGGGGCTGCCGTTCTCGAGCAGCGGTGGAGTGATCGCACCAGCGGCTTCGGTCGGGCGCTGCTCGTCCCGACGGCCGGTGACGCCGCGCGCCGCGAGTGCGCATGACGGGCCGGGTCCGTTCTCGCCTCGCGGCAAGCCAGCGGGGGTGCGATACAATCCGGGGACCTTCCGACAACCCACGCGCCCGCGAGTGATGCGCGCGCGGGTGCGGCACCGATGAGGAGAGCACCATGACGCTTCCCAAGGCTGAGATCGGCGTCTTCGGCGGCAGCGGGTTCTACTCGCTGCTCGACGGCGCCGAGGAGTACCGCGTGAACACGCCGTACGGCGCGCCGTCATCGCCCGTGATGGTCGGGGAGATCGCCGGCCGCACCGTCGCCTTCCTGCCTCGCCACGGCAAGGACCACAGCCTGCCGCCGCACAAGATCAACTACCGCGCGAACGTGTGGGCGATGAAGGAGCTCGGCGTGTCGCGCATCATCGGCCCCAACGCCTGCGGGTCCCTGCAGGCGCACGTGAAGCCGGGTGACTTCGTCATCTGCGACCAGTTCGTCGATCGCACCTGGGGTCGCGCCGACACCTTCTACGACGGACCGATCACGACCCACGTGTCGTCGGCCGATCCCTACTGCCCGACCATGCGCGACGTCGCGGTCGAGCAGGCGAACGCATTGGGGATCCGCGTCCATCCCTCCGGGACCGTCGTCGTCATCCAAGGTCCGCGTTTCTCCACGCGCGCCGAGTCGCGTTGGTTCGCCTCCCAGGGCTGGGAGGTCATCAACATGACCCAGTACCCGGAGTGCTACCTCGCCCGGGAGTTGGAGATCTGCTACTGCAACATCTCGCTGATCACCGATCACGACGCCGGCGCCGAGGGCGTCGAGCCGGTCACCAACGACGAGGTCGTCCGCGTGTTCGAGGCGAACAACTCACGCCTCCGGGACCTGCTCTACGCGATGGTCCCCGCGCTTCCTGCGGAGCGTCCCTGCGTCTGCGCCCACGCGCTCGAAGGAGCCGCCTTCTAGGGGCGGCGGGGGAGCGTCACCGGCACCGGGCGGGACGGCCCGGCGCAGCGCTACTTGCGCCGACTTTGTAACAGTCGTTACGATAGGGTCCACTTCGGCGATCGCCGGGGGCGAGGGCCTGGCAGTCGGCCGCACGGCGACACTCAACGGGGCGAGGAACATGGCGGACGCGGGGGCCCACATCCCCGAAGGCGTGATCGAGCGCCTTCCGGTCTACCTCAACGTGCTTCTTCAGATCCGCGAGGAGGGCGAGCAGACGGTCTCGTCGGCGCGCCTCGGTGAGCTCGCCCGGGTGAACCCCGCGCAGATACGGCGCGACCTCACGCATTTCGGCTCGTTCGGCCGGCGGGGCATCGGCTACGACGTGGACACGCTCGCCGACCGGATCCAGCGTATCCTCGGCTCAGACCACATACACCGCCTCGCGCTCGTCGGCGCGGGGAACCTCGGTTCGGCGATCGCCGCCTATGACGGGCTGAGCAAGCACGGCTTCATGGTGACGGCCGTCTTCGACAACGATCCGGCGAGGATCGGCGGCCGGCTCGGTGACGTGGTCGTACGCGGGATGGGTGAGCTCGAGCGGACGATCGAGGAACAGGCGATCAGTATCGGTGTGGTCGCGGTCCCGCCCTCGGCCGCGCAGGAGGTCACCGACCGTCTGGCCGGGGCCGGGGTCCGGGTTGTTCTCAACTACACCCCGGTCGTCGTTCAGGTGCCCGATGGCGTCACGCTCCACAACACCGACCCGGTGCAGGAGCTGCTCCACACGTTGTACTACCTGTCGCGTCGCGAGTCCGTGGCGTCCGATAGCGGGTAGGTGTACGCTGGTCGCCGGTGAACACGCGGTCCCGCGGGACCGAGTAGGATTTCAATCGTCGTAGGAGGAACCATGGCTGCATTCGGTCTGCCCGGCGGTATGGAACTGTGGATCATCCTGATCGTCGTGCTGGTGATCTTCGGCCCGACCCAGGTCCCCAAGCTCGCCAAGATGTTCGGCAAGTCGGCCAAGGCCCTGAAGGACGGCATCGACGGCAAGCTCGAGGAAGACGACGAGAAGCCCGCCGACAAGCCGGCCGCCTCGGTAGCCAAGTCCGATGAGGACGAGGCCAAGGACATCCCGAAGCCGCTGTAGAACGTCGACACTCCAAGCGCCCCGGTCCGCCTCTTGCATGCGCGGGCCGGGGCGCTATACTCTCTGCAACTCTGAGGGCCGCCCGAACTACGAGGCGGCCCGCGCGCTGCACTCCACCGGCATCCGTCGGAAGAGCGGTGCTCCGCGAAAGCCCGAACAGGCACGATAAGGAGTCCGGGGACCATGCATAGAGAGATCGCCCTCACCGCAGAGGGTCAGCACAAGCTCGAAGAGGAGCTGCACTTCCTCGAGACCGTCAAGCGGCGCGAAGTCGGCGAGCGCATCAAGGAAGCCAAGGAGTTCGGCGACATCTCCGAGAACTCAGAGTATGACGACGCCAAGAACGAGCAGGCGTGGGTCGAGAGCCGCATCATCGAGGTCAACCAGATCCTGGCCCATGCCACGATCATCGCGGCCCCCAAGAAGAACGACAAGGTCAGTTTGGGGAGCAAGGTCGACCTGCAGGCCGAGGGCGAGAATGACACGATCCGCTACCACATCGTCGGATCGGCCGAAGCGGATCCCGCCAACGCCAAGATCAGCAACGAGTCCCCCGTAGGGCAGGCCGTCATCGGCAGCAAGAAGGGCGATGTCGTCCCCGTCGTCCTCCCGTCAGGGAAGACGATCAGCTACACGGTCGTCTCGATCCACCACTAGGCTGGCTCCCATGGCCGCAGACGAGCGCGCCCCCATCGCACCGGACGACGATCCGATCGCCGTCCGGCACGCGAAGCTCGACGCGCTGCGCGCCCGCGGCGAGGAGCCCTACAAGCTCAACTTCGACGTCACCGCCCGCGCGGGCGAACTCATCGCCCGCCATGCGGGTCTGGCCGATGGCGAGGACACCACCGAGCAGGTCAGCGTCGCCGGCCGTGTCGTCGCGCTGCGCGACCAGGGCAAGGCCGTGTTCATCGTGCTCCGTGACGCCACCGGGGACCTGCAGTTGTTCTGTCGCGCCAACGTGATCGGCGACGACGCTCTGACCGCCGTCAAGGAACTCGATCTGGGCGACTGGGTCGGCGCGTCGGGCACGGTGCTGCGCACCAGGCGTGGCGAGCTCTCCGTCGCACCGACATCGGTGACCCTTCTCTCGAAGTCGCTTCGTCCGCTCCCGGAGAAGTTCCACGGGCTGACCGACACCGAGACCCGCTACCGCCAGCGCTACGTCGACCTCATCGTCAACCCCGAGGTCCGCGACACCTTCACGAAGCGCTTCGCGATCGTCTCCTCCATCCGTCGCTTCATGGACGCGCAGGGCTACCTCGAGGTCGAGACGCCGATGCTGCACGCCATCCCCGGCGGGGCGACGGCCAAGCCGTTCGTCACGCACCACAACGCCCTCGACATGGAGCTGTACCTGCGCATCGCGCCGGAGCTCTACCTCAAGCGGCTGCTCGTCGGCGGGTTCGAGGCGATCTACGAGATCAACCGCTCCTTCCGCAACGAGGGCATCTCGGTGCGGCACAACCCCGAGTTCACGATGCTCGAGGCTTATCGCGCGTTCACGGACCTGCGCGGCATGATGGACCTCACCGAGGGGCTCGTCCGCACCGCCGCGAGCGACGTCCTGAGGACGATGGTCGTCACCTATCAGGGCACCGAGGTCGACCTTGGAGCCCCGTGGCGCCGCGCGACGATGATCGAGCTCACCTCGGAGGCCGCCGGCGAGGACGTCTCCTTCGGGCGCACCCTCGACGAGTTGCGCGCTCTGTGCACCAAGCACGAGGTGCCCTTCGAGAAGACGATGGGCAAGGGCAAGCTGATCACCGAGCTGTTCGAGAAGCTCGTGGAGCGCACGCTGATCCAGCCGACGTTCGTCACCGACTACCCGCTCGAGACCTCTCCTCTGGCACGCAAGAAGCCGGGCGAGCCCGAGCTGACCGATCGCTTCGAGCTGATCATCACCGGCCGCGAGTTCGCCAACGCCTTCTCCGAACTCGTGGACCCCGTCGATCAGCGCGAGCGCTTCGCGGCGCAGATGTCGGCCAAGGCCGGTGGCGACGAAGAGGCCATGGGCTACGACGAGGACTACCTTCGCGCCATGGAGTACGGCATGCCACCCGCCGGCGGGATGGGCATCGGCATCGACCGTCTGGTCATGCTGCTCACCGACAGCGCGTCCATCAGAGACGTGCTGCTCTTCCCGCACCTCCGCGCTGAGTGACCCGCATCCTTTCCGGGGTGCTCGCGGGGTGCGATATCTAAGCGCGTATCACTCAGATGTGGCACCGTTTTCGCTCGATCTCCACCATTCGCGAGGCTCCGTGTCGGCGCCCGCGGGTATACTGTCCCCGGGAGAGAACACAACCATCGCGCGTCGTCCTCGCGCTTGCGGATAGGAGCTACCCATGTTCGAACGGTTCACGGAGAAGGCACGGAGGGTGGTCATCTACGCGCAGGAAGAAGCGCGGATGCTCAACCAGAACTACATCGGCACCGAGCACCTGCTGCTCGGGCTCATCCGGGAGCAGGACGGCATCGCGGCCAAGGCGCTCGAGTCGCTCAACATCTCGCTGGAGGACGTCCACCAGCAGGTCGAGGAGCTCATCGGCCGAGGCACCTACGTGCCCAACGGACACATCCCGTTCACGCCGCGCGCCAAGAAGGTCCTCGAGCTGTCCCTGCGCGAGGCGCTGCAGCTCGGCCACAACTACATCGGCACCGAGCACATCCTGCTCGGGCTCATCCGCGAGGGCGAGGGCGTCGCCGCCCAGGTGTTGCTCAATCTCGGGGCCGATCTCGAGAAGGTCCGCTCCGCGGTCATCCAGCTGCTCTCGGGCTACTACGGCAAGTCGGGAGAGCAGGGCGAAGAGGAGCGCGCCGGGGGCTCGAGCCAGCTGCTCGACGAGTTCGGCCGCAACCTCACGCGCATGGCGCGCGAGGGCAAGCTCGACCCCGTGGTCGGCCGTGAGCAGGAGATCGAGCGCGTCATGCAGATCCTGTCGCGCCGCACCAAGAACAACCCGGTGCTGATCGGTGAGCCCGGCGTCGGCAAGACCGCCGTCGTCGAGGGGCTTGCCCAGAGGATCGCCTCCGACGAGGTCCCCGAGACCCTGCGCAGCAAGCAGCTCTATACGCTCGATCTCGCGGCGTTGGTCGCGGGGTCGAAGTACCGCGGTGAGTTCGAGGAGCGCCTGAAGAAGGTCATCAAGGAGATCCACGAGCGCGGCGACATCATCCTGTTCGTCGACGAGATGCATACGCTCGTGGGCGCCGGAGCCGCCGAGGGCGCCATCGATGCCGCTTCGATCATCAAGCCGGCGCTGGCCCGCGGTGAGCTGCAGACCATCGGCGCAACGACCCTCGACGAGTACCGCAAGTACGTGGAGAAGGACTCCGCGCTCGAGCGGCGCTTCCAGCCGATCACCGTCGGTGAGCCCTCGGTCGCCGAGACCGTCGAGATCCTCCGCGGCCTGCGCGACCGCTACGAGGCACACCACCGCGTGTCGATCACCGACGGCGCCCTTGAGGCCGCCGCGACGCTGGCCGACCGCTACATCTCCGATCGCTTCCTCCCGGACAAGGCCATCGACCTGATGGACGAGGCCGGTTCGAAGATGCGTATCCAGATGATGACCGCGCCCCCCGACGTGCGTGAGGTCGAGGAGCGTCTGCGCGCCGTGCGGCAGGAGAAGGAAGCCGCCATCGAGGCGCAGGAGTTCGAGAAGGCGGCCTCACTCCGGGACAAGGAGAAGCAGGTACTGGCCGAGAAGCGGACGATCGAGGACGACTGGCTCAAGCCGGACAAGTCCCGCGTCGTGGAGGTCACCGAAGCCCACATCGCCGAGCTCGTCTCCATGTGGACGGGCATCCCGGTCACGGCGCTCACCGAGGCCGAGACCGCGAAGCTCCTCCGGATGGAGGGCTCCATCCACGAGCGCGTCATCGGTCAGGACGAGGCTGTCTCAGCCGTCTCGCGCGCGATCCGTCGTGCCCGCGCCGGTCTGAAGGATCCGCAGCGCCCCGCGGGGTCGTTCATCTTCCTGGGCCCCTCGGGCGTCGGCAAGACCGAGCTCGCGAAGGCGCTCGCCGAGTTCCTGTTCGGCAGCGAGGACTCGCTCATCTCGCTCGACATGAGCGAGTACATGGAGAAGCACACGGTGTCGCGGATGGTCGGTTCGCCTCCGGGCTACGTCGGGTTCGACGAAGGCGGCCAGCTCACCGAACTCGTCCGTCGCAAGCCCTACAGCGTCATCCTCTTCGACGAGATCGAGAAGGCGCACCCGGACGTGTTCAACGTCCTGCTCCAGATCCTGGAGGAGGGCCGTCTCACCGACGCCCAGGGCCGCAAGATCGACTTCAAGAACGCGATCATCATCATGACCAGCAACGTCGGCGCCCGCGATATCGCGAAGGGCAAGACGTCGCTCGGTTTCGGCACCTCGGGCACGGAGCTCGACCACGAGGCCATCAAGGGCCGCGTGACCGGCGAGTTGAAGAAGCTCTTCCGTCCCGAGCTGCTCAACCGCGTCGACGAGGTCATCGTGTTCCACGAGCTGACGAGCGAGGAGATCTCCTCGATCGTCGACCTCATGGTCGCCGACCTCCGCACGCACCTCTTCTCTCACGGCCTCGGCGTGAAGCTCACGCCCGAGGCGCGCGAGCTGCTCGCCAAGGAGGGTTTCGACCCGACGTCGGGCGCCCGTCCGCTCCGCCGCGCGATCCAGCGCCTGGTGGAGGACCCGCTGTCCGAGGAGATGCTGGCCGGGCATTGGAACCCGGGCGACGTCGTCGAGCTTACGGTCGTCGACGGCAAGATCGTCTTCGAGCACGGCAAGGGAGCCCCCGAGCCCCCGAAGGCTGCCGAGAAGGCACCGCGCAAGCGGGCCATGACGCCGCCTCGCGCATCTCGCGGCAGTTCTGGAGCCGCCAGCAGCGGCGCGTCCGGCGAGTAGGCGGACATGGCCAAGGTACGCACGGCATGGCGATGCGCGCAGTGTTCGCACGTCGAGCCGAAGTGGGCCGGCCGCTGTCCGGACTGTGGTGAGTACGGGACATTCGTCGAGGAGGCCGCGGGCACGTCCGCGGCCTCCTCGCGCTTTGCGATGCCCGCAGCGCGCCCCGTGCGCCTGTCCGAGGTGCAGACCGCGGGCGATCGCCGGGTGCCCACGGGCATCGACGAGTTCGACCGCGTGCTCGGTGGCGGCCTGGTGCGCGGTTCGATCGTGCTGCTGGGCGGGGAGCCGGGCATCGGCAAGTCGACGCTGTTGCTGCAGGTCGCCGACTCGCTCGCACGGTCGGGCAAGCGCGTCCTCTACGTCTGTGGCGAGGAATCGCCCGCCCAGGTGAAGATGCGCGCGGAGCGGCTGGGCTGCGCGGGCGACATCGGCCTGCTACCGGCCACCGACGTGACCTCGGTCGAGGCCGCCGCGCTCGAAGACGGGGCGGACGTGCTCATCGTCGACTCGATCCAGACGATGGTCGACCCCGAGTCACCCGGCACCGCGGGGTCGGTCGGACAGGTTCGCGCGTCGACCGCGCGGCTGACACGGGTCGCGAAAGAGCACGGTGTCACCACGCTCCTCGTCGGCCACGTGACCAAGGAGGGCGCGATCGCCGGCCCTCGCGTGCTCGAGCACATGGTCGACACGGTCCTGTACTTCGAGGGCGACCGCGACCACGCGTTCCGGATCGTCCGCGCGGTCAAGAACCGCTTCGGGTCGATCTCGGAGATCGGCGTGTTCGAGATGGCCGAGGGAGGGCTGCGCGTCGTCGCCAACCCTTCGGCTGCGTTGCTCGAGCACCGCCCCGCGGGGGTCTCGGGATCCGCCGTCATGGCCGCGATGGAGGGCTCGCGTCCGGTCCTCGTCGAGATCCAGGCGCTGGTGAGCCCCTCGTACCTGCAGATGCCCCGTCGCCTGGCGACCGGCATCGAACTGCCCCGCCTCCTCCAGGTGCTGGCGGTGCTCGAGCGGCACGCGGGGTTGGCCTTCGGCCAGCAGGACGTGTACGTCTCGGTCGCCGGCGGCGTGAAGATCTCCGAGCCGGCCGCCGACCTGCCGCTCGCCCTCGCGCTCGCGTCCGCTCGGCGCGACGTCGCGCTGCCTCCCGATCTCGCCTCCTTCGGGGAACTCGGGTTGGCAGGGGAGGTGCGCCCCGTGGCCCATGCCCCGGCGCGCGCCGCTGAAGCCGCGCGGCTCGGCCTCCGAACCGTGGCGTCGGCACCCGGGCGGGATCTGGACAAGGCCACCGGCGTCACTTTGCGTGCGGTCACGTCGATCTCGTCGGCGGTGGCCCTGCTCGGAGGGTGAAGCGCCGCCCTGCGCGCGGTGGCGGGTACAATCAGATCGCCGGCGGTGGTCGAGGAGGCGCGATGGACGCGAAGGTCGAAGCGAGGGTGTCCGATGTTCTGCGTCGCGTCGCTCCGGGCACCGAACTGCGCGAGGCGCTCGACAGCATCATCTCCGCCGACTCCGGCGCGCTGATCGTCATCGGAGACGTCGAGCGGGTCCGCTCCCTGTGCGACGGCGGGTTCGCGCTGGGCGTCCCGTTCACCCCGCAGCGGCTCTTCGAGCTCGCCAAGATGGATGGCGCGATCCTGCTCGACGAGGAGTGCGACACGATCATCCGGGCGAACGTCCATCTCGTCCCGGACGCGTCGCTTCCCACGGCCGAGACGGGCATGCGCCACCGTACCGCGGAGCGCGTGAGCCGACAGACCTCCGCCCTCGTCGTCTCGGTGTCGCAGCGCCGCAACATAGTGAGCCTGTACCGTGCCGGGCGACGCATCACCGTGGAGGATGTCACCGTAGTCCTCGCAAAGGCCAACCAGGCGCTGCAGACGCTGCAGCGCTACCGGATCCGTCTCGACGAGGTGATGGCTCGCCTGACCGTGCTCGAGTTCGAGGACGCCGTCACCATGGGCGACGTGGTACTGGCCCTACAGCGCTCCGAACTCGTCAAGCGCGTAGCCCGCGAGGTGGCGCGCTACGTCGACCAGCTCGGCAGCGAGGGCCGGCTCGTCGCGATGCAGGCGGAGGAGGTCATCGCCAACGTCGCGGACGAGCATGCTCTTCTGCTCAGGGACTACCTTGTGACGCCCGGCGTCCGGCAGACGACGGCCGCGCGCACGGCGCTCTCCGACATGAACCAGGACCGGGTGCTCGACGACCTGGCGGTCGCGGCCATACTCGGCTTCCCAACGACTGCGGACGCTCTGGAGCACCATGTGCGCTCCCGCGGCTACCGGGTCCTGCGACGCATACCCTCGCTGCCGGTGTCGGTCATCAACCGCCTGGTCGACCGGTTCGCCGGCCTTGTCGCGCTCGCGGGCGCGACCGAGGAGCAACTCGATGAGGTCGACGGTGTGGGCGCGCGTCGGGCCCGTGCGATCGCCGAGGGCCTGAGGCGTCTGAGGGGTTCCGCGGCGGTCTAACGTCCGATCCCCGCCTGTCGAAACGGGTCGCCCGCCGCACGGTGGCGTTCGCTCCGGGTGTTAGAATCGCTTCCGTATCGACCGATCGTCAGAAGGATGCACAGCGTCCTTCGCCTGGAGGGGGGTGACGGCGCGGGCGGCGCAGTTCGGGTGCGCTGTCTGGGCACGCGTCGCACACGATGTTCGTTCAGCTCACCCGGTTCGTCATGGCGACCCTGGGCGCGCTGGCAGGCCTGAGCGTCCAGTCCCTCATCCAATGGGACCAGCAGATCGGCTACTCCGTCCCGACCGTCATCATCCTGTTCGTCATCCTCGGAGCGTCGATCGGCTTCATCCTCGGTGGCATGATCGGAAGAGAACTGCAGCGGCTGTACCTCTTCTTCGAGGACCACGTCCGCGGCATGTCCATAAGCGATCTTGTGCTGGGCTCCGTTGGTCTGCTGGTCGGCCTCGTCATCGCGCTCATCCTGGCCCAGCCCCTCCGCGGGCTGCAGCCCGCCTCCCTTGGTCTCATCGCCCAGGTGGCCCTGTACGTGCCGTTCGCCTATGTCGGCGTGCGGGTATCGCTGATCAAGCGCCGTGACGTGGCGCGCATGATCTCGCGTCTCTCGCCCGAGGACGGCGACCCCGCGGGGGCCTCCACCAAGATCCTCGACACGAGCGCGGTCATCGATGGTCGCTTCGCGGAGCTCCTGCGGGCGGGCTTCGTCGAGGGGAGCGTGCGCGTCCCGGGCTTCGTGCTCGCGGAGTTGCAGACGCTCTCCGACTCGGCGGACGACCTGCGCCGCGCGCGCGGTCGCCGCGGTCTCGATCTGCTCGCGGTGTTGCGGTCCGGCGAGCACGCGGTGGACGTGTTCTCCGTCGACTATCCGGAGATTGCGGAGGTCGACGCCAAGTTGGTGCAACTCGCGCGCGACGCGAAGGCCACCATCGTCACGGTCGACTACAACCTCACACAGGTGGCGCGGGTCCAGGGCGCCGAGGTACTCAACATCAACGATCTCGCGGCGGCGCTGAAGCCATCGCACCTCCCGGGCGAGACGGTCCGCATCAACGTCATCCGCGAGGGCAAGGAGGCCGACCAGGGCGTCGGTCATCTCGCTGACGGCACGATGGTCGTCGTCCACAACGGCAAGCCGTTCCTGGGCGAGGACGTCGATGTGATCGTCACCTCCGTCCTGCAGACCGCTGGCGGCCGCATGGTGTTCGCGCGGCCCAAGGTCGGTTCGTGAACGCGGCGATCATCGTCGCGGGCGGGGAGGGCGAGCGCTTCGGCGATCCGCGCGGAAAGCAGCTCGCGCCCGTCGCGGGCCTGTCCGTGCTCGCTCACGCCGTGCGCGCGTTCCAGCGGTGCGAGTCCGTCGACGCCATAGTCGTCGTGACCCATCCGGACCGCCTGGAGGCGTATCGTGCCGAGGCGATCGGGCCGGCCGGCGCCGGCAAGGTGGTCGCCGTGGTCCCCGGGGGCGCCACGCGCATGGCATCGGTCGCGTCGGGGCTGGCGGCACTTCCCGACGGTTGTGTGGCGGTGGCGGTGCACGACGGCGCCCGCGCCGCGGTCACCCCCGACACGGTAGCCGCGAGTTTCGCGTTCCTGCTCTCCGATCCGCTCCTGGACGGGGTCGTCGTCGGGCATCCCGCGTTCGACACCATCAAGGAGACGGCCGAGGACGGTCGTGTCATCTCGACACCGGACCGCTCGCGCCTGTGGGTCGCGCAGACTCCGCAGACCTTCCGGCTCGAGGCCCTTCTGCACGCGCACGAGAGCGCGGCGTCTGAGGGTTTCACGGGCACTGATGATGCGGCGCTCGTCGAGCGCTGTGGCGGTGTCGTCGCCATGCTCGAGGGTCCCCGCTGGAACCTCAAGGTCACGGTCCCCGAGGATCTTGTCGTGTTGTCGGCGCTCCTCGCGGAGCGGGGAGAGGCGGCTGACGGTGTCTGACCTGCGGATCGGCCTCGGCTACGACGTCCACGCGTTCGCGGAGGATCGCCTCCTGGTGCTGGGTGGCGTCGAGTTACCGCACGAGCGAGGGCTGGCAGGTCACTCCGACGCCGACGTCCTGGTCCACGCTCTGATGGACGCGATCCTGGGCGCCATGCGCGCGGGCGACATCGGCGCTCACTTCCCCGATACCGATCCCGCGTGGGCCGGGGCTTCGTCGCTGAAGCTGCTCGAGTGGGTCGGCGCGCTCATGCGCGCTGACGGATGGGGATTCGTCGACGCCGACACCGTCCTCGTACTGGAAGCCCCCCGCATCTCCCCGCACCGGGACGAGATGCGCGCTCGCATGGCCGCGGCGCTGCAGGTGGACGTCGCGAGAATCGGGCTCAAGGCGACCACGACCGAAGGCCTCGGTCTCACCGGGCGCGGCGAGGGTGTCGCGGCCCAGGCCGTCGTGCTGCTCGAGCGGTCCTGACGATGCCCGAGCGCGTCCGCTTCTCGCCGGCCCCCACCGGCGATCTGCACCTCGGCGGCGCGCGCACCGCGCTGTTCAATCACCTGATCGCCTGTGCGGGCGGTGACTTCGTCGTCCGCATCGAGGACACGGACTCCGAGCGCTCCGATGCGGACAAGGAAGCCGGCCTGCTTCGGGACCTGGCCTGGCTCGGACTCCGCTGGGACGAGGGGCCCGACGTCGGAGGTCCCTTTGGCCCCTACCGGCAGTCCGAGCGGACGGCGCTCTACGCCGCCGCGCTCGAGCGGCTCTCCGCCGGCGGACACGTCTACCGGTGCTTCTGCCCGCAGGCCACGCTCGAGACCGACCGCGGAGACGACAGCGCGGACAACCGTCCACCCCGGTATCGCGGGGGCTGTCGTTCGATCGGCGCCGATGAGTCTCTGCGGCGCGCCGAGTCGGGGGAGGCGCACGCCTGGCGCTTCGCCGTCGACCAGGACCGGGAGTGGGTCGTGGACGACGCCGTTCACGGGACGGTCCGGTTCGCCGGCTCCGACATCGGTGACTTCCTGGTCGCACGCTCCGATGCCACGGCTCTCTACGATCTGGCGTGCGCCGTCGACGATCACGCCATGCGGATCACGCTCGTCGTCCGCGGGGACGACCACCTCCCCAACACCCCGCGCCAGCTCATGCTCCACGAGGCGCTCGGGGCCACTCCTCCGCGCTACGCCCACGCGCCACTGGTGCTCGGCGACGGCCGCCGCCCGCTGTCGAAGTCGCGGGGCGCCGAGTCGGTGGCGAGCCTGCGCACGCAGGGCTTCCTGCCCGCGGCGGTCGTCAATCACCTCGCCCTGCTCGGCTGGTCCGACCCCGAGGGGCGGGAGGTCCTGGGTATGGACGAGCTGGTGGAAGCGTTCGACCTTGCCCGTGTCTCTCCGTCGCCGCCGGTCCACGATCCGGCGCGTCTGCGCTGGCTCAACAAGCGGCACATGGCCCTGCTGACGTCCGGACAGCGCATCGACCTGGTGGCCGCCCACGCGCCCGTCCTGCCGGGGGCCGGCCCGCGCGTCGTGGCCGAGGCGCTCGCCGACGAGGTCGAGGTCGCCGGCGACGTGCGCGCACTGGTCGCGGGTGTGGCCGAGCGTCTCGAGCCCGATGCCGAGGCCACCGCCGCACTCGCCGTACCCGCCGCCGCGCGCGCGCTGGCGGTGGCGCTCGAGGCCGTCCGGGCCCCGGGCGGCGCCGTCGACCTGCGGGACGCCCTCAAAGCGGAGGGCCTGCCGATCCGCGAGGCGCTGCCGGCGGTGCGCGCGGCGCTCACCGGGCGTGCGCACGGCCTTCCGGCGACCACGCTGCTGGTCTTCCTCGGGGCCGCCGAAGCCGCGTCCCGGCTGGAGCTCGCGCTGCGGGCGTGACGCGGCAGCAGGCGGGTGGGTACACTGGACCGTAAGGCAGCTCCTCCCACGATCCAGAGAAACGCAGGTGTCCCTCACGTGTTCGACCGGCTCCGGCGCGACATTCAGGCGGTCATGGAGCGTGATCCCGCGGCCACGTCCGCGTGGTCCGCGTACTTCAACTACCCGGGGCTCAAGGCCATCCGGCGCCACCGCATGGCGCACCGCCTCTACCTCGGCGGGCACACCTTCCTGGCCCGCGCGCTGAGCCAGGGCGTCCGTCACCGTACCGGGATCGAGATCCACCCCGGCGCGACCATCGGCGAGGGTCTGTTCATCGACCACGGCATGGGCGTCGTCATCGGCGAGACCTGCACCATCGGCGACACGGTGACCATCTACCAGGGGGTCACCCTCGGCGGGACGGGCAAGGAGCGCGGCAAGCGCCACCCCACCATCGAGGACTGTGTCGTCATCGGCGTGGGAGCCACCGTGCTCGGTGACATCACGGTCGGCCACGGCAGCAAGATCGGCGCGGGCGCGGTCGTCGTCAACAACGTGCCGCCCAACTGCACGGTGGTCGGCGTCCCCGGGCGCATCGTCGTGCGCGAGGGCACCCGTGTCGACGTCGTCGACCTCCACCACGAGGACCTTCCCGACCCGGTCGTGGAGATGTTCCGCTGCCTGCAGCACCGGATCGACCGGATGGACGCGCGCATCTCGCGCGACGAGGCAGCCTCGGGACTCACTTCACCGTCGTACGAACCCGCTCCTGAAGAGGACTCGCCGGCACCCGCGCTGGGATCTCCCGCCAACGACTGAGCCCGGAAGGACCGCACCGGTGACCCTTCGCGTCTACAACACGATGGCCCGCGCAAAGCAGGAGTTCGTCCCCCGCGAGGCGGGCAGGATCTCCATCTACACGTGCGGCCCCACCGTCTACAACCACATCCACATCGGCAACGCGCGAACATTCCTGTCGTTCGACGTGATCCGGCGCTACCTCGAGTACCGGGGGTTCGACGTCAAGTTCGTCCAGAACGTCACCGACGTCGATGACAAGATCATCAACCGCGCCAACGAGGAGGGCCGTCCCGCGTCCGAGGTGGCCGCCGACTACACGGAAGCGTTCGTCTCCGCGATGCGCGCGCTCGGCGTGAAGGATCCGACCGTCCGCCCGAAGGCCACCGAGACGATCCCGCAGATGATCGCCCTGATCGAGCGGTTGATCGCGGGAGATCACGCGTACGACGCCGGCGGGGACGTCTACTTCGCGGTGCGCAGCTTCCCCGGCTACGGCAAGCTGTCCGGCCGTGACGTGGAGGAGATGGAGAACCAGGCGCGTATCGAGACCGATCCGCGCAAACGCGATCCTCTCGACTTCGCTCTGTGGAAGGCCGCCAAGCCTGGAGAGCCGCACTGGTCCAGCCCGTGGGGCGAAGGCCGGCCGGGATGGCACATCGAGTGTTCGGCGATGTCCGAGATGGAGTTCGGGCTGCCCTTCGACATCCACGGCGGCGGCTCCGACCTCATCTTCCCGCACCACGAGAACGAGATCGCCCAGTCGGAGGCCGCGACCGGTGTGACGTTCGCCAACTACTGGCTGCACGGCGGCATGCTCCAGGTCGACTCGGAGAAGATGTCCAAGTCACTGGGCAACTTCCTGCTCCTCAAGGACGTGCTCGCGACGTATCCCGTCCCGGTCATCCGGCTGCTGATGCTCCAGACTCACTACCGCAGTTCGCTGGACTACTCGACCGACCGCCTCGACGAAGCCGCGACGGCCTGCGAGCGCATCTCCAACATGGTGCGCACGGTCCGCTGGGCGCAGGGGCGGCCCGCCGCTGGCGGGGGAGCGCCTGAGGCCGAGCGCGAGGCGCTGAGCAGCGCGATCGCCACGGCCCGCGAGCGCTTCGTGTCGGAGATGGATGATGACTTCAACACCGCGGGCGCCTTGGGCGCAGTGTTCGATCTCGTGAGGCAGGGCAACGTGTTCCTGTCCGCGCACGATACGGCGCCGTCCGCGGACGACCTGGGCGTTCTCGGCGCGGCCACCGACGCCGTCACCGAGCTGATCGGCGTGTTGGGCGTGACGCTCGACACCGCCGGGGCGGGTCCCGCGCTGCCTCAGGGCGTCGTCGCGCTGGCGGCGGGACTGGCCGGCTATCAGGGCAGCGACCCCGCCGAGGCTGCCGACGCGCTGCTCGCCCTACGCGCGTCCGCGCGCGCCGAGCGTGACTGGGCCCGGGCGGATGCGGTCCGCGACGGACTCTCCACTCTCGGTGTCTCCATCGCCGACACTGCGACCGGTGCACGCGTCACCGTCTCGGGGGCCTAGCCATGGCCACCCCCGATGAGACGGTCGAAGGCCGCAACGCGGTCACCGAGCTGCTGGCTTCGGACCGCCGCGTGATCCGCATGCTGGTGCTCGACGGCGCGCGTTCCGGCGACCCGCTCGACCTGCTGAAGATGACCGCCCGCGCGCGGGGCATCCGGGTCGACGGCGTCTCGCGCAAGGAGCTCGACCGCATGAGCGAGCGCGGCGCCCACCAAGGTGTCATAGCGGTCGTTGAGCCGTTCCGCTACGCGAAGCTCGAGGAGGTCCTGTCCGCGACGGCCGGGAAGCCGTCCAGCCTGGTCATCCTTCTCGACCACGTGACCGATCCGGGCAACCTGGGCGCGGTGGTCCGCACGGCCGAGGTCGTCGGCGCCGACTGCGTCATCATCCCCAAGGACCGCGCCGCGGCGATGACTCCTTCGGCGCTCAAAGCAGCGGCGGGGGCGGCCGAGCACATACCGATCTGCCGTGAGTCCAACATCGTCCAGTCCCTCACGCGTCTCAAGGAGGCCGGCTACTGGGCGGCCGGCGCTTCGGAACGCGCCCCCACCGAAGTGTGGGATGCTCCGCTCGAGGGGCGGATCGCGCTCGTGATGGGAGCCGAAGGGAGCGGGCTCGCGCGTCTGACCGAGCGCGAGTGCGACCTGCTGGTCAGCCTTCCCGTTCGCGGACACGTCTCGTCACTCAACGTGTCGGTGGCGACCGCCGTGCTCGCGTACGAGTGGCTGCGCCGCACTCGCGCCTCCTAGCCGGCCGGGACGATGCGTCGCCTGATCATCGACGGCTACAACCTGCTCCGCGGCACGCCGCGCTACTCGGGGCTCACGGAGCGCGACATCGACACCGCGCGCGAGCGTCTGATCGCGGACCTCGGCGCGCGGGTCGCCGACGGGGCGGACGTCACCGTCGTCTTCGACGGGGGAGGCAACCCGGAGTCCGAGGGAGTGCCGAGCGACATCGGTGGGATCACCGTCATCTTCTCCCCGTACGGGGTCGAGGCCGACGCCGTCATCGAATCGCTCGCAGCGTCCGCCCGAGAGGCGGGGGAGAGCGTCGAGGTGGTGACCTCCGACGGCGCCACGCGCCGGACCGCCGCCGGCGGGTCGGTCGTCGTCACGCGCGCCACGACCTTCGCCCGCGAGCTCGCCACCGACGAATCCGACTGGCGCGGGGAGTCGGGCTCTCCGCGCCGGCGGGCGACCGTCTCCGACAGCCTTCCTGCCGACGTGCGCGCGCGTCTCGACCGGCTGGCCGGCCGTCGGGGAGTCGGCAACGGATGAACCGCTACCGTGCATCGCATGACTTTGCAGGATTCCGCGCGTGCGCGTTGACAAGGCGGGATATGCACGGTAGCGTCCGCAGTGGCCGCACAACGCCGGGGAGGGCGCGCGACCGTATTTCCTAGAACCCTGCCGGGTGGTTCAAATGGGGAGGTTCAAGCAGTGGGGGTATACGGGGGGACTATCCGTCGAGCGCAGGCGGAGTCCGAGATGGATCTCATCGTCGCGGCGCAGGCCGGGGACGAGAGTGCTTCATCGGCGCTCATCATGAAGTACCGCAGCTTCGTCCGCTGCAAAGCCCGCTCCTACTTCTTGGCGGGCGCCGATCGTGACGATGTCCTGCAAGAGGGCATGATCGGCCTCTACAAGGCGATCCGCGACTACCGCCCCGACCGCCAGGCGTCGTTCCGCTCGTTCGCCGAGCTGTGCGTGACACGCCAGCTCATCACCGCCATCAAGACCGCCACGCGGCAGAAGCACACGCCGCTCAACACCTACATCTCGCTGCACCGCCCCGCGGCCTCCGAGGACGAGGGCGACCGCGTCCTCTCCGACATCCTCGCCGCGCGCGACGTGTGCGACCCGGCTGAGGTCGTCATCGCCGCGTGGGAGACCGCGAGCATCAAGGAGGGCTTCACCGGCGCGCTCTCCGGTTTCGAGACGGACGTCCTGCGCCTGTACGTCTCGGGCAGCTCGTACTGCGAGATCGCCGACACGCTCGGCCGTCACTCCAAGGCAGTCGACAACGCCCTGCAGCGCGTGAAGCGCAAAGTCGAGATCCAGATCCAGAGGTGCCGCGCCTGTTGATGGCTGAGGCCGGCTATCGCATAGAATGATGCGCGCGCCGGCGTAGCTCAGATGGCAGAGCAATCGCCTTGTAAGCGATAGGTCGGGGGTTCGAGTCCCCCCGCCGGCTCCAGTTCGATGTATCCTACGGAGGTTCGCCGCTCGACGCGGGCGCGCCTCCGTCTTGGTATCGCCCGTGCTGTAGTGAGGATGGCGCCGAAGGGCGCGCGGGTGTCCCGGATCTATGGGTACGCCCGGTGGCGTTGTCGCCGTTGACAGTCCTTGCGGCGTGCCTGTAGTATTTCCACGCCTTTTCGCAGGGTGGCGACCGACCTTGACATCGCGAATACGGCTTTTTGTTTGTATGGGGGTGTGCCCGAGTGGCTAAAGGGGACGGGCTGTAAACCCGTTGGCTACGCCTACCCAGGTTCGAATCCTGGCGCCCCCACCATTTCGCCCACATAGCTCAGTTGGCAGAGCACTTCCTTGGTAAGGAAGAGGTCACCGGTTCGAGTCCGGTTGTGGGCTCCACATCGACTCACCGGCTTCGTGCAGCCGATGCGGGGAGCATTCTCCGCCCAGCACGCCGGTCGTAGTGCACGGCGGTGTAGCTCAGTTGGTCTAGAGCACGCGGTTCATACCCGCGGAGTCGCTGGTTCGAGTCCAGCCACCGCTACCATGGTCATCCACGCCCGAGCCCGACGGCCGGTCGTAGATACGGTTCGAAGTACAGTCACGAAACGCCGGCCGTCACCCGGCAACGAGCGTCATCCGGCATCAATGCCCGGTAGGCGCCGCGTCTTTTCAGAAGGAGGAGACTCATGGCGAAGAAGAAGTTCGAGCGCACCAAGCCGCACGTCAACGTCGGTACCATCGGTCACGTCGACCACGGTAAGACCACGCTGACCGCTGCCATCACCAAGCGTCAGGCGGAGAAGGGTTTTGCGGACTTCACGCCGTTCGACCAGATCGACAAGGCTCCCGAGGAGCGCGAGCGCGGCATCACGATCGCCATCGCTCACGTCGAGTACGAGACCGAAGCGCGTCACTACGCTCACGTCGACTGCCCGGGCCACGCCGACTACGTCAAGAACATGATCACGGGTGCCGCGCAGATGGACGGCGCCATCTTGGTCATCGCCGCCACCGACGGCCCCATGGCCCAGACCCGCGAGCACATCCTGCTGGCG
>DATCIA010000071.1:0-2140 GCA_036508075.1 Coriobacteriia bacterium
GAGCCGCCCATCTGCTCCGCCAGCTCGCGGGCGATCGCGAGGCCGAGGCCCGTGCCTCCCGAAGGACCCGCTACCCCGCGCCGGAACAGTCGCTCCGCATCCTCGGGGAGGCGTGCGCCGTCGTTGCTCACCTGCACCAGGGACTCGCCTCGGTCGGACGCCATGGCTACGCCGAACGTCGTCATGCCGGCGCCATGGTGGACGCTGTTCGACACCAGGTTGGTGAGGATGCGCGCGAGTGCCGACTGGTCGGCATCCACCATGCACCGTTCGTCCGGGATGCGAACATCCACGTGCACGCCCGCGCCTGCGAGCTGCGGTTCGAACCCGAGGACCGAGCGGCGCACGGCTTCCGCGAGGTCGATGGGTCCGCGTGCCAGCTCGAGGTCTCCGGCGTCGATGCGCGCCGCATAGAAGAGGTCGTCGGTGAGTTGCGCGAGCGCCTCGGCCTTGGCGGCTATCACGGCCAGGTAGCGCTCGGGTTCGTCCCCCAGCCCTCGCTGCAGCGCGTCCGTGTAGCCGGCGATCGAGGTGATCGGGGTGCGCAGGTCGTGTGAGATGTCGGCGAGCAGCTGGCGCTGGGCGGCGTCGCGCGCAGCTGCCGCCTCGCGCTCCTGCTGGACGGCGTCGGCCAGCGCGTTGAGCGTCTCGGCCGCCTCCGCGGCCTGATCGTCACCCGGAAGCATGATCCTGTGGGCGAGGTTGCCTCGCGCCAGCTGCGACGCCCCTTCGGTGATGCGCCGGAGCCGGGAGCGCTGGCGAAGCGTCCCGACGGCGAGTCCGGCAGCGAATGCCGCCGCAGCGGTGATCCCGATCAGGAACGCGACGATCCACGTCATCCGCGCCCGGTCTCCTCGAAGCGGTAGCCGATGCTCCACACCGTAGTGAGCAGCTCGGGGTGGTCCGGGTGCGCCTCGATCTTTGTGCGTAGCCGTCGCATGTGGACCTGTACCGTGCCGAGGTCGCCGAACGGCTCCTCGTGCCACACGGTCTCGTAGATCTGCGCCTTGGTGAAGACCCGGCCCGGATGCTCAGCCAGCAGTCGAAGGATGTCGAACTCCTTGGCCGTCAAGTCGACCTCGAGGCTTCTGACGGTGACACGTCGGCGGGCGATGTCGATTCGCACCGGTCCCGCCTCCACCATCGGGTCCGCGACGCCCGCGTTCGCGGCACCATAGCGCCGCAGATGTGCCTTGACGCGCGCGACGAGCTCCAGCGGGCTGAACGGCTTGGTGACGTAGTCATCGGCGCCCACGCCCAGCCCGATGGCCTTGTCGACGTCGGAATCGCGAGCGGAGAGCATGACGATCGGGATGTCGGACCGCTCGCGAAGGCGCCGGGCGAGTTCGAAACCGTCGGAGTCCGGCAGCATCACGTCGAGCACGGCGAGCACGCACGGAGCGTTCGCGAACGCCGCGAGCGCGGCGGCGGCGGTGCCCGCGGTCACGACGTCGTAGCCCTCCTCCTCGAGGTTAAGCTTCACCACCTCGAGGATGGCAGGGTCGTCGTCGACGGCGAGGATGCGGCCCTTCACGTGGTTCCCCCTTCGGAATCGCTCCCCATGGTGCCACATGTCGGACTCGCGCTGTCCGCGCTAGGAGATGCGCCGCGCGGTTTACTCGAAGAGCTGCCTCTGCGCCTTGAGCGAGCGCACACGCTGTGTGAAGCGCCACGTCAAGGACGCGAGGCCAGCGAGAATCGCGGATGGAACGAGGAGGAGGGGGGTGGTGGCGCTGATGCCCGGCCAGTTCGCGACCGTGTTGATAGCACCGAGCACCGTGACCGGCACCAGCGCCAGCGTCACACTTCCGGTCAACCAGCGAACGCGCTCGTAATGGGTGATTCGGGAGTCGAGGTCCGAGAACAGGTCGAAGGGGCCGTCCGCCGCGGGCCGGCGGAAGTACACCCACCGGCCGTTGACTGCGACTGTCTGCACCCCCGTGTCCTCCATGAACTTCCTGTACTCCCGGCCTGCCGGAAGCTGTGGCATCTCCGGCAGCAGCTCGATGCGGTAGATCCACTCGCCGGGCTGCCCCTGCTCGAATCTGTAGACGCCCATGAAGAAGCTGCTGAGGTTCAGGCCTTTGGCCGCCATCTCGTTGAGCCAGCGCTCTTCCTTCTCGAAGTCCCAATACAGCCT
>DATCIA010000072.1:0-2579 GCA_036508075.1 Coriobacteriia bacterium
GAGCCGAAGAGCACGGAGGGCACGAGCAGCAGCGCGACCTTGGCGACCCCGGGAGCGGCGGCGGGGAGGCCGTCGGACCCGCGGTAGAGGATCAGGGTCGATACCAGCAGCGCTATCACCGTCAGCAGGATGAACGTGTTCACCGTCGACCCGCGCTGCGTCTCGACGGCTACCGAGGTGACGGCCATCCGGTCGAGGACGTCGACGCGGTCGACGAGCACCGCGTCGCTCAAGGTCGAAGCGCGATGGATGACGCTGCCCACCATCTTCGGCGACATGGGAGCGCCGATGAGGTCGAGGATCGTCGCGGACACGTCCATCGCGGTGACCAGGCCGTCACGGTGCGTCGATGCCGCCGCCGCGATGCCGCCTCCATCGGGGCCGGCCATCAACAGCGGGCCGAAACCCTCGACCTGGTCGGCCACCGGCAGGGGGGCCGCCGTCATGACGACGACCACATCTCCCGGCGCCAACGTGTCGACGATCGCGCCGAGCACGTCGTCGGTCGATCGCAGCGCGCGTTCGTGCGACTGCGACGCGGCAAGCGTCGATTCGATGGCGGCCGATTCGTCCGCGCGCGCGATGTCGCCGGGGTCGACGACCACCAGCCGCACGGCGGGGTCGGCGACCACGCGCACAAAGGTTGCCGAGATGCGCTCGACGTTGGCGCGCACGCCGAAGGGGGCGACGGGGTCGGCCCTGAGCATCGCCGGCGAGACATCGCCGAGGTCGACGACCCCGTTGACGTCGGCTGCGGCTACGCCCGCGGGACGGGACGCGCGGGTCGATTCGACGAACCACCCGGGATCGCCGTTGCCGATCGCCGCGGTCTTGTATCCCTTCGCCCGAACGGCCGTGCCGAGCGCGCCGAGCGAGTTGTCGAGGCTGGGGCCCACGTTGACCGACACCTGGAGCGGCAGCCCGAGGTAGGCGATCGCCGCCTTGCCCATGCCGCGCGCGAACAACCTCGTGTAGAAGTCACGCACGGAGACGGAGCCGACCGCCTCGGAGGCGTCGAAGGAGGTCATCGCGTTCTCGGCATAGAGGACCGAGGATCCGGCTCCCAGCACCAGCGCGCCCCTCTCGGGGGTGGTTGCGCCGCCCGAGCCGGCGCGGACGTTCATGTTGGCGAGCAGCGCCTTGTCGGCGAGCGCGCGGACGCGCGGCATCGAGTCGCCCGTCAGGTCGCTCCACGTGAGATGCGGCGCCAGAAGCACGACCACCCGATGCGACGCGGGAGCGGAGACAGCCGCAGCGGGGGCCGCCGCGGAAACGAGAAGCGCCGCCAGCAGAGTGGCGGCGACAGCCTGTGCGATCCTCCTCGACACGCGCGCTCCATCCGTGGGGCCTGGGGTCGATGATGCCGGCCGGGCATGTGTTCGGGGGCCGCACATCGCGAAGACCAGGCTCGTGACGAGGAGCCCGCGACGAAGTATATACGAACGCCGGCGGTGACAGCCGACGGGGCGCCGCCGGTGCGTCCACGGACCGGCAACGGACCCCACGCGCCCGCGCACGCACGGGCGCGTGGGCTAGAATCGTGGATGAAGCAGGCCACCCGCTCATCTGGAGGACTCCATCAGCGATCCGGCTCCGTCACTCGCGCGCTCGACCGCGGCGATGTCGGTCGGCACGATCCTCTCGCGCGCCACGGGCTTCGTCCGGCAGTGGGCGATGGCGGTGGCGCTCGGCGTGACGATCGCCGCGAAGGGGCAGATCCCCATCGCGTCGGCGTTCAACATTGCGAACAACATCCCGAACATGATCTACGAGCTGGTCGCGGGCGGCGTCCTGTCATCGATGTTCATCCCGATCTTCCTCGAGCGGTCGCGCCGGGACGGCGAGGAGAGCGCGTTCGCGTTCGCCAACACGCTGTTCTCGATCACCTTCGTCCTGTTCGGCATCGTCGCGCTCGTCGGGACGCTGCTTCCCCAGGTCTTCGTCTGGACCCAGACGTTCACGGTGTCCGCGGCGGACTCGCAACTCGCGGTCTACCTGTTCCGCTTCTTCGCCGTCCAGATCATCTTCTACGGCTTCGTCGCGCTTTCCACGGGCATCCTCCACTCGTACCGGACCTTCTTTGCGACCGCGGTCGCTCCCTTGTTCAACAACGTCGTGGTCATCGTCGCGCTGCTGGGCTTCTACGTCCCGTTGCGCGAGACGCGGCCTGACCTGGCGCTCATCGCCCTGGGCGTCGGCACGACCCTCGGCGTGGTCGCGCTGTTCGCCGGCCAGGTCCCGGCGCTGCTCAAGATCGGCTTCCGATTCCGGTGGCGGCTCGATTTGGCCGACCCGTCGCTGCGCACGATGCTGCACAAGGGCGCGTGGGTGCTCGGCTACGTCGCCGTCAACATCGTCGGGATCTCCTTCCGCAACGCCTTCGCCACCGGGGCGATGCGCGACGGGTCCGCAGTGCTCTCCTACGCGTGGATGTGGTACCAGCTGCCCTACGGCGTGCTCGCCGTCAGCTACCTCTCGGCGGTGTTCCCCGAACTGTCGAGGGCCGCGGACGCGAAGGACTGGGGCGCCTACAAGGGGTACCTGTCACGTGGTCTACGTGTGATGGCGCTGCTCATGCT
>DATCIA010000073.1:0-2335 GCA_036508075.1 Coriobacteriia bacterium
CGGGCCAGGAGCGCACCGGCCCGGAGGCCCTGACACCCACCGGCGTCGCGCCGCGCCGCACGACCACGGTCTTCGCCGCGAGGTCGCCGAGCCGCTTGTTCTTGGCGTTGGTGAGGCACGAGATGCCCGAAGGGATGTACCAGAAGAGCACTTCGGGCAGGCGGATAAGGTTGCGGACCACGACGGCGAGGCCGGAGGGCCTCGTGCCGTCGTCCATGGTCACGCGCATGCGAAAGACGAGCTTGCCCACGCTGGCCGCGGTCAGCGCCTCGAGCAGCGTGTAGTAGACGAAGATGAGTCCGTACGTGATCGCGTACATCCAAACGGGCGCGGTGCGCTGCAGGTCGATGCCGTCGCTGAACGCCGGGTCCTTGAGGTCGAGCGCCCCGGCGGCGGTCATCACGGCGAAGATCACCACGAGCAGGAAGAAGAGCACCACGGTGTCGACCGCGATGGCGGCGAAGCGCCAGCCGAGGCCGGCGTACTGCACCTGCTCGCGAGCGCCCACCTGTTCCACGCGACTCTCCTTCGGCGCCGCGGACCGAGCGCCGCGGACCTTGGCCGATTGTATACGCGAACCGCGGCCGGGGTGCCCCCGCTACCAGGCTCGGGCTCCTGCGCGCACGCCAAATAGAGAAGGAGAGAGGACCGGTCGATAGAAGGGGCACCGGAACCGTCACTCCACAGGAGGAAGCTCATGGATAGTCCGCAGGCAGTCCGTACGGGTTGAGTGGGCAGCCTCCCGATCGTCGTGGTGCTGTTCGCGCTCCTGGTCGTCATGCTGGCCGTCGCCGCGCCGGCGATGGCGGTCTCGGCGAAGGTCGTGAGCGGGGCGACACGAACTTGACGATCCCCGAGGCCCAGGTCACGGCGCCGACGGCCCAGAGCGTCGCGCTGCTGAACATCTCGCCGGTGTCGTTCCGCTTCCAGTGGAGCAGCGGCGTGAGCTGGTGGTTCGAAGCCCCGATGGCGAGCGGTGGGACCTTCGACTACACCACGAAGAAGGGCACGCTGTACCACGACGGCGGCTTGCGGTTTGTGAACGTCGCCAACAACACGACGCTGCGCATGGGAGGCATGCGGTTCATCGCCAACGGCCCCAAGTCCTTCACGTTCTCGGCGGCGGTGGGCGACGCCCCTGCGACGCGCGCCCACGTCTTCATCGCGACCAACGCGCCCCAGTTCACCAAGCAGGGCAAGACCATCAAGATCGAAGGCGTGCAGTTCAAGCTTACGGCGCAGGGCGAGGCCGAGCTGTTCGCCGCGCTCGGCGTTGCCCGTTCTGTTTCAGCCCGCGAGGACCGCCTGGAGGTCCGCTTTCAGAGGCGGGAGGTCGCTCTGCACCGTCTCCCAGAGGATCGCGGGGTCCACGCCGAAGTACTCGTGCACGACGACGTTGCGCAGGCCGCGCAGCGTGCGCCACGGTACGGCAGGGTGTGCGTCGAGGATGGGCTCGGGGATCCAGCGGATGGACTCGCCCATCGTCATGAGGTTGCGGACGACGGCGTCCATCGTGCGGGCGTCGCCCACGAACTCGTCGAACGTCATGCCGTCCGTGTAGTCGGCGATCGCGCGCACGGCGGCGAGGATATCGCGCACGCGAAAGCGCCAGTCGCGGAAGCGCAGTTTGGCCTGGCGCTCCTGGTAGCCCGGATGGCGGCGGTCGGGAGGCTCAGAAGGCACGCACGGCCTCCGCGAGGATCTCGTCGCGCATCTCCGGGCGCAGGGCGGCCGGCGTCGCGAGGTCGATGCGCGTGCCCATCACGTCGGAGAGGTAGTCGAGCAGGCGCACGAAGGTGAACAGGCCCACGTGCGCCTGCGAGTCGAACTCGACGAGCACGTCGACGTCGCTGTGCACGGTGGCCTGGTCGCGGGCTGTGGAGCCGAAGACCGCGATGTGACGCACGTCGAAGGTGCGCAGTTTCTCACGGTTGCGATCGAGGCGGCGGAGGGCTTCGCGACGGGTCATGACGCGATTGTAGCGGACGGCGGCAGACGGCGGATCAGCCCAGCGACCCGCCGCGGGTCTTGCGCAGCCGGCCCAGGAACCCCTTCCCGAGGAAGCTGTCGTCGCCGAGCGCGCAGAGGCGCGCGAACATCGGCGCCGTCACCGTGAACGCGAGCACGTCGGCCGGCAGGTCGCCGCGCATGGCGACGTCCGTCCCCCCGATCGCCGCCTGTGGCTTGTTGAGGTCGCGAAAGGTGACGACCAGCTCCATGCAGCCCGAGCCGAAGGGGACCGTGACCGGATCCGGCTCCCCCCAGGCGTGATGGTGGTAGGCGCCGTGCTGGAGCACGCTGAGCTGGTCCGGGTTCACCCAGAACGTGACGGTCT
>DATCIA010000074.1:0-12799 GCA_036508075.1 Coriobacteriia bacterium
GCCGCGCCGGCCTCGCGCTCGCGGGCGGGATCGCAGCTTCACAGCTCACCGACCTCGCGCGCGCCGCGGCTGCCGGCGCGGCGGCCGCGACCATGGCCACGTCGGGTGGGCTGCTGGTCTGTGACGATGGCGGCGTGGCCACGGCCGCGGAGTGCGCCGCCCTGTTCGCGGCGCTCGGGGCAGCGCGTCGGTAACGCGTGAGGGAGGGCCGCCGGTCTCAGCCGCTATACTCCCAGGCATGAACGACGCTCCGATCGGCATATTCGACTCCGGACTCGGGGGCCTCACCGTGGCCTCCGAGATGATGCGCGCGCTGCCCAACGAGTCGATCCTCTACGTGGGCGACACGGCACGCTGCCCCTACGGGCCGCGTTCGCAGACCGAGGTGCGCGAGTTCGTGCTGCAGATCGGATCGTGGCTGGCCAACCATCGCGTCAAGATGCTCGTCATCGCGTGCAACACCGGGACGGCCGCGGGGCTGGCCGCCGCGCAGCGGACCTTCGAGGTGCCGGTGATCGGCGTCGTCGAGCCCGGCGCGCGCGCCGCGGTGCAGGCGACCTGCAACCGCAAGGTCGGCGTGATCGCCACGACCGGCACCGTCGAGTCGGGTGCCTACTCCGACGCGGTCCGCGCGCTGGACGCGGGCGTCACCGTGTTCTCAGTCGCAGCGCCGAAGTTCGTGGACATCGTCGAGCAGGGGCTCCAAATGGGTCCCGGCCCGGTCGAGGGCCTGATGGCCGATTCCTCGGATGTGTTCGTGCGTCCGAGTTTCCACGAGATCGCACGGGACTACCTCGACCCGCTCAAGGGCGTCGGTGTCGATACGCTGGTGCTCGGGTGCACGCACTTCCCGCTGCTGTCCGCTGCCATCGGGCAGGTGATGGGCCGCGAGGTCCGCCTGATCTCGTCGGCCCAGGAGACGGCGCGCGAGGTGTCCGAGGTGTTGGGCAAGCGCCGCAAGCTCGCGCCGGCCGGCAATGTGCCACGCCACCGCTTCGTCACCACCGGTGATGAGGAGGAGTTCGCCCGCCTCGGCTCGGCGGTGTTGCGTCGCCCGATCAAGCGCGCCGAGCACCTGGAGCTTTCCGAACTTGAGACGATCGCCGTCCCGCCGATGCGCGTCGTCCTCGCGGCTCCGGGACCCGAACGGAAGGACACCACATGCAGCTGACGATCCTCGGTTCCGCGGCTTCCTGGGCGGGCGACGGGCAGGCATGCTCCGGCTACCTCGTCGAGGACGAGGGCACTACGCTCCTGGTCGACTGCGGCAACGGCTCGCTCGCCAATGCCGCGTCGGTCACCGACGTCACCTCGATCGACGCCGTGCTGATCAGCCACACGCATCCCGACCACTTCGCCGACCTCTACGCCCTTCAGGCCGCGCTGCGTTTCGCGCCCGAGGGTCCCATCGGTAGCTTGCCGCTCTACCTGCCGGAGGGCCTGTGGGAGCGCCTGGGCGCGCTGCTCTCCCATCACGGCCGCGAGCAGCTGGCCGAGGCGTTCGAGCCGCACATCATCACCGGCGGCCGACCGATGGTCTTCGGCAGCATCACGGTCACCGCCTGCGCGGTCGACCACGACGGGCCCACCTACGGCTTCATGTTCGAGGCCGAAGGCGCGCGGCTTGCCTACACGGCCGACACCCGCGACGGCAAGGCCGTGCGCGATGCCGTTGCGGGATGCGACGTGCTTCTCGCCGAGTGCACGCTCCCGGACGAGTACGCGGGCACGGCGCCGCACATGACCGCGGGCGAGGCCGGCCGTCTCGCGCTGGACTCGGGCGCCGGTATGCTCATACTGACCCACCTGTGGCCGTCGGCCGACCATGCGCGCATGCGGCGCACGGCGGCGGCCGCGTTCGGCGGGGACACGCACCTCGCCGAGGAGCTCATGACCGTCGAGATCGCACCGGCGCGCAGCGCCGCGAAGGGAGAACGCTTGTGACGACACGCGCCAACGGACGCGCCGCGGATGCACTGCGCGAGGTGAGGATCACGCGCAGCTACCTGAAGCACGCACACGGGTCGTGCCTGATCGAGATCGGGGACACGGTCGTGCTGTGCGCGGCCAACGTCAGCGATGGCGTCGGTTCGTGGCGGCGGGGGAGCGGACAGGGCTGGGTCACCGCCGAGTACGCGATGCTGCCGTCGTCCACGCACGAGCGCAAGCGCCGCGAGAGTGGCGCGGGCGGACCCGGGGGTCGCACCCACGAGATCCAGCGGCTCATCGGGCGCAGCCTGCGCACCGTGACCGACATGGGAGCGCTCGGCGAGTGCACGGTCAACGTCGACTGCGACGTGATCCAAGCCGATGGCGGGACGCGCACCGCGGCCATCACCGGCGCGTGGCTCGCGCTGCACGACGCCTTCGCGGTCTGGAAGCAGGCCGGCAAGCTCAAGTCCTCGCCGCTGCTCGATCACGTCGCCGCGACCTCGATCGGGCTGGTCGACGGCGAGCTGTTGCTCGACCTCGACTACTCGGAGGACTCGCGCGCCGAGGTCGACATGAACGTGGTGACGGACTCGAAGGGCCGCTTCATCGAGGTCCAGGGTACCGGGGAGCGGACGCCGTTCGACCGCATCCGGCTCGACGCGATGCTCGACCTCGCGCAGGCCGGTACCACCCGCCTCATCGCGATCCAGCGCGAGCTGATCGAGAAGGAGCTGCTGACCTATGGCCGCTGAGAAGCGCAGGGTCGTCGTCGCGACCGCCAACGCCGGCAAGCTCGTTGAGATCGCGGCGGTCCTGGACCTTCCGGGGTTCGAGTTCGTGACCGCGACCGATCTCGGCGCCGAGCCGCTCGAGGTCGTCGAGACCGAGGAGACGTTCTCGGGCAACGCCTTCCTGAAGGCCGATGCCTACCGCAAGCACTTCGGACTGGCCTCTCTCGCCGACGACTCCGGGCTCGTGGTCGACGCGCTCGGCGGCCGTCCCGGCGTCCGCTCGTCGCGCTACGCCGGTGAGCGCGCCTCGGATTCCGACAACACCCGTCGCCTGCTCGAGGAACTCGACGGCTTCGGCCCCGAGATGCGCGCGGCGCGCTTCCAGTGCGTCGTCGTGTTCGTCGACGAGCAGGGCGTGCCGACGCAGGCGTGCGGCACCTGCGAGGGCCAGATCGGGTTCTCGCCGCGCGGCAACGGCGGCTTCGGCTACGACCCCGTGTTCCTTCCGGAGGAGGCCGCCGGAGCCACCATGGCGGAGCTGCCGCTGGTCGAGAAGAACGCGATCAGCCACCGCGGCAAGGCGCTGCGCGCGCTGAAGGAAGCGCTGCTCCCCGAGGAGTGAGCGAGGCGCGCCGGCTGCGGTTTGCCGCATCGGGTGCCCCTCCCTATACTGTTCTCCGCTGCCCGCTGGGGCGGCGCGGGTTTCAAACCCGGTTCGGGCCGTAGCGCAGTCTGGCAGCGCACCTGCTTTGGGAGCAGGATGTCGCCGGTTCGAATCCGGCCGGCCCGACCAAAGCGCGGGCGTAACTCAATTGGTAGAGTGTCAGCCTTCCAAGCTGAATGTTGCCGGTTCGATCCCGGTCGCCCGCTCCATTGACAATGATTCGATGCCACAGGTAGTGTGTGTGCTCGCGCCTGGGCGGCATCGTGGTATGCGCCCGTAGCTCAGCTGGATAGAGCGGGAGACTTCTAATCTCTAGGTCGGGGGTTCGAATCCCTCCGGGCGTGCCAGACCACTCATGGTGGGTGTAGCTCAGTTGGTTAGAGCGTCGGACTGTGGCTCCGAAGGTCGCGGGTTCGAGACCCGTCATCCACCCCATGCGAACAGACGAGGGCCCCGCGATCGCGGGGCCCTCGAGTCTCACCGGTTGAGACAATGTACTTGCGCCGCCGCTTCGATTGGATAGAATGGGCGAGCGTTTCGGGCCGTTAGCTCAGCTGGTAGAGCAGGGGACTCTTAATCCCAAGGTCATAGGTTCGATCCCTATACGGCCCACCATACGCAACAAGTAAGCCCTTGGCCTTCAGGTCAGGGGCTTTTTGTATGTCTACCTGCGGTCTTGCGTCTCGCTGCTCGCGATTGGAGAAGGTCCGCAACCGGTAGGGCATCGGTCGCGGGGATGTTCCGGATGGTCGCCGTTCGTGCATTCACGGGGCAAGGGCGTGACAACGGAAGCGCGGCCGGGGAGCAAGGAGGCCGGATCCCCGCATCGCCTTGGTCGCCTGCTGGACTTCGAGGTCCTCTCGTTCCGCCCCGGCAAGCCTCAGGTGTCTTCTGCCGGTGTTTCGACGGTCAGTGGCATGCGAAGAAGCTAACTGCGGTTAACTTAGGTGTACAATGGGTAACATAACCTGACGGAGGCGAACATCGTGCCTGACTTCGTAAGTGTGCCGGTACCCGTCCATCGCGTTCACGAGGTCTATGAGTTGCTGGCGCGTCAGTCGATCCGACCACCTGCAGCACCCGAGACCACCGACGCCGGCTATCCGGCGGGATGGACCCAGGACCTGATCGATCGGATGTTCGTCGAGTCGTCGAGCGCGATGCGGCGGATCCTGCTCTCCATCGCCAAGAAGTCCCCCGCGTGGACGACGACCGCGGAGATAGCGGAGGCGTGCGATCTGACCGCCAGACAAGTGGTCGCCTCGTTGGGTCCCTTCGAGAAGCGCATCCGCGGTCGCTACGGGATGCGCGGATGGCCCTTCGAGGCGAGGGAGTTCGTGGACGCGGGTCTTCGGAAGTACTCGATGTCATCGGCTGTCGCCGATTGCATCTTCACCTTGACCGAGAGTGTCGAGCACCACGAGAGGGGGACTGAGTAGCCCGGAAGCTGGGGTCTACCGTCCGAACAGCCGCTCATCCTTGGAGGAACACACATGCTTTGGACCATCGCCGTCATTCTCTTCGTGCTCTGGCTCTTGGGGTTCAGCCTCCATATCGGTGGATCGCTGGTCCACATCCTGATCGTCATCGCCGTCGTCGTGGTCATCTACAACCTCATCACGGGGCGTCGCTCCGTCTAGGGCGAGCGACCAGAGGCTCTACGGGCGTGGCCTCACGTGTGGGGTCGTCCGACACACAAAGGAGATTCCCATGTCACATCTTGAACGCGTGAGCGACGGGGCCGAGTCGACGGACTCCAAGTTCGTCTTGGTGGCCGTTCTGGTCGTCGTCGGTATCGTCGTGATCGGCCTGATGTTCATGTGGGGTGGTGGCTACTTCGGTGACTCGCGGCCCTTCTACATGATGCAGCCGGCGAATCCGGTGGTCGTGACTCCCGGGATGCCGGGAGCGGCGGGTTCCGGGGGCGCCGGAGGCGCTGCCGGAGCACCCGGAGCACCCGGAGCGGCTGGAGCGCCCGGCGCGGCCGGCGCACCCGGAGCGGCCGGGGCGACTTCGACGCCGTAGTGCTGCGAGTAGGTCCCGGATCTACGATCAACCTGAAGCGTCCACGGAAGGAATCACCATGGATATCGGAGACAAGGCGAAGAACAAGGCCGACCAGGCCAGCGGGAAGGTCAAGGAGACCGTCGGCAAGCTGACCGACGACGAGGAGCTGGAAGCCAAGGGGCGCCTGCAGCACGACAAGGCGACACTCGCGGAGGATGCAGACAAGTTAGCCAAGAACGTGAAGGATGCTGCCGGACACATCAAGGACGCGTTCACCAAGTAGCAGCGGTCCATTGCGCGACGAAGACCGGCCCCGTTCCCCAGGGCCGGTCTTCTGGTATCCGGGTCCGGGGTGCGATCCCCCGACGGCCCACCATACGCAACATTTCTGAGAGCTGGTCCTTCGGGGCCGGTCTTCTGCGTCTGACCTCGCACCTACAACCGAACGGGAAGGCCCTCGTCCATCTCAACAACCTATGTGGTCAGTACGCTAGAGCTTCCGGCCCTGGAGCAACTGGACCACGAGGACGATCACCGCGATCACGATCAGGACGTGCACCAAGCCGCCGAACGTCGTGCCGGTCAACAGGCCGAGCAGCCACAAGACGAGCAGGATGACGAAGATGGTCCACAGCATTAGTGCCCTTTCCCGGGATCTCGGTCGACCTTTCCTCTGCACGAGGCCGCATACACGGCCCGATGGTCTACACACGTTCGGACCGCGCCAGACGTGAACACTTCATACCCGATTGGAGAGGTCGGCAACTCGGACGTGTCGCGCTGTGAGCGCAGCGGCGCCCGCTCAGGCCGGCAGCTGGTTCGGCACCATGATGGACGGGGGCGGCGGCTGGATTCTCCCGGTGCTCGCGCTGCTGGTCCTTGTCGGCGTCGTCCTGCTGGTCGTCTGGACTATCCCCAGGCGCTAGCGGAGCGGTCGGTCGACTTCGAGCGGGGTGGTTCTAACGCCTGGCCGCCAGGGATGCCGCGCGGTCCGGCGACGAAGTCAGCGGCTGGCGCGCCCGCGGGCCCGCAACGCGGATAAGCTGACTACGGTTAGCCCGCCATGCCCGCTTGCGCGTACTTCCTCGTCGGGTCGCTCCGCACCCGCTCGCGCTTGCCGCCCGGTTCGATGGAAGATCGCGATCGGGGGGAAGAAGATGCATACACACCCGACGGGGAGGACGGGCCGATCGATGCCTGATGGCCGTTCGCGCGCCAGCGCGCCCTCAGCATGGGTCTCGCGGTCCTCATCGCGTCGCTTGCGCTCGTCGGGTGCGCAGCCCGGACGGGCGGCTATACGCCGCAGGTGAAGGGACCCGGTCTGAGGCTCGAGCCCGCCTCGATCGACTTCGGACGCATCAAACAGACGGACAAGGTCCAGGGCGCGGTCGTGATTAAGAACGTGGGCGACGCGTTGCTCGTCATCGAGGGAATCAGGACACATTGAGGCTGCACGGTGGGGCTGGTCAGCTCCAAACGGCTGCAGCCGGGGGATCGGGTCGAACTGCAGGTGACGCTCGACCCCTTGGGCAAGTCCGGCGATGTCACGGAGATCGTCTCGATCACCTCCAACGACCCATCCCAGCCGACGACGGACGTGGCCGTCAATGCGACGGTCGAGCACTGGACCTCCACCGACTCCTCCGAGACACTCGAAGCGGCCCTGTTCGGCCGCCCCGAGTGCGCCAGCTGCCACGCAGACCCGGCCAAGAGCGGCCTCACGGGCCCTCGGCTCTATGACAGGGTGTGCGCCATGTGCCACCTGCAGCTCGCCGCGTATGCGGTCGTGCTGCCGGTCTCGGGGCTCGACCGGAAGGCACTGCGCTCGTGGGTCGCGGACGGCAGAACCGACAAGGGGATGCCCGGGTACTCGGCGCGCCGGGGCGGGCCACTTACCGACGCGCAGGTCGACTCGCTCGTGGACGCCCTGCTGAAGGCGCGCAAGAGCGGTCGATAGCACGGCGCGCCCGGGCGTTCGCGCCCAGCGGCATATGTCGGCGCCCGTGCGGTCTGTCGCCGCCGCGCGCTCCGGCAGCGCCGCCGTATGCCCTCCGGCTTGCTGTATAGTGATTGACCGCGCGCGGGCGTGGCGGAATTGGCAGACGCGCCGGGTTTAGGTCCCGGTGAGGCGACTCGTGGAGGTTCAAATCCTCTCGCCCGCACCACGCAGACGTCCGGACGCCGGCACTCGATCGTTTGCGACCCGCCGCCCGTCTTTCGAATCATCCAATCCCCGAAGATGAAGCTAGCAGGAGGACCCTTGAACACGACCGTCGAGAAGCTCGAAGGCAACCGCGTCAAGCTCACCGTGTCTCACACGGCCGTCGAGGTCGACGCAGCCGTTGCTGCCGCCTATTTGCGCGTCGCGCGCCAGGTCAAGCTGCCGGGCTTCCGCCCCGGCAAGGCCCCGCGTCCGCTGATCGACACCCACGTCGGCCGCGAATCGGTGCTGGCCGAGGCCCTCGAGGACCTCGTCGAGAACAGCTACCCGCGTGCGCTCGACGAGCTCCGCCTCCGCCCCATGAGCGCTCCCGACACCGGCGACCTGGACCTGCTCGAGGAGGGCGCCGACTACACGTACACCGCCGAGGTGGACGTCAAGCGCGAGTTCACCCTCTCGTCGATCGAGGACCTCACGGCCAAGGTCCCGCCGGCGCACACGACCGACGCCGAGATCGATGCCCAGATCGAGTACGTGCGCGACCGGTTCGCGACCCTCGAGGTCGTGGAGGACCGCGGCATCATCGACGGCGACTTCGCGCTGCTCTCGTTCACCGGCACGGTCGACGGCCAGACGGCCGATGACCTCACGGTGGACAAGTACCTCTACGAGGTCGGCCGCGGCATCATGCCGCCCGAGTTCGAGACGGGGATCGTGGGCGCGAAGCCCGGCGACCATCTCCACATCGAGTTCGCCGTGCCGGAGACCGCTGCCAACCCCGACTACGTCGGCAAGCCCGCTGCCTTCGAGGTCGAGGTCTTCGAGATCAAGGCGAAGAAGCTTCCCGAGATCGATGACGAGCTGGCCAACAACATCGGCGGGTTCGAGACGATGGCCGAGCTGCGCGAGGATATCCGCACCAAGCTCGACGAGAACAAGGCCACCGCGCACACCCGCTTGATCGAGCGCGGCGCTCGTGAGGCCCTCTCCGAGCGCCTCGTCGGCGAGATCCCCGGCGAGCTGGTCGCATCCCGCACCGACGCGATGGGCGAGGAGTTCTTCGACTCGTTGAAGGACCAGGGCATGACGATGGAGGGCTACCTGGAGGCGACCGAGCTCACCGTCGAGCAGCTCCAGGCCGACATCGCCCGTGAGGCTGCCATGCGCGTGCGCGACGAACTCTCACTCGAGGCGCTCTTCCGTCAGGCGGGCCTGGAGTACACGGACGACGAGCTGGAGGCCGAGGTCGAGCAGATCGCGGTGGCCGACAAGGTGCCCGCAGCGCAGATGCGCGAGCGCCTCGTCCACGCGGGCGTCCTGGGACTTCTTCGCGAGCGTCTGATGCATCGGCACGCTACGCGCTACCTGATGGATCACGTCGAGGTCGTCGAGGTCGATCCGGACGCGCCCGTCGAAGAGAAGACCAAGTCCAAGCCCAAGAAGAAGGCACCCGCGAAGAAGTCACCGGCCAAGGCCGACGACTCCGCGAAGGAGGAGTAGAGAACCCATGATCCTTCCCGACATCAAGGCCCTCGTCCCGATCGTCGTCGAGCAGACCAGCCGTGGCGAGCGCAGCTTCGACATCTTCTCGAGGCTGCTCAACGAGCGCATCGTGTTCCTGGGTCACGAGATCGACGACCAGGTCGCCGATCTCATCATCGCCCAGCTGCTGCACCTCGAGTCCGAGGACTCCGAGAAGGACATCCAGCTCTACATCAACTCGCCGGGCGGCTCGGTCACCTCAGGCCTGGCCATCTACGACGCGATGCAGTACATCCGCTGCGACGTGGCGACCAGCTGCATCGGCCAGTGCGCGAGCATGGCCGCCGTGCTCCTGACGGCCGGCGCCGCCGGCAAGCGCTTCGCGCTTCCCAACAGTCGCATCCTGATCCACCAGCCATGGGGCGGCACGCAGGGCCAGGTCACGGACATCGAGATCCAGGCCAGGGAGATGCTGCGGATGCGCGCCAACCTCGACGAGATCATGGCCAAGCACACGGGTCAGCCGGTCGAGAAGATCCACTTCGACACCGAGCGCGACAACATCATGACCGCGCAGGAGGCTGCCGACTACGGGCTGGTCGACGCGGTCTTCACGCACCGCGACAAGAAGTAGGAACCCCCATATGCCCGGCACCACCGAAGGCCCCGAGCACCTGAATTGCTCGTTCTGCGGAAAGCCGCAGCGCCAGGTCCGCAAGCTCATCGCGGGCCCGGATGGCGTGTACATCTGCGACGAGTGCGTCGACCTGTGCAACGACATCGTCGACGAGGAGATCGAGGCCGAGGCCACCGAGTCGTTCCTTGCCGGTGACCTGCCGACGCCTCGCGAGATCAACGCGATCCTCGACGAGTACGTCGTGGGGCAGGCCGCCGCCAAGAAGATGTTGTCGGTCGCGGTCTACAACCACTACAAGCGGATCCGTGAGTGCGCCTCCGAGGACATCAGCGAGGTCGAGCTGGCCAAGAGCAACATCCTGCTGCTCGGCCCCACGGGCTGCGGCAAGACGCTCCTCGCGCAGACGCTCGCCCGCATCCTGAAGGTCCCGTTCGCGATCGCCGACGCCACCTCGCTCACCGAGGCGGGTTACGTGGGCGAGGACGTCGAGAACATCCTGCTCAAGATCATCACAGCCGCGGACTTCGACACGGACCGCGCCGAGGTCGGCATCATATATATCGACGAGATCGACAAGGTGGCCCGCAAGGCCGAGAACCTCTCGATCACGCGCGACGTGTCCGGCGAAGGTGTGCAGCAGGCGCTCCTCAAGATCCTCGAGGGCACCGAGGCCCACGTGCCGCCGCAGGGCGGCCGCAAGCACCCGCAGCAGGAGCTCATCAAGATCGACACCACCAACATCCTGTTCATCCTGGGCGGCGCGTTCGTCGGCCTCGAGAAGATCGTCGCGGCCCGCGTCGGCAAGAAGGGCATCGGCTTCGGTGCTGACCTGGTCGACGTGGCCAAGCATGACACCGGCGTCCTGCTCGCACAGGTCCTTCCGGAAGACCTCCAGACCTTCGGGATGATCCCGGAGTTCGTCGGCCGCGTGCCGGTCGTGGCGCACGTCGAGGAGCTGACCGAGGACGACCTGGTCCGCATCCTCACCGAGCCGAAGAACGCGCTCGTCCGCCAGTACCAGCGCCTCTTCACCATGGAGGACGTGCGGCTCGAGTTCACCGACGGCGCGCTGCAGGCCATCGCCCGGAAGGCGATCACGCACGGCACCGGCGCGCGCGGGCTGCGCTCCATCATGGAATCGCTGCTGCTCGAGCTGATGTACGACCTGCCCGGCCGCGTGGATGTCGCGGAGGTCGTCATCACGGAGGCCGTCGTACGCGACGGAGCGGAGCCGACGCTGGTGCACGAAGGCAAGGAGAGCGCGGCCGGAGCGTAGGCGCGTAGCTTGAATGCGTGGACCCGGGGCCGTGGCGCACAAGCGTCGCGGCCCCGTTGCGTGGGCCAGCGCGCGCTGTTACTCTACAGATACTTAGTATTCCGTAGTGGAGGTGCGTCATGTCCGAGGATCAGACGCAGGTGTCCGCGTTCATAGCCCGGGAGACGAAGGACCTGCTGGACGACTACGTGCGGCAGACCGGAACGAAGAAGGGCCGCGTCATCGAGCAAGCGATCGAGCTGTTCATCGCCGCCCAGGGCGAGATACCGATCGAGTACATCGTGCCGAAGACGATCGTGCTCACCAATGAGTCGTTCGACGCCCTCGTGGAGAGCATCGAGAACCCTGGCGAGCCGACGCCGGCTCTGCGCGCGCTCATGCGCGGCCGGTAGGGCCGCCGTGGTTCGCGTACACCCGCTGCGGCCGGAGAACGACTGCGACCACTTCGCTTCGGGCGACCTGGCGCTGGATCGCTTCCTGCTCCAGTTCGCCGGCCAGAACATGCGCAGGTACGTTGGCGTGACCTACGTCGCCGAGGAGAGTGGATTCGTGCTCGGCTACGTCACTCTTGCCGCATGTTCTACGAGGGGGGACGAGGTCGCGACGGTCCGGCGGACGCTGCCGGCCTACCCGCTGCCCGCGCTCCGGGTGGCGCGGCTGGCTGTCGATGGCAGGTTCCAAGGGCAGGGGATCGGTACGCTGCTGGTCGGGACTGCCCTCGATGTCGCTCTCGGGATGACGCGGACCGTCGGTTGTGTCGCTCTGGTGGTGGACGCGAAGCCGGGGGCCGTCGAGTTCTACCGCAGATTCGGTTTCAAGGAACGGGTCGCGCTGGAGGGTGCGTCTGCGGCGCGCCCGGCTCCGGTGCCCATGTCACTCCCGATCTCAGAGGTGATCGCGGCGCGGGAGGGGTAGGCCGCGCGGCCGTCATCGCGCCCTTCCTCGCCCCCCGCGTGCCCTTACCGTAGAATCGGGAACACCTGTAGTGCGGTGCCGTCGCGCCGTGCACCATCCCGAGGAGCGCAAGCGTGCCGAACGAGCTGCCGAAAGCCTACGACCCCAAGGCCGTCGAGGGCCCCGTGTTCAACTCCTGGACCGCGGGCCGCTACTTCGAGTGCCCGGTTCCCGAGGACACCTCGGTCGAGCCGTTCGTGGTCGTCATCCCGCCCCCCAACGTCACCGGCTCGCTGCACATGGGGCACGCGCTGAACAACACCATCCAGGACGTCGTCATCCGCCGCTCCCGTATGACCGGCCGTCCCACCCGCTGGGTGCTGGGCACCGACCATGCGGGCATCGCCACGCAGAACAAGGTCGAGCAGATGCTGGCCGCGCAGGGCATGTCGCGCAACGACGTCGGCCGCGAGAAGTTCATCGAGCTGTGCTGGGCGTGGAGAAGCGAGCACGGCAACACGATCGTCACGCAGCTGAAGGCGATGGGTTGCTCCTGCGACTACTCCGACGAGCACTTCACGATGGACGCGGACTATCAGAAGGCCGTGAAGCGCGTGTTCGTGAAGTGGTTCGAGGAAGGGCTGATCTACCGCGGCAAGCGCATCATCAACTGGTGCCCGCGCTGTTCCACCGCGCTGAGCGACATCGAGGTGGAGCACGAGGAGCTCGACAGCCACCTGTGGCACTTCCGCTACCCGCTCAAGGAGGCCGTCGGCGGAGTCGACTCGGTCGTCGTCGCCACGACGCGCCCCGAGACGATGCTCGGCGACACCTGCGTCGCCGTGCACCCCGACGACGCGCGCTACACGGCGCTCGTCGGCGCCACGGTGGTGCTGCCCCTGATCGGCCGCGAGATCCCGATCGTCGCCGACGACTACGTCGACCCGGCGTTCGGCACCGGCGCGGTGAAGGTCACGCCCGCGCACGACCCGAACGACTTCGAGATCGGCGAGCG
>DATCIA010000075.1:0-4453 GCA_036508075.1 Coriobacteriia bacterium
GATGGCCTTTATGCGCTGGGCGGCCTCTTCGCCACCGAGGTCACGCGACGCGATGAAGATCGTGCCGTCTTCCTGGATGTCGATCTGGGCGCCCGTGTCGGCCTGGATGCTGCGGATGACCTTGCCGCCTGACCCGATGACGTCACGGATCTTGTCGGTCGGAATCTTGATCGTGATGATGCGCGGAGCGTACTTGCTCATCTCCTCGCGCGGCACCTGGATCGACTCCATCATCTTGTCGAGAATGAAGGCGCGGCCCGCCTTGGCCTGCATGAGCGCGGCGCGCAGGATGTCGACCGAAAGGCCCTTGGCCTTGTTGTCCATCTGCATGGCGGTAATGCCCTTGGCGGTACCCGCGACCTTGAAATCCATGTCGCCGAGGAAGTCCTCGAGGCCCTGGATGTCGGTCAGGATGGCGACGTCGTCACCCTCCTTGATGAGTCCCATGGCGATGCCGGAAACGGGGGCCTTGATCGGCACGCCCGCGTCCATCAGCGCGAGCGTCGATCCGCAGACGGAGCCCATCGACGAAGAGCCGTTGGACGCCAGTACCTCGGAGACGATGCGCAGCGTGTAGGGGAAGTCCTCCTCGGCCGGGACGACCGGCAGCAGGGCGCGCTCGGCGAGCGCTCCGTGGCCGATGTCGCGGCGCTTCGGGCCACGCATGAAGCCCGTCTCGCCGACGGAGAACGGCGGGAAGTTGTAGTGGTGGATGTAGCGCTTGCCCTCGGACACGTCGATCGTGTCGATGCGCTGCCACTCGGAGAGCATCCCGAGCGTGAGCACGGACAGGACCTGCGTCTGGCCTCGGGTGAACAGTCCCGATCCGTGGCTGCGCGGCAGGTAGCCGGCGACGGTCGAGATCTCGCGGACCTCGTCTACGGCACGGCCGTCGGCGCGCTCGCCGGTCTGCAGCACCATGGTGCGCATGGTCTTCTTCTCGAGCTTCTTCAGGACGGCCTTGATGTCCTTGCCGTCCGCGGCCATCTCCTCGGGGGTGAAGGTCGCGATGATCTCGTCCTTGACCGCCTGGACGTCGGCCATGCGGGACGCCTTGTCGGCGTTGTGCAGGGCGACGTTCATCTTGTCGGTGCCGGCGGCGAAGATGCGGTCGACCAGCGCCGGGTCGATCACGTGCACCGGGACGACCATCGGAGTGATGTCGAGCTTGGCGAGGAAGCGCTCCTGCACCTCGCAGAAGGCCGCGATGGCGTCCTGCGCGAACATCAGTGCGGAGAGCATGTCCTCCTCGGACACCTCGTGCGCACCGGCCTCGAGCATGTAGACGGCATCCTTGGAGCCGGCCACGACGAGGTCGAGATCGGAGGCCTCGGCCTCTTCGAACGACGGGTTCACGATGAACGCGCCCTCGGCGTCACGGACGACGCGGACGCCGGCCAGCGGGCCCTCGAAGGGGATGCCGGCAGCGAGCAGCGCCGAGGAGGCGCCCATGATCGAGATCACGTCGGGCTGGTTGACCTGGTCGGCCGACAGCACGGTCGCGATGATCTGGACCTCGTTGCGGAACCCGTCGGCGAACGACGAGCGGATCGGACGATCGATCATGCGGGCGGTCAGGATGGCCTTCTCGCTCGGCCGGCTCTCGCGCTTGATGAATCCGCCGGGCAGCTTGCCCGCCGCGTACATCCGCTCCTCGAAGTCGACGGTCAGCGGGAAGAAGTCCAGGTCCTTGGGGAACTTGGACGCCGTCGCGGTGACCAGCACCATGGTGTCGCCCTGGCGGACGACGATCGCGCCGCCGGCCAACTTGGCCAGCTCGCCGGTCTCGAGCGAGTAGGTCTTTCCGTACAGTTCGAACGACTCGGTTACCTTTCCCATCCTCTTCCTCTTCTTCTGTGAGCCGGCGGGCCTCATGCCCCCGACTCGTATGCGGGACCCCTTCAACGGGTGTCCCCCTCTTCATGCGCGGAAGCGAGGAGTATCTCCCCGCTTCCGTCGAAACCTATTGGGATGCCGTGCGGGTCAGCCGCGGATGCCGAGCTTGGCGACGATCGCGCGGTAGCGCTCGATGTCGCTCTTCTTGAGGTAGTTCATCAGGCGGCGGCGCTGGCCGACCAGCTTCAGCAGGCCACGGCGGCAGTGGTGATCGTGCTTGTGGCTGCGGAGGTGCTCGGTGAGGTCACGGATGCGCTGCGTGAGCAGTGCGATCTGGACTTCGGTCGAGCCGGTGTCGGAATCGTGCTTCTTGTTGTCGGTGATGATCTCCGACTTGACGTCCTTGGAAAGCGGCATGCGTGGTTCCACCCTTCGTGATGCCTAGGTTCGTCGCCTCCGGCCGAGCAGCGGTGTCGGTGGACGCATCACCGCCCCAAGCACGGGGCCTTGCATTCGGACAGCCGGAGAAGTGTAGCACAGGGGAGCCGCCTCGGGCGATATCTCGGTGCCGCGGCACTAGCCCCCGACGATCCGCCTGACCTTCGCGATGTCGGCGTGGATCGCGTTCGCGAGTCCGGCGTTGTCGGTGAAGCGCCGCTGGGGACGCAGGAATGCGAGCAGCTCCAGGGTGAGCGTCCGCCCGTAGAGGTCGCCGTCGAACCCGATGACATGGGCCTCGAACTCGGCGGTGGCGTCCGGGAACGAGGGCGGCACCCCGACCGAGACGGCCGCGGGATAGGTGCGGCCGTCGATCTCGACACGACCTGCGTAGACGCCGTGGGCGGGCAGCGCGGCGAAGGGCGCGGTGACCATGTTGGCCGTGGGGGCGTCGAGGGCCGCACCCTCTCCCCTGCCGCGCACGACGACTCCGCGGACCCGGTGCGGACGTCCGAGGAGGGCAGACGCCCCGGCGACATCACCGGTCTCGACGAGGTGTCGGATCCTGGTGGAGGTGATCGGGCCGCCGGCGTCGCTCACCAGATCGTGTGCGATCACCTCGAACCCGTGCGCAGCGCCGTAGCGGACGAGGACGTCGACGTCGCCCTCCGCGCGGTGCCCGAAGCGGAAGTCTCTCCCCACGGCGACCGCGACAGGGACCATCGTCTCCAGCAGCACCTCGTCGAGGAACACCAGCGGGGCTGTGGCGGCCAACCTCTCGGTGAACGGGACCACCAGGACCACGTCGGCGCCCTGCTGCGCGAGAAGGTTCAACTTGTCGTCGAGGTCGAGCAACTGGGGCATCGCGGTCTCGGGACTGACGACCTGGTCCGGGTCGCGGTCGAAGGTGAGGACGACGGAGCGCACTCCGTTGGCGCGCGCGAGTCTCACCGCATCGCCGACGAGCGCCTGGTGCCCCACGTGCACGCCGTCGAACACCCCGATTGCGACCACACAGCGGCCGAGCGGCTCGATATCCGGCTCCCAACGTACGACGGCGGTCATGCTGCACCGCCGCCGGTCAGGACGACCGCCGGGACCAGGCGTTCGCCGCTGACGCGGTAGACGCCGGCGAGCGCGCCAGCGACCGTGACGGCACGCAGCGCACCGTCCTCCCGTTCGTGTGAGGCATCGAGAGCGAGCGACCTGCCGTCCGTCAGGGAGGCGGGGTCCGCCTCGTACACCGGCAGCCCGAGTGCGACGAGCGGATCCGCGAACAGCCGTCCGATCCCGCCCGACGCGGAGGCCGTGGCGACTTCGTCGAGCGTGGAGGCGTCGGCAAGCGCGAGCGGGCCGCTCGCGGTGCGCCGCAGCGCGCCCAGATGCGCCGCCGTGCCGCACGCGCGCCCGAGATCGCGCGCGAGCGCGCGGATGTAGGTGCCCTTGGAGACCCTGTAGGCCACGTCCCAGGACGGCGTCCCGGGGTCGACGCTGGTCAACACCGCCGAGTACACCTCTATGGGCCGGGGCGCGAGCTCCAGCGCCTCACCCGCGCGGGCGGCCTTGTGAGCGACACGGCCCGCCACCTTGATCGCCGAGTAGGCCGGAGGGGCCTGGAGCGCGGGACCGACCGCCGCGGCGAGCATGGTGCGCGCGTACTGCGACCCACCGACCGCAGCCGGGACGGCTGCCTCGCGGACCACGGCGCCCTCGGCGTCGTCGGTGTCCGTCTCCGAACCGAAGACGATGCGGGCCTGGTAGGACTTCCGGGCCGCGGAGAGGTAGGGTTCCAGCCGCGTGTAGGGTCCGATCAGGATCACGAGGAGGCCCGTGGCCATCGGATCGAGGGTGCCGGCGTGACCGACTCTGCCCTCCCCCGTCTCGCGTCGGACGATGGCGACCACGTCGTGGCTGGTCATCCCTGCCGGCTTGTCGACGAGCAGGATGCCTGCGAGCGTGGTCGCACCGCGTCTCACGCCGCGCCCCCGGGCAGGGCAGCGAGGACCGTGGCGATCGCGTCATCGAGCGGAAGGTCGAGCGTGGCGCCGGCGGCCGCGAAGTGCCCTCCGCCGCCGAAGGAACGCGCGATGGCGCCGATGTCGAGTGTGGGGCACTTGGCGCGCAGCGAGATCTTGGTGCCGTCGACCTCTTCTTTGAAGATGACGACGGCGTCGACCCG
>DATCIA010000076.1:0-5662 GCA_036508075.1 Coriobacteriia bacterium
TCGGGCTTCCACTCCATCTTGAACTTCTCGTCCGGGTAGATGGGGGTGAGGTCCTTGAACTCCTTGCGGTTGCGATTGTCCTCGGGAGCCTTGCCGTTGATGCTGCCGACCTTCTGGAGCGCCGCGTACTTCTCGGTCTCCTTGGGCGGGCGCACCTGGCCGCTGACCATGTCACCCTTGCGCAGCTCGTGGCGGCGCACCGCCGACATCGAGACGTACACGTCGTTGTCGCCGGGGAGGTAGCCGCTGGTGCGCAGGAAGCCGTAGCCTTCCGGCAGGATGTCGAGGATGCCCATCACGTCGATGAACCCCTCGGCCTTCGCGCGGGCCTCGAGCACGGCCTCGATGATCTCGTCCTTCTTCTTCAGCGGCTTGGTGTCGATCCCGAGCTCCGTGCCCATCGCCCTGAGTTCGACGACGGTCTTGGGCTCGAGATCGGCGCGGGTCACCGACGGCTGCGGAGCCGCTTCACCTTGCGGGGCACCGCCGCGACGGCCGCGCTTACGGGGGCGTGCACTCATGAGTTCTTGACCTTCTCCCAATCGGCGAGGAACGACTCGAGCCCGCGGTCGGTCAGCGGGTGCTTCACGAGGTTCTTCAGCACTGCGAACGGAACGGTTGCGATGTCGCAGCCCATCAGGGCCGCCTGCGTGACGTGGTTGGCGGAACGCACCGACGCTGCGATGACCTCGATGTCATGCCCGAAGTCGTAGTTGGCGAGCGCGGCGACGGTGTTGCCGAGGTGCTCGATGCCGTCTTCCGATATGTCATCGAACCGGCCGACGAAGGGGCTGACGTAGGCGGCCCCGGCACGCGCGGCGAGAAGCGCCTGCGGGACCGTGAAGCACAGCGTCATGTTCACCTTGATGCCCTTGTCGAACAGGCACTTGGTGGCGGCCAGGCCTTCGGGCATGACCGGCACCTTCACGATGATGTTCGGGGCGATGTCCGCGAGCTCGAGGCCCTCACGGACTATCTCGTCGCGGACGAGGCCGACGGTCTCGCCGCTGACGGGCCCGTCCGTGAGCTCGCAGATGCGCTTCAGGTGGTTGTGGAAGTCGGCGAGCTTGCCGCCTTCACGGGCGTAGAGCGTGGGGTTGGTCGTGACGCCGGAGAGCACCCCCCACGACGCGGCCTCCTCGATCTCGGCGAGGTTCGCCGTGTCCAGGAAGAACTTCATGTGGCGATTCCTTTCGTTGCGTGGTCGTCTTCTATAGATCCGGCGCGTCGCCTAGGACGCGCTGTCTTCCGTCTTCGACCTCGGTGGACAGACGGTGTCCCCCGTGGCCGCGTTCACGATCAGTTCGAGCGTCTCGGCCACCGTCTTGTCGAGCTGCAGGCTGTGAACGAGAGGGACTCCGTGTTCCGCGGCAAGGTCCTCGATGTAGTGGCCGAGCAGGCGGATGTTGTCGAAGTTCGCCCGGTACTTCTCCAGCGGACGGCCGCCGTCCGTCTGCACCTCGCGGATGTAGAAGTGGCTGCGGTGCGCGTCCTCCTCATCGACCGTGACGATGAGCTGGACCACGGATGCGCTGTGAAACTCGCAGGGGTCGATGTAGCCGGGAACCAGATGGATGCCCTCGACGATCATGCTCACGCCTTCGACGACGGCGCGCTCGATGAGGGACTTGATCCCCGTCGTGACCACGGCGGTCTGCTCGCGGAATCCGACGATGACCGGATCGGCACCCTGAGGTACCGGGATCCGCAGACCCCGCCAAGCGTTGAACGACGATTCGTAGATCGCCGGCATGAGGTCCCGAGAGAAGATACCACGCATCACCTGGCGAATGGAATCCGTCGACACGATCCGGGTGATCCCGAGCCGGTGCGCCACCTCGGTCGCGATGGTCGACTTGCCGACCCCGGTGGTCCCCCCTATCAGCACGATCAGCGGCTTGTCGCTGCGCGCGACCTCGTCCAGCCGCACGTAGCGGTCGGCGTAGACGTCACCCGCGGCGGAGCGCAGCATCTCCGCGGCGAGGGCGTGCAGCTCGGCGGTCGACACCTGCGTGCTACCCGAGTCCCTGATCGCCTTCTCGACGGCCGCAGCCACGGCGTACGAGCGGCTCGGCGCCATGCCGGTGGCCATGAACGACTGCGCCATCAGCCCCTTGCTGAAAGGCAGCCCGTGGCGCGCCTCGGCGATGATGATCGGACGGCGGTCGTCAGCCATTGTCGCGCCTCTCTGCGGCCCGCTGCCGCGCCAGCTGCGCGAGAGCGAGGGCCGTCGGATCCAGCTCGTCTCCCCCGACCCGATGCGGGACGTTGTCGACGAGCACGGTCGGGACGCCGTAGGTCTCCCCCGTCATCGCCACGACGTCGATGGCGGCGGCCTTGAGCTCGGTCACGAGCAGGTCGAACGAGCCCGCCGCCGCCTCGAGATCCTCGCGCAAGCGGGCGCGGTCGGACAGGTGAGGACTCGAGCCCACGACCACGCACCCGTACTTCTCCTCGAGATGCGCGGCGAGCACCGGCACGAGCGCCTGCGGCGCGGTGGTCGCGAAGAAGACCCTGCGGCCGGCGATCGGCTCGATCGGCCGCGGCCGGAACGTGACGGTGCACACGGGGAGCTCGGGGCGGCGCCGGCGCACCGCGGCCACCAGGGCCGCCGTACGCTCCGGAGCGACGAGAGCGGGCTCGGCGCCCGCGATCACCACCGCGTCGGCCGAGTCGAGCCGCAGCGGGCCGAAGTAGTCGGTGACGTAACCTGTTCCCTGGGACGCGCCGATCACGAGCAGCGTCGCGTCCGCGTGCACGGGCGGGATGGCCGCGCCTGAGCCCTCGAGCATCATGATCTCGGCGCCGAGCGTGTCGGCCAGCCGAGCGCCGTCCGGCACGTTGCTGAACGAGGTGCGCCCGGCCATCCCGCCGCCGCACCTGCGGCAGCCGACGGTCATGACGCGGCTCATCACCGCATCCTCGTAGTTGTCGGAACTGGCGTGCTTGCCCTGCCGGGCGAACGCCAACAGGTCGGAGGTGGTGAGACGCAGCTCATCGCCGCGAAGGAGCTCGGGGGTCTCCGGGCCTCCCCGACCCATGGCCAGCACTACAGGGGTGATGCCCGCACCGGCGAGCAGCCGGGCGACGTGCGCCGATACCGCCGTCTTGCCGACCCGCTTCCCGGTGCCCACGATCGCCAGGGCCGGCGTGGAGGTACGCGTGTCGGCAGCCGGGGGGTCGAATCGGAAGTCCGCCCCCTGGTAGGCGACCCCGCGCCCGAGCGCGATGCCGGCGAGCCGGAAGCGGTCGGAGCTCGTAACGACCGGCTCGTCTGACAGGTCGATGACCAGGTCCGGAGCGTACACGTCGATGGCATCGGACAGCGCCGTCAGCGCGTCGGCGCGCCGCACCACGGGCAGCCCGTAGGTCTGCGAGTCGCCCGCCCCGTCGACCTTCTCCGTCCCGCCGGCGAACACGGCGGCGACGACGTCGTGCGCCACCGCGAGGTCGGCCAGCGCCGCGCGCACGACCGGCGGGTAGTGCTCTCCGTCGATGAGGACGAGTGCGCGGTTCACGCGATGCCCTCGCCGTCGAACTCGGCCTGGGGGCGCCACCGGCATTCATGTTGGTGGGCCTTGCGGAAGTCGGCGACGACCTCACCGGTCCCGCCCGTATGACGCCGGAACACGCGGACCCGGTCGGTGAACACCTCGAGGACGTTGTAGCCGGGTTCCTCGCGCCCGCGGACGCGCACGGAGCAGGTCGTGCCGGAGTTGACGATGAACAGGTCCTCGAGCCGCCAGACGTTCGGCACATGCTTGTGCCCGCACAGCACGAGATCGACGCCGCTCTCCGTCAGCACGCGCAACAGGTCACCGGCGTCCGCGACGATGTTGCGCTCGCGGCCGGTGCCCGGGACGGGTACCAGGTGGTGGTGGATGGCGACGATCTTGAACTCGGAGGGCTCGCTGAAGCGGTCCTCGATCCAGAGGTACTTCTCGCGGCCGACGCGACCGCTGTCGAGGTCGGGCTCGGAGGAGTCGATCCCCAGGACGTGCACGCCCTCGAGGGCGATCTCGGGGCTCCTCGAGCCGAAGAGCGACTCGAAGTGGACCTCGCCTACGTTGCGGGCGTCGTGGTTGCCGGGCACGACCAGCATGCGCTCGCACTCGATGCGGTCGAGCAGGGCGCGCGCCTCAAGGTACTCGTCGTGCAACCCCATGTCCGTCAGGTCGCCGGTGACGATCACGATGTCGGGTCGCAAAGCGTTGACCTCGTCCAGCATCGCGTCGGCAAGTGCCGACCGGTAGTAGACCGAACCGCAGTGCAGATCGGAGATCTGCGCGATGACGACGGGCTTGTCGGCGGACACGGCGCGCCTCCTTCGGGAGGGCCTAGTGGATGGTGGGCGTGGAGGGGGTCAGCGACGGGGCCGAGGCGCCGAGGGCGCCGAGACGGTCCACCAGACCGGTGAGCTGCTGGAGCAGGGTGCCCAGCGACTCATCGCTGTACGTGACGATGACGGGCTCCCCTTCGATCTTCCCCAACTTGCCTGCGCGGTTGACGGCGTCGGTGTAGTTGCCGATGGAGTCGACCAGTCCCAGGCTCTTGGCCTTGACACCGGGCCACGCCCATCCGGTCGCCAGCTTGCGGACATCGGCGTCGGACATATCGCGCCCCTTGGCCACGATCGAGATGAAGTTGTCGTAGGTCAGCCTGACGTCGGCCTGCAGCATCGCGGTCTCGGTCGTCGTCAGGCCGCGCCACGGCGAACCCGCGTCCTTGAACTCGCCCTCATGGATGGCGAGGAACTTCACGCCGAGCTTCCTGGCCAGCTCCGAGTAGTCCCCGATCTCCATGATCACGCCGATCGAGCCGACGGCCGAGGAGTTGGTGGACATGATCTCGTCGCACTGCGATGCGATCATGTAGGCGCCCGAAGCGCCCACGTCGCCGATGCTCGCGAGTGTCGGCTTCGTGCAGCGCGCCACCTCGGTCGCGATCTCCTCGGACGCCGATGCGGTGCCCCCGGGCGAGTCGATGCGGAAGATGATCGCCTTCACGGCGGGATCCTCCTCGGCCCTCTTGATCTGGGCGATCACTCCCTCGGGTGTGATCGAGCCGCCGGAGAGACCCGAAGACGAGACACCCGATATCTGGCCGTCGATGTAGATGACCGCGACCGAGTCGCCGGAGGCGGGCAACCCGTTGCCCGAGCTGAACACGGCGAGTGAGGCGATCGCACAGCATCCGAAGAGCGACATGACCGCGCCGACGATCCCGAGTGTCCACCACAGCGCCTTGCGGGACCGCGGCGCCGGAGTCACCGTCCGGTACGCGTCGGGCACGACACCGGGAAGCGGTGCGTCGGCCGGGACGGACCGATCGGGCTGAGGCTGCATCTCCATGATGGTCGCGCCCTCCGTTCGGTGGTACGTCAGTCCTCGACGACAGCGCCGTCGCGGTCGATGGCTATCACGTCGGGCGCCATGCGCCCCTCGCACCCGGCCAGGGGCCCGGCGGCGCGCCGGGCGACGTCCTGAGCGCGCTCGAACGCGTCGGCGTCGTCGGAACCGGTGACCAACCCGATCACGGTCGGCCCCGCACCCGACAGGGCCGCGCCGTCCGCACCGGCCTCCAGCAGCAGCGCCCGCACGACCTCGAGGTCGGTCACCGCCGTGGCGCGGTAGGGCTCGTGGAGCCGGTCGCACATACCAGG
>DATCIA010000077.1:0-10264 GCA_036508075.1 Coriobacteriia bacterium
CCCGCCGACGACGACCCCGACGACGGAGGCCAGCACGGATTCCGCCCGGCCGTCGGGACCCAATCCGAGCCCCCAGCGCTCGTCGAGCCACTTGAGGATCAGCCAACCGGCGAGGAACGCGACCATGTAGGCGAGCCCGTACCAGCGCACGGCCAGCGGGCCGAGCCGGAAGGCCACCGGGTCGATCGCCGGGAAGACGAATGCTGCCAAGGCCGAGGCTCCTTTCGGGAAGGTCTCGCGCGCCTCGGGATCGGAATGCTCTAGGCGTGCGCGTGCGGCGACTAGGATACACTTCGCGCCGATGACGGGGCTTTTAGAGCGCCCCCGAACGCTCCCAACGAAGGACCGGTCGAGTCGATGTTCCCGCTGCGCGACGAGAACCCCACCGCCCGGCTGACGTGGATGACGTGGCTGCTGCTGGCCGTCAATGTCGCCGTGTTCGCCTGGGAGCTCCGCGTCCAGGCGGCCGGCGGCACGCAGGCCCTCGCAGCGTTCACCGCAAGCTTCTCCTTCGACCCGGCCGCGCTCGCAGCCGCACCCGGCTCGCCGCGCGTCTGGCTCACACTGCTGACCGCGATGTTCATGCACGCCGGCTGGGTGCACCTGGGCGGCAACATGCTGTACCTGGGGATCTTCGGCAACAACGTCGAGGATCGCCTCGGGCCCTGGGGCTTCCTCGGCTTCTACCTGGCGTGCGGTCTGCTGGCCTCGCTCGCCGAGGCATTCGGGACCGGCTTCCCCCACGCCGAGATGCTCGGCGCGTCAGGGGCGATCGCGGGCGTTCTCGGCGCATACCTTCTGCTGTATCCACGCGCGCGGGTCGTCACCGCGGTGTTCGTCATCTTCATCGTCGAGTTGGCGCGGATCCCCGCATGGATCGTGATCGGGGTGTGGTTCGTGCTGCAGCTGGGAGCCGGGATCGCCGCGATCGGGCCCGGAGCGGCGCAGACCGGCGTCGCCTATCTGGCCCACGTCGGCGGCTTCCTCGCGGGGATGGTGTTGATCGCGCCGGCGTGGATCGTGGACCGGAGTAAGACGAGGTTCGCGGGCTGGCGCTAGAGCGACCGGACGGTCAGCGGCCCGAGCCCGCGTCCATGAACTCGATCATCGACTCGACCGTGTCGGCGGCGGCCATCTCTCGCCTGAAGTACTCGACGTATGCGTCGATGCGGGATGCCTGCGATGCGTCGCGCATGGGCTCGATGGCCACCTTCTGGTAGGTGACCGGCGCGGACCAGGCCTCGGTGTGACCCGACTGCAGGTCTCCCCATGCGTCGCCCAGCATTCCCGCGAGCCCGGGCGGCACCTCTGCGCGCACCGCGACGGGGGTGCCGCAGATGGGGCAGGTGAAAGCGACCTCGACGTCGGAGCCGGAGCGCACCACGACCGTGGTGACGTCGTCGATCGACACCTCGACAGCCCCGTCGACCGCGCACCAGACCGTGAACCGCATCGCCCACACCTCCAAACCGTCTCGTGCCGATGATACCCGTAGGCGCGAGGAATGCTTGTAGTATCCTCACGCGCATGCCACCGTCCCACGCCGTCGACATCGCGCCTACCCGTCACTCGCTTCTCATGCGAGGCGCGCGGCTCGGGCTGCCCATCTTCTTGGTCTACATGCCGGTCGGGATGGCCTTCGGCCTTGCAGCGACGGCCGCGGGCTTCACGTTCGCGCAGGCCACGGCGTGCTCCGCGCTGGCATTGGCGGGAGCGGGGCAGTTCATCGGGGTCGCCGCGCTGGCAGGCAGCGGCAATCTCGCAGCCGCGCTCATCGCCACGGGCGTGGTCAACCTGCGTTACCTGCTGTTCTCCGCCACCCTCGCGCCGCACCTCAAGGGAGTACCGCGCTGGCAGCAGCTGTTGCTCGCCCACACCCTTACGGACGAGACGTTCGCCGTGAACATCGCCGACGCGAGGGTCGGACGGGCCGACCGCTTCTCCATGACCGGCGTCGGCCTGATCTCCTGGTTCGGGTGGACACTCGGTACGGCGATCGGCGCCGCGGCAGGCAGCGCCATCGGAGACCCGTCCAAGTGGGGCGTGGACTTCGCCATGCCCGCGATGTTCATCGCGCTGCTCGTCGGCCAGATCACGCGCCGGCGCGAGTTCGTGGCCGGCGCCCTCGCCGCGGTCCTTGCGCTCGTGCTCTCGGCGTGGCTCCCCGGTCAGTGGCCCGTCGTCGCCGGCGCCATCGCGGCGGCAACTGTGATGACGGTGACGCCGAGATGAGCCCGACGTTGGCATGGGGTCTGGTCCTCGGCATGGCGATCACGAACACGGTCATCCGCCTCGTGCCGATCGCGGCGATCTCAAGGCTCGAACTCCCGGAGATCGCGCACCGCTGGCTCAGCTACATCCCGGTCTCGGTGATGGCGGCCATCGTCGCGACGCAGGTACTGAGGCCCGGCGGGAACTGGATGCTCCGGCCCGACAACCCCTACCTGCTCGCGTCCGTCCCCACCGCGATCGTCTACCACTTCACGCGCAGCTTCTTCGGGGCCATCGTCGCGGGCATCCTGTCCTTCCTCGCGCTGCGCTATCTGCTCGGGTAGCATTGCTCGCACGCGCGCCGCATCCGCGGGCGCGCCCATCACACAAGGAGATGTGCCGTGGCCCGCGTCAGTCCGTTCCGCGCCGTTCGGTATCCGGTCGCCCCAGGCGCCGACATCACGCCGCTGACCGGCCCGCCCTACGACGTGATCCCGCCGTCGCTACGCGAGGACCTGCTCTCCCGCGACCCCCACAACGTCGTGGCGCTCGAGCTCCCGGAGGGCCCGCTCGACCCGTCACTGCCCGGCAACCGCTACGAGACCGGCGCGGCTCGCTGGCGCGACTGGCTGGCCTCCGGAGTGCTCGCCTTCGACGACGTCCCCGCCGTGTACGTGGTCGAGCAGCGCTACGCGCATGCGGGCGATGAGATCGCGCGCCGCGGGTTCGTGGCGGCGGTCGGCCTGGAGCCCTTCTCCGCCGGTGTGGTCCTGCCCCACGAGCGCACGCTGCCCAAGGCGATCGACGACCGCCTGAACCTCACGCGCGCCACCGCGGCGAACCTGAGCCAGGTCTTCGGCATGTTCCCCGACCCGGAGCACGCCACCGACGCGCTCATCGCACGCGCGATGGAGACGCCGGCGCTGGCCACGGCTACCGATGACGACGGCGTCGTCTCGACGCTGTGGGCGCTGACCGACCCGGCCGACCATGCGACGCTCGCCGCGTTCATGGCCGACCGGAAGATCTTCATCGCCGACGGCCACCACCGCTACACCACCGCCCTCGCGTACCGCGACGAGCGCCTCGCGGCGGAGCCGGATACCACGGCCGAGACGGACCGCGCCTACCGGACCGTGATGATGGCTCTCGTGAACATGGACGACCCCGGACTCGTCGTCTACCCGACACACCGCATCGTGGACGCGCCGGCTCCGCTCGACCCGTCCGCGTTCCGCGAGGCGCTGGCCCGTCGGTTCGATCTCAGCGAGCTGCCCCCCGGGCACGCCGGGGCCAAGGCGCTGGCCGCCGCGGTCGACCGCCCTTCGTTCATCATCGGGATGCGTGACGGCGTGACGCTGCTCGCCCGGCTCCGCACCGACGTCGACCACGCTGACGCCTTCCCCGCCGGGACGTCGAAGGCCTGGCGCGCACTGGACGTCGCCGTGATCCAGGAACTCGTGATGTCCCCGCTGCTCGACGTGCATCCCGACCGGCCAGCCACGCTCGATCGGCTGTCGTTCTCCAAGGATGCCCACGCGGCGCTGAAGGCCGCGCGCGACCATGACGCGGTGTTCGTGCTGAATCCGACGCGCATGGACCAGGTCGCTGCCGTCGCCTCGGGCGGCGAGACCATGCCGCAGAAGTCCACGTACTTCTATCCGAAGCTGCTGTCGGGACTGCTGTTCAAGTCGCTCGACCGCCTCTAGCCCTCACCGGGCGCCGACGCCCTCGACTCCTCGCTCGGTGAAACGCGCGCACACGGCGCACAGGCGACACTCCTCGCAGCGAGGGTTCGCGGGATGGCACCACTGCCGCCCGACGAGCCAGGTCGCCAGATCGAGGCTGCCGGGGGCCGCGGGGCACGCCACCGCAGCCGCGCGATCGATCTCGCCGGGGGTGTCGGAGTCGACAAGGCCGCTGCGCAGGAAGACGCGCCGCACCTGGACGTCGTATGCGACCGTCCCGCACTCCAGCCCGCGGATCTCGACCCCGAAGTGCTGCCGAAGGATCTCGACCGCCATCGCCGCCTTCTTGCGCCCGATGCCACGAAACTCCGAGAGCCGCCGCGTCAGCTCGAACGCGGTCGGCGCATCCGCCCAGATCGCCGAGGCGTCCCCGCCGTAGCGCTCGATCAACCTGCCTGCGGCGTCGCTGATCCACCCCGCAAGCGTGTGCTTGAAGCGGTGCAGCGCCGGACGACGGCACACGGCCTCGTCGACCGAGACGCGCTCCCCCGCCAGCCGTGCCAGGTCGAGATGACCCAGGCGCTCCCGCAACAGGTAGGGACCCGCCCACGCGCGCTCCGCGGGCACCCCCTGCGTGAACAGCACGGCGAGCAGGAAGGCCTCGGGCGACGACTTCACGAGCGCATCGGCCTCGGGGATATCGGTGAAGGCGCCTCCGAGCTGGGCCGCGCCCTCGGACGCGAGCTCGGCGCCGTAGGCGGACAGCGCGGCGGCCACCGCGGCGCGCGTCGAAGTGCTCGCGCGCACCTGCGCTACTTCTCCTCGGGCATCTTCGGGCCGTTGACCAGGAAGAACTCGCAGTACGTGCAAAGCTCCTTGATCGCGGCCCTGCGGTCGATCGTCGGCTCGAAGATGAGCGCGGGGTCCCAGGTGAGCACGTGGGTCGGACGGTCGCACACGGCGAAAGCGCACTTTGCCGGGCACTTGTCACTCGGCATGTCATGGGGACAGCGCGACTGCATCTCCTCGTCGCACGCCCTCAGCTCCCAGCACTTCGCCATGCGTGTCCTTTCGTTCTATACTTGCGGCCGCGCCATCGTAGCACTCACCCGGCGTATCGCCGTGCCCACCCCGGGGGAGTGGGCAGCGCGCTGAAGATGGCACCATGCACCGTCGAAAGAGGGGAACGGCACCTGTGACTCTTCCGAGCACCGAGCGCTACGACACCATCGTCGTCGGAGCCGGACCCGCGGGCATCATGGCCGCCATGCACGCGGCGGAGCGCGGCACGGTCCTGGTGATCGACGCCTCGTCGCTCCCTCGTGACAAGAGCTGCGGCGGGATGCTGCACGATCTCAGCATCGAGGCGCTCGCGCCCTATGGCGAGGTCCCCGAGAGCATCGTCGCGTCCCCCCGCCACGTGCACTTCCGCTACGTCGACTGGGACCGCGGCATCCGCAAGCCCACCACCCTGCCCTTCCTGAACGTCGACCGCGCGGGCTTCGACGACTGGCTCGTGTCGCTGCTGCCCGAGACCGTCGAGGTCGTCGGATCCTCCGCCCTCGTCGGATTCAGGCAGGACGCCGCCGGCGTCGAAGTCGATTGCAAGACCGCCGACGGTGTCGTGACGCTCCAGTGCGCGAACCTCGTCGGCGCGGACGGAGCTCGCTCCGCCGTGCGCCGGGGTCTCGGTGTGGGCGCGACCAGCACCTATGTCACCCTCCAGGACTTCGTGACGCTCGACGGCGAGATCGAGCCCTACTTCGACTGTATCTACGCGCGACAGCTCGGCGACTCGTTCGGCTACGGATACATCGTGCCGAAGAACGGCCACGCGCTGGTCGGCTCCGTCTTCTACCCCAAGACCAAGCGCCCGTGGGAGAAGGCGGACCGGCTGCTCGAGATCATGCGCGCCGCCATGCCCCAGCTCGGCGAGAGCGTCAAGCGCGAGGCATGCGCGGCGCTCTACCTTCGCGCGAACTCCGACGTCGTGCCGGGGGTCGGCCGCGTCCTGCTCGCGGGCGAAGCCGGCGGCTTCATGTCGCCGTCGTCGGGCGAGGGCATCTCTTACGCGCTGCGCTCGGGGATCGAGGCCGGGCGCGCGATCGCCGGCCACAGCGCGAGCGAAGCCCTCGGCGCTTACACCGGGGCCGTCGCGACCATGCGCTCGGACACGGCGCGCCGGCTGCGCTGGCTGCCGCTGATGGAGTCGCGGGTGGGCAAGTACGTGGCGGGCTTCGTGCCGACCGCGATCGTCAGCCGGGTCACCCAGGGCCTGTAGGGCCCGGCGGCCCCCGCCTATCCCAGGTGCGACCGGCTCTGCGTCGGATCGGTCTGCCCCTGGTAGCGGCTCCCGAGCCCGGGGGACCCGTACGGGCGATCGACCGGCGTGGTCATGAGCATGAACGACACCTGCCCGATCGCCATCCCGGGCGTCAGCACGATCGGCAGGTTCGCGACATTGGAGAGTTCGAGGGTGATCGTGCCCTCCCAGCCCGGGTCGATGTAGCCCGCGGTCGAGTGGATCAGCAGACCCAGCCGTCCGAGCGAGCTCTTCCCTTCCAGACGGGCGACGATGTCATCGGGCAGCGCCAGACGCTCGACCGTCGCTCCCAGCACGAACTCCCCGGGGTGCAGCACGAACGGTTCCTCGGTCGAGGACTGCACCATGTCCATCAGCCCGACCTGGTCCATCGACGGGTCGATGTAGGGGTAGCGCGAGTTGCGGAACACCCGGAAGCGAGAGCCCAGGTGCAGGTCGACGCTGGAGGGCTGGATGTCCTTCTCGTCCACGGGATCGATGCGGATGCGGCCCGCCGCCAGTTGCTCCCGGATCGTACGGTCCGATAGGACCACGGTGCACCACTCCTTCGTGTCGACCTGAGATGAGAACCGACACGGGGCGGACCGGGGATGATCCCGTTCCGCCCCGCGCATGGTGCCGGTTGTTGCTAGGCTACGCGCACTTGGAAAAACCACAGGCGCGGCATACGGCGCAGCCACTCTCGTGCTCGAGCGAGCTCCCGCACTCGGGGCAGGCGCCTGCGAGGTTGTCGAGCTTGTCGGTGTTCTTGTGGACGGCCGTGGGCATCTCGCCCGTCTCCTGCCACCCGATGAAGTGCTCGAGCGCGATGCCGACCGCGTCGGCGCAGGAGAGCACCTTGCCGCCTTCGGCCCACGTCGGCGTGGGGCACCGGATGCCCCGCAGCTGACGAACGACGGCCTCCGGGTCCACACCCGCGCGCAGCGACATCGAGATCATGCGGGAGAGCGCCTCGGACTGGCTCGCCGCGCAGCCGCCGGACTTGCCCATCGACGTGAAGACCTCACACAGCCCCTGCTCGTCGGCGTTGATGGTGACGTAGAGGTTGCCGCAGCCGGTCTTGATCTTCTCGGTGCGGCCGACCGTGACGGCCGGACGCGGGCGGGGCTCGATCTCGCCGTGACGCTGCTCGGCGACCTCGCCGGCACCACTCTGACCGGACTTGCCGGTGGTCAGGACCTGGTTGTCCTTGCTGCCGTCGCGATAGATCGTGACGCCCTTCGTGCCGAGCTTGTTGGCGAGGTCGTAGACTTCACGAACGTCCTCGGGGGTGGCGTCGTGGCTGAAGTTGACCGTCTTGCTGACGGCGTTGTCGGTGTGCTTCTGGAACGCGGCCTGCATACGCACATGCCACATCGGCGCGATGTCGTGCGCCGTCACGAACGCGCGGCGGATGTCCTCCGGCACCTCTTCGATGTCGCTGACCGACCCATGGTCGGCGATCAACGCCATCAGTTCGCGGCTGTAGAAACCGCGCTTGATCGCCATGTCCTCGAACATCGGGTTGACCTCGATAAGGCGGTCGTTGTCCATGACCGTGCGGACGTAGCTCACGGCGAACAGGGGCTCGATGCCGCTCGAGCAGTTGGCGATGATCGACAGCGTCCCGGTCGGAGCGATCGTGGTCACGGTCGCGTTGCGGATCGGTCCGCCATCGGGGTTGTCGTAGATCGATCCGGCGAAGTTGGGGAACGAACCGCGGACCTCGGCGAGCTTGCGCGAGGCGGCCTTGCCCTCCGCGTCGATGAAGCCCATGACCTTTTCGCCCAGCGAGACGGCCTCGTCGGAGTCGTATGCGATGCCCATCTGGATGAGCATGTCGGCATAGCCCATCACGCCGAGGCCGATCTTGCGGTTTCCGCGGGCCAGCTCGGTGATCTTGGGCAGCGGGTACTCGTTGACGTCGATGACATCGTCCAGGAAGCGAACGCCGCGATGCACGGTGTCGGCCAGGTGGTCCCAGTCGACCTCGAGGCGGCCGTCGCGCATGGTGAGCATGCGGGACAGGTTGACCGACCCGAGGTTGCACGCCTCGTACGGGAGCAGCGGCTGCTCGCCGCACGGGTTGGTGGACTCGATCTCACCGAGAAGAGGGGTGGGGTTGTCGCGGTTCATGCGGTCGATGAAGATGATGCCGGGATCACCCGTGGCCCACGCCATCTGGATGATGAGGTCGTAGACCTCGCGGGCGTCGAGCTCGCCCATCGGCTCGCCATCGCGCGGGTTGAGAAGCGCGTAGGTCGAACCGTCCTCGACCGCGCGCAGGAACTCCTCGGTCAGCGCGACCGAGATGTTGAAGTTGGCGAAGTCACCGTCTTCCTTGCACCTGATGAACTGCAGGACATCCGGGTGATCGACGCGCAGGACGCCCATGTTGGCGCCGCGGCGCGTGCCGCCCTGCTTGACCGCCTCGGTGGCCTGGTTGAACACGCGCATGAACGACACCGGACCCGACGAGACGCCCTGGGTCGAGCGCACCTGATCGCCGGCGGGGCGCAGACGCGAGAAGGAGAACCCCGTGCCTCCGCCAGACTTGTGGATGATCGCGGTGTCACGAACAGCGCCGAAGATCGAGTCCATGGAGTCCAGGATCGGCAGGACGAAGCAGGCCGAAAGCTGCTGCAGCTCGCGACCGGCGTTCATAAGGGTCGGTGAGTTCGGGAGGAAGTCGAGCGACGTCATCAGCTCGTAGAAGTCACGGGCGACCTCCATGGTCGCGGCGTCGTCGGCGCCGTGCAGGCGCTCCGCCTGCGCGATGTTCTCGGCCACGCGCGCGAACATGTCCGACGGCTTCTCGACCGCCTGACCGTCGTCGTCCCGCAGCAGATACCGCCTCTGCAGCACCTTCAGCGAGTTGGGAGCGAGTGTCTCATCGATCACCCGCGAGTAGGTCGTCTTGCCCGGCTTTGCCATGTCGAACCGATCCTCCCTCAAGCAGCGAAAGGGACGCCCCCCGCGTGGAAATCGGTTCCGCGGCTGCCCCAGCGATTCGTCGTCGCGTACTAGATGTTGCGCTTGTTGATAGTAGAACCCCAACCTGTAGTGCGTCAACGCGCCAACGCCGAGCGGCGGACTTCGCGTTCCGAACGGCAACGAAGTCCCGACGCATGACCCTTGACATGCAACGAGCGCCCCGCGGTGATCCGCGGGGCGCTCGTGATGCATACCGGTCCTTCGAAGCCTAGACGGCCTCGACGCGCTCGACTTCGGGAAGCTCGGCCTTCAGCACGCGCTCTACGCCGTTGGCCAGGGTCAGCTGAGACATCGGGCAACCGCGGCAGGCGCCCTGCAGGGCTACCTTCACGACGCCACCCTCGACCGCGACGAGCTCCACGTCGCCACCGTCGGCCTGCAGCGCGGGCCTGATCTTGTCGAGTACCGCCTGGACTTCTTCGTTCGTCATGTTCTTCGTCCTTCATGTAGGGGCCGGCGGCCCGGGAAGCTCCGCCCGCGGATGGTTGTCGCTGCGAAGCATACCTAATCCCTACTGGTTCAGTCAAGATAGGGATCCGGGCCGAGAGCGGCGCCGGCGGCGTCGACCGCCTGAGACCTCGAGCGCCTGAAGAAACGGCGAAAGCCGTCGGATGTGCTCAGCGACGTCCTACTCTCCCACGGCGGCTGCCGCAGTACCATCGGCGCTGGAGGGCTTAACTTCCGAGTTCGGAATGGGATCGGGTGTACCCCCTCCGCCATAGCCACTGAGCACATCCGACGGCTTCCATCACTTCAGGCGTGATATCGCTCGTCGGAGCGATATGAGGTTGTCAACAGCCGTGCTCGAACAAGGTGCGTTTCCGCACCCTGAGAGCTGCATAGCGAAGTCACGCGCCAAGAACAGATGATCAAGACCTCGGGCGATTAGTACGGCTCGGCTGAAGACATTGCTGCCCTTACACCTGCCGCCTATCAACCTCGTAGTCTACGAGGGCCCTTACCTGGTTAACCCAGTGGGAGATCTCATCTTGGGATGGGCTTCCCGCTTAGATGCTTTCAGCGGTTATCCCGACCGAACGTAGCTAACCAGCGGTGCCACTGGCGTGAC
>DATCIA010000078.1:0-4117 GCA_036508075.1 Coriobacteriia bacterium
TCGAGGAGGCCAAGGCGGCTGTCGAGCTGTGCTTCAACGGCGGGTTCGGTGAGGCCGGAGACGTCGTGATCATCGAGCAGTTCCTCAAGGGGCCTGAGTGCTCGTTGCTCGCGTTCACCGACGGCGTCACCGTCATCCCGATGGAGTTGGCTCGCGACCACAAGCGCGCTTTCGACAACGACGAGGGCCCGAACACCGGCGGCATGGGCGTCTACTCCCCGGTCCCGTCCATCGACGACTACACGGCGTCCAAGATGGCCGCTCTTCTCAAGCAGACCATCGCCGGTCTGTTCAAGGAGGGGATCCGCTATCGCGGTATCCTCTACGGAGGCTTCATCCTCACGGAGGCCGGCCCCGTGGTCCTCGAGTACAACGCGCGCTTCGGCGACCCGGAGACCCAGGTCCTGCTGCCGCGGCTGACGACCGATCTCGTCGACGTGATGCTGGCCGTCGGCGATGGTACGCTGGCCGACACCACGCTCATGTGGAAGAGCGACTACGCCGTGTCGGTAGTGCTCGCCTCGGGCGGCTATCCCGGCGCGTACGAGGCCGGCAAGGTCATCACGGGCGTGGACGAGGCGAACGCCATCGACGGCGTGACCGTGTTCCACGCGGGCACCGCGCTGCGCGAGGACGGTGCGCTCGTAACCGCCGGAGGTCGCGTGCTCGACGTGACCGCACTCGCGCCCACCATGCGCGAGGCCCGGGCACTCGCCTACGAGGCGGTCTCCAAGATCTCCTTCGAGGGCATGTTCTACCGCAAGGACATCGCCGCCAAGATCTTCGGCTCGGAGGCCTAGTGCTCGCTGAACGATTGCTCACCCCGGTCGTCCGCACGCTCAATTCGCGCTACCTGGCGCTCGGGCACGCTGACCTCGCCCGGCTTCCCGGCCCCATCACCGGCCGCGAGTACCTGCTCTACGTGCACGTGCCGTTCTGCCAGCGGCTGTGCCCGTACTGCTCGTTCAACCGCTTCCCGTTCTCGCCCGAGCGCGCGGTGCCCTACTTCGACAGCCTGCGCGAAGAGATGCGCATGGTCGCCGCGATGGGCTACGACTTCACCTCGATGTACGTGGGCGGCGGCACCCCGACGATCATGCTCGACGAGCTGTGCAAGACGATCGACCTGGCGCGCGAGCTGTTCTCCATCACGGAGGTCTCGTCAGAGACGAACCCGAACCACCTGCTGCCGGAGTACGTCGAGGCGCTCGCGCCGCGCGTGCAGCGCCTGAGCGTCGGCGTCCAGAGTTTCGACGACGGATTGCTCAAGCAGATGGAGCGCTACGACAAGTATGGCTCGGGCGCCGAGATCCTCGAGCGCGTCCAGGCCACGGCAGGCTCGTTCCACTCGATGAACGTGGACATGATCTTCAACTTCCCCTCGCAGACCGAGGCGATGCTGCACCACGACGTCGCCATGTTGCGCGAGTCGACCGCCAACCAGACGACCTTCTACCCGCTGATGGCGTCGCCCGCGGTCAACCGCGAACTGGCGCGCACGGTCGGTCCGGTCGACTACAAGCGCGAGGCCGACTTCTACAAGGTGCTCTCCGAGGAGCTCTCGGACACCTTCGAGAACGGAAGCGCGTGGACGTTCTCGCGCAAGGCCGGGGGCATGATCGACGAGTACATCGTCGACTACGAGGAGTACGTGGGCATCGGGTCCGGCGCCTTCTCGTACCTCGACGGCACGCTCTACGTGAACACCTTCTCGCTGCGCGAGTACGGCTCGCAGCTCGCCGCGGGCCGCATGGGCGTGGCCGGCGCGAAGTCGTTCGGCGCGCACGAGCGCATGCGCTACCGGTTCCTGATGGAGCTGTTCGGGCTGCGTCTCGACAAGAAGAAGTTCGTGCGCGACTTCGGCGTGTCGATCGACCGCGGGCTGCGCATGGAGGTCAACTACATGCGCGCGGTCGGCGCGTTCGACCGCGATGATGACGAGTACATCACGCTCACCCCGCGCGGCCGGTACCTGATGGTCGCGATGATGCGCGAGTTCTTCATCGGCGTGAACAACGTCCGCGACCAGGCGCGCGCCGCGCTGAAGCCCGACGAGCGCCAGCTGCTCTTCGGCGAGGGTGAGGGTGCGTCGTGCGAGGAGTTGCACGGTGCGGTGGCGGAAGCGGTCGCTGAGTCGGAGGCGGCCGAGGAAGCGCTGCCCCGATGAAGCGGATCGCCCGGGAGTGGGTAGCACTCGGCCTGGCCTTCGTGGTCGCCGGCGTCGTGGTGTCGTTCCTGGTCACCATCGTCGGTTCGTTCCTGGGCCTGCCCATCTGGGGGATCGGCGTGTTCGTGGTGGCCACGCTCGCCCTGCTCGCGTATCCGATCTTTCGCGTCCCGGCGCCGTCCGCGCCGGCCGAGACCGCACAGGCAACGGAGAGGACCGTCATGAGTGACGCCCCGCTGGTAGGCATCGTCATGGGTTCGCAGTCGGACATGGCCGTCATGGAGGAGTGCGCCAAGACCCTCGAGGGCCTCGGCGTTCCCTACGAGTTGCTGGTCGCCTCGGCCCACCGCCAGCCCGCGAAGGTCCATGAGTGGGCGGCCGGACTGGCCGACCGCGGCGTGAAGGTCGTCATCGCCGCGGCGGGCAAGGCCGCGCACTTGGGCGGTGTCGTCGCCGCCTACACGCCGCTGCCCGTGATCGCCGTGCCGATGAAGACCTCGGACCTCGGCGGTCTCGACTCCCTGCTCTCGATGGTGCAGATGCCCTCCGGCGTCCCGGTGGCGTGTGTCGCCATCAACGGAGCGCGTAACGCGGCGATCCTCGCCACGCAGATCCTCGGCACGTCGATGCCGGAGTACCGTGCCGCCGTCGAGGGGCTCAAGTCCGAGATGGCCGGGGCCTGAGCCGCGTGCGGATCCTCGTTCTCGGCGCCACCGGCGGCACGGGGCTGCAGGTGGTCGAGCAGGCGCTCGGCCACGGCCACGAAGTGGTCGCGTTCGTGCGCGATCCGGAGAACCTCACCGTCGCGAACGAGCGGCTCACCGCGTTCGTCGGCGACGTGACCGATGCGGACGCCGTCCGGAAGGCGGTCGAGGGCTGCGACACGGTCGTTTCGACGCTCGGCGCACACCGGGGCAACCCCGTGACCGTTTACTCCGATGGCATCGCCAACACGATCCGGGCCATGAACGCGCGCGGCATCCGGCGCCTCGTGGTCGTCTCCGCGGCGGGCGTCGGGGACGACAGCTCCAACCTGACCTTCACCATGCGCGCGATGCACAAGGTGCCTCGCCTCATCCCCATCTACCAGGACATGGAGCGGATGGAGGGCGACGTGATGCTCTCCGACCTCGACTGGACGATCGTCCGACCGCCGGTCCTCACCGACGGGCCCCTGACCGGCATCTACCGCGTCGTCGAGGGCAACGCCGTTCCCAAGGGTTCGCGGATCTCCCGCGCGGACCTCGCCGCGCTGTTGGTGAAGTGCGCGCAGGGCGGGCTGTGGGTCAAGAAGGCCGTGGCGATCGCGTACTAGCCGCGCGCCGCCCTCCGCGGCAGGGCCGCGGTCTCGATCATGACGCGCATGAGGCCCTTCACCGCACGGATCCCGGACTCGCACTCCTCGGCCGAAAGCGGCGCGATGCTCGCGCGGCAGTGGTAGGCGAGGCACTGGATCGGGCGTTGGTCCGCGGGAAGACTGCACCCCTGGGGCGTGCAGTTCGGGCAGTACTCCCGCGGCGCGGCCTGCGCCGCCTTCGAGGTGCGCAACGGCGCGTACTCCGTGTGTGTCTCGCGCTCTTTCGAACGCAGGCTTCGGGGAGCCGCGTTCGGCTGCGAGGGGTCCTGCAGAACGCGATCCACAAGCGAGTCGCGGAAGCGCTCCTCGGTGCAGCAGCCGCCCTTGCACGCCGCGCACGCCTCGCCGTGGGTGGCGGACAGCGCGGTCATCTCGCGCTGCAGTGCGCGGCGCCGCCCATCGAGCTCGCTTAGGCGCTCGGCGTGGTCGTTCCAGTCGGCGCCGTGGCGCCGCGCGCGCGCGGCGGCTGCATAGCTCGAATGGAAGTCCACCGCGCGGAACACCGGACGCGCGAGGACGAGGAATCGGATCGCCTGGAATGTCGAGCGCTTGCCCTCGGTCACAGGACCTCCCGCTGTGCGGACGCCGCCTGC
>DATCIA010000079.1:0-6338 GCA_036508075.1 Coriobacteriia bacterium
TGTCATCCGACAAGACGAGGTTCGGACTCGACGAGACCAGGATCCCCGAGGCCTGGTACAACATCATGCCCGACCTCAAGAATCCGCCCGCGCCGCCGAAGGCGTTCGCGCCCGATGGCACCGAACTCGGGCCGGACCAGATAGGTGAGCGCCTCGCCTCGATCTTCCCGATGGAGTGTCTCAAGCAGGAGATGTCCCCCGACCGCTGGATCGACATTCCCGGCGCGGTCATCGATATCTACAAGACCTACCGCCCCTCCCCGCTGCTCCGCGCGCGCCAGCTGGAGCGGGTCCTCGGCCTGCCCGAGGGCGTCAAGATCTTCTACAAGTACGAGGGCGTCAGCCCCGCGGGCTCGCACAAGCCCAACACCGCGATCCCGCAGGCCTACTACAACAAGATGGAAGGCATCACCAAGATCGCGACCGAGACCGGCGCGGGCCAGTGGGGCAGCGCGATGTCGATCGCGGGTGCGCTGTTCGGCATCGACGTCGAGGTGTTCATGGTCAAGGTCTCCTACGACCAGAAGCCGTATCGCCGCATCCTCATGGAGACCTACGGCGGCACGGTGCACTCCTCGCCGACCAACCTGACCGACGCCGGCCGCCACGTGCTGGCGATGGATCCGGACTCGACCGGTTCGCTCGGCATCGCCATCTCCGAGGCCTGCGAGGTCGCCATCAAGGACCCGGGCACGCACTACGCGCTCGGAAGCGTGCTCAACCACGTCTGCCTGCATCAGACGATCATCGGCCAGGAGGCCATCGAGCAGATGGCGCTCGCCGGTGAAGAGCCCGATGTCGTCGTGGCGTGCGTCGGCGGCGGCTCGAACTTCGCCGGTATCGCGTTCCCGTACTACCACCGCAAGCTGGAGGGCAAGAGCCACGCTCGTCTGCTCGCGGTCGAGCCCAAGGCGTGCCCAACGCTCACCGCCGGCGAATACCGCTACGACCTCGGTGATGAGGCGGGCATGACGCCTCAGATGCTGATGTACACGCTGGGCCATGACTTCGTACCGGCCGGCATACACGCGGGCGGTCTGCGCTACCACGGCGACTCGCCTCTGGTCAGCCAGCTCGTGCACGAGGGCGAAGCCGAGGCTATCGCCGTCGACCAGACCGCCTGCTTCGCCGCAGCCGTGCAGTTCGCGCGCGCCGAGGGCATCCTGCCGGCGCCGGAGTCGAGCCACGCCATCCTGGCCGCCATCATCGAGGCCAAGGCCGCGCAGGCGGCCGGCGAGGACAAGACGATCCTGTTCAACCTCTCGGGCCACGGTCACTTCGACCTGGCCGCGTACGACGCGTACAACAGCGGAGAGCTGAAGGACTTCGACTTCGCCGCCGGTTCGACGCTGTGCGAAGCCGAGTAGGAGACACGACATGACGGTGTCCCGGACGAGGGTGAAGGTGTGCGGATTGACGCGCGAGATCGATGCGCGCGCTGCCGTGCGCGCCGGCGCGGACGCGCTCGGCGTCATCCTCGCTCCGGGGCACCTTCGCTCTGTGACGCTGAAGCAGGCCGCGAAGGTGTTCGCCAAGGTACCGCCGACCGTGGTGCGCGTCGGGGTGTTCGTCGACGCGCCGCTCGAGGACGTGTCGAAGGCGGTGGAGGTGCTCGAACTCAACGAGGTCCAGCTGCACGGCTCCGAGGGCCCCATGTACTGCGCCTCGGTGGCGGTGCCCGTCGTGAAGACGTTCCGCGTGGGTCCGGGATTCGACCCCGACCGGATGCTGCCGTACAAGGGCGCGGTCGCCGCGGTGCTGCTCGACACGCTCGTCGAGGGCGCCGCAGGCGGCAGCGGGAAGTCGTTCGACTGGAACCTCGCGCTCGAGGTACCCGACATCGCCCCGGTCTGCCTGGCGGGCGGCCTGCGTCCCGAGAACGTTCGCGAGGCGGTGCGACGGCTGCGTCCCGCGGGCGTCGACGTGTCGTCGGGCGTCGAGTCGGCGCCCGGCATCAAGGACGAGGCGAAGATCGAGCGGTTCATCGCCGAGGTCCGTGCGGCGGAAGACGAGAACGAAGGACGGGCGAGACGATGAGCGACCTTCTCCCGAGCGCCGAAGCGGCGTACCGCGGCGCGGACGCGCAGGGCTTCTTCGGGCCGTACGGCGGATCGTTCGTCCCCGAGACCGTGGTCCCGGCCCTGCAAGAGCTCACCGCCGCCTTCGAGGCGCGCGACGAGTCGTTCGAGCGCGAGCTCGCCGACCTGCTCCGCGACTACGTCGGACGTCCGACCCCGCTCTACCGGGCGGACAACCTGGCAGCGGCCGTGGGGCTGGGCCGTGTCTACCTCAAGCGCGAGGACCTCGCGCACACCGGCGCGCACAAGATCAACAACACGCTCGGCCAGTGCCTGCTCGCCAAGCGCATGGGCAAGCGGCGCGTGATCGCCGAGACCGGGGCCGGTCAGCACGGCGTGGCGACCGCCACGACCTGCGCACTGCTCGGACTCGAGTGCGCGGTGTTCATGGGCGTCGAGGACATCCGGCGCCAGTCGCTCAACGTGTACAAGATGCGGCTGTTGGGAGCGGAGGTCGTCCCGGTCGACGAGGGGAGCGGCACGCTCGCCGACGCCGTTACAGCGGCGCTGCGCCACTGGGTCGAGCGTGTCGAGGACACGTTCTACTGCATCGGGAGCGCGGTCGGCCCGCACCCGTATCCCACGATGGTGCGCACGTTCCAAAGCGTGATCGGCGAGGAGACCATCGCTCAGATCGCCGAGAAGGGGATCGGCCGCGTGGACGCGGTGATCGCCTGCATCGGCGGGGGCAGCAACGCGATCGGCACGTTCTACCCGTTCATCGCGCACATCCCGGTAGCCGAGCGCCCTCTGCTCGTGGGTGCCGAGGCCGCGGGTCTTGGCATCGATTCGGACAAGACCGGGGCGTCGATGACCCTGGGCACGCCCGGCGTGATGCACGGCTTCTACAGCTACCTTCTGCAGGACGACGCCGGCAATCCGCTCGAGGCGTACTCGATCTCGGCAGGGCTCGACTACCCCGGTGTCGGCCCCGAGCACGCGTACTTCAAGGATGAAGGCCTCGTCCGCTACGAGCCGGTCACCGACGCCGAGGCGCTCGAAGCGTTCGCGCTCGTCACGCGGTGCGAGGGGATCATCCCGGCGATCGAGTCGAGCCACGCGCTCGCGCTGCTGCCGCGCCTGGCCCGCGAGCTCGGGCCAGGCGCCACCGTGGTCGTCACGGTCTCCGGCCGGGGCGACAAGGACATCGACATCGTCCGCGACGCGGGGCTCTAGGCGTGGCCGTCGATCCGTACCGGCGCCTGGGGACCGCCTTCCTCCACGGGCGTCCGGCTCTCATCACCTACCTGATGGCCGGCTTCCCCGACCGCGCCACGTCGATCGCCTCGATCCGTGCCGCTGCCGAGGCGGGGGCCGACCTGATCGAGCTCGGCGTCCCGTACGCCGACCCGCTCGCGGACGGACCGACGATCGTGGACGCAGCGAGCGTGGCGCGCGGGGCCGAGGGGGGCTTCGGGCTCGCCGAGACGCTCGCGCTGGCAGCGGAGCTGACGGCCACCGCCGGCATGCCGCCCATCGCGCTCATGACCTACCTCAACCCGATGCTCCGCTACGGCCTGCCTCGTCTTGCCGCGGACGCCGCGGCGGCGGGGATCGGCGGGTTCATCGTGCCCGACCTGCCGCCCGGCAACCGGATGACGGAGATGTGGACTGCGGTCGCGCACCCGCTCGGGATCGACACGGTGTTCCTCGCGGCTCCGACGTCCACGCCGGAGCGCCTCAGGACCGTCGCGGAGGCGTCGAGCGGGTTCATCTACGTCGTTTCCAGCGTCGGGGTGACGGGGGAGCGCGGGGAGCTCCCCGGCGGGCTTCCGGCCCTGATCGAGCGGGTCCGGGAGTGGCGCTCCAACGACTGCCCGGTCGCCGTGGGTTTCGGAGTCTCGACACCCGAGCAGGCGGCCTCCGTCGCCCGGATCGCCGACGGCGTCATCGTGGGCAGCGCCATCGTGAAGCGCCAGCGCGAGCCGAAGGCGGTATCCAGGTTCGTCGCGAGCCTCGCGATCGCGGTCCACGGCGCCTGAGCCGGTACTGTTGGCGCGGCCGTGTCGCCAGCGCCGCACATCGGGGCTACTATCGTGCCGTGAGCAGCGCCGCTCGAAGGCGCACGGGAAAGGGGCCCGACGTGCAGTACATGCGGATTCCGCAGAACAAGTTCTGGGGCTGGGTGGTCGCCTCGGTGATCTTCGGGCTGGCGATCGGGTTGGCGATCATGGTCGTCAGCGGCACCGCGTCCGCGAACCGCATAGCCGCACTCCAGACGCAATTGAGCGGGGCCGGGATCGACACGAGCGCCGCCATCGCGGTCAGCGAGTCCCGTGCTGTGAACGCTGAGGCGCAGGTCGCATCACTGTCCGAACAGGTCGCGCAGCTCACCGCCGATCTTGCGGCGGCCAATGGTACGGGAGCGACGTCGGGCACCTCCGACACGTCGACCACCTCGACGGGCTCCGTAACCATCACATCAGCCAGTATCGCCCCCTCCAGCGTCAGCGCCACGCACACGATCACGCTGACCGTGAAGGTCGAGGGCTCGCCGAGCAAGGTGCAGATGCGGATCCATGGCGTCTCGGGGCAGAGCTTCGACCTGACCTACAGCCTGAAGAAGGTCTCCACGTCCGGATCGACGCAGACCTGGCGCAAGGTGATGAAGGCGCCGGCGAAGTCCGGAACCTACCGGTACTACGCCAGCGCGTTCCTCGGATCCACGCGCGCGGCCACCCGCAACCTCTCGAGCCTGACGTTCAAGGTGAAGTAGCCCCGCTCGACCTGCCTTGAGCGAAGAGAAGGGGCCCGGCCTGCGCCGGGCCCCTTCTCCTGTTATCAGGCGGGGGGCAGTTTCCCGGGCGCGGACGGCAGCCCGTCCACGACGCTGGCGGGGCCGGACTTCGGAAGCCGCCGTGCGGCGAGTCCGAGCGCGATCGTCGTCGCGCCGATGACCATGAGCCAGACGCCGAGCAGCAGCCCGGCCGTCACGACGCCTGCGGACGGCAGCAGGAACACGAGCACGCCGACTCCGGCGACCAGGACGCCACGCAGCAGCCGCAGCCACCACGCGTTGAAGAACTCACGCAACCGCCACGAGGCGGCCATGTCGGCGAGCCCCCATACGACGGCGATCGCGCCGGCGGCCCGGAACAGGAACTCCGCCAGTGCCTCCGGGCGGAGCAGAGCGTACGCGCCGAACACGAGCAGCAGCACGCCCGGGATGAACGTGATGGCCAGCCAGCCTCCGCTGGCGCGCCGCAGCGAGATCGCCCAGGAGATCCACACCAGGCCCGCGATCGCCGAGCCGACCCCGGTCAGGAACACGAGCACACTCGCCGTGAGGCCGGGGAGCCCGGCGACGACGATGCCTACGGCGGCCACCAGCGTGCCCCACGCGACGAGCAGCCCCCACGTGCGGCGTAGCGTGCCCGCGTCGGAGGTATAGAAGAACGAAGCCATGGCGTACCACCTTCCCGTCACTGGTAGATGTACCCCTCCGGTGGGAGAAACTGGCGCGGATGGTACGCTTGGCCCTGTCCCCGGCTCGAGAGAGGATCCGCACGTGGCTCGCATCGCGTTGGCTCAGATCGACGGCACGGTGGGCGACATCGCGCGCAACGCCGACCTCGTGATCGGGGCCGTCCATGCTGCCCGCGCGCAGGGCGCCGACCTGGTGCTGACGCCCGAGCTGGCACTTGCGGGGTATCCGCCCGAGGACCTCGTCGCCAAAGCCCACTTCGTCGACGGGCTCGCTGACGCGCTCGCGCGTGTCGCAGCCGCGTGCACGGGCATCACGGCGGTCGTCGGCTTCGTCGAGCGCGACGGGAACGTGCTGCACAACTCGGCGGCGGTCTGCTCGGACGGCGCCGTCACCGCGGTCTACCGCAAGCGCCGTCTGCCCAACTACGGGGTCTTCGACGAAGAGCGCTACTTCGAGCCCGGCACGGAGCCGCTGCTGATCCGGGTGGCGGGTGAGCCGTGCGCATTGACGATCTGCGAGGACGTCTGGGTTCCAGAACTGGTCGCGGAAGCCGCCACCGCCGGCGCGACCGTGGTCCTCAACATCTCCGCCTCGCCCTTCCACTCGATGAAGGGCAGCGAGCGCGAGGAGATGCTCCGCGACCGCGCGGCCGACAGCCGGGTCCACCTGTTGTACTGCAACCTCGTCGGCGGGCAGGACGAACTCGTCTTCGACGGCCGTTCGGTGGCGATCGACCCCGCCGGCAACGTGATGGCGCGGGCCAAGGCGTTCGCCCCCGACCTGCTCCTGGTCGACGTGCCCGCAGCGCCCTCGGACGTGCGCGAGGAGCCGCT
>DATCIA010000080.1:0-9784 GCA_036508075.1 Coriobacteriia bacterium
GGGCCGACGGCGGCTCGTGGGCCGGGGGCGCCGGCGCCGTAGACACCGGGGGCGGCGGGATCTCGGGCGGAGCCGGCGGGGCGACCGCCAGCGCAGTGCCGCACGCCGGGCAGAACCGAGCGCCGTCCGCGACCTGTCCACCGCACTGCGGGCACATCACGTGACCACCCCTTCGCGCTGAGCGGCCGTAGCGCGACCGGTCCCGTCGTCTGCGCAGATGATAGTCCCGCCCCACGGACTCCCCGCCACGGGGCGGTTGATGCGCAACACCGTATGGGTATCTGTGGGAGGAGCAGGCACGGCTTCGGGGCGCCGACACGGGGGTGGTTTCGTGTTCAGTTGGAGGAAGGACAACAGCGCTGCTGCGAACTTCATGGTCTCGGCGGCGATCTGGCTCGTCATCGGCGTGCTGATGGGGTTGGTCCTGGCGATCGAGTTCGTCTTCCCCGACTTCGCCCGAGGCATCCCGTGGCTCGTCTTCGGGCGGCTGCGCCAGGCGCACGTCAACACCGTGCTGTTCGCGTGGCTGTCGGGAGCGATGATGGGCATGTGGCTCTACATCGTGCCCCGTCTCACCGGCCGCAAGATCTGGAGCGAGCGGCTCGGCAACCTGTGCGCGCTGTTGTGGAACCTGGCGCTCGCCGGCGGGATCGTCGGCATCCTGCTCGCGTTCACGCAGAGCCGCGAATACGCCGAGCTCATCTGGCCGATCGACATCGCGGTCATGGTCGTGCTGATCCTGAACATGATCAACATCTACATGACCATCCGACGGCGGGTGGAGCCGAGACTCTACGTGAGCCTCTGGTACATCATCGGGACGGTCATCTGGTTCCCGATGCTGTACCTCATCGGCAACGTCATGTGGAACCCGCCCACGGGAGCGCTGACGGGGATCAACGACGCCATCTTCAACTGGTTCTACGGCCACAACGTGCTCGGTCTGTGGTTCACGACCGGGCTGCTCGCGGTCATCTACTTCATCATCCCTCGCGAGACCTCGACGCCGCTGTACAGCCACTTCCTGTCGCTGATCGCGTTCTGGGGAACCGCGTTCTTCTACACGGGGGTCGGAGCGCATCACCTGTTGTGGGCGCCGATCCCCTACTGGCTCAAGACCATCGCAGTCGCCGAGAGCTTCGCCATGGTCATCCCGGTGCTCGCGTTCATGTTCAACATCCTGCTCACCATGCGCGGCAACTGGGGACGGCTCAGATCGAGCGTGCCACTCCTGTACGTGATCACCGGCTGGGCCGCCTACGTCCTGGTGTCGTTCCAGGGGTCGAACGAGGCGCTGCGAGGCGTCAACGAGCTCACGCACTTCACCCAGTACGTCCCGGGGCACGCGCACCTGGCGTTGCTGTTCTTCGGTGCTTCGACCCTCATCGGCGGCCTCTACTACGCGCTTCCGCGGATCTACGGCTGCTCGCTGTGGAGCACCCGGCTGGCCAAGGCACAGTACGCGTTCTACGTCGTCGGGTTCGCCGCGTTCTTCCTCGGGTTCATGTTCGTGGGGCTCGACCAGGGCGCCTCGTGGGTGCACCAGGGTCTGCCGATCTGGTCGGTGCTTCCGGGGCTGCGTCCGTTCTTCGCGCTTCGGGTCATGGGCGGCGCGCTACTCGTCGTGAGCTTCGCGATGTTCGCCTACAACGTGCTGGCCACGGTCATCGTGCGCCGGCCGCTGCAGGTCCCGACGCTCGTCTCCCCCATGACCGCGCCCCGCGCCGAGATGGCGGAAGGCGGTGAGCGGCCGTGAAGATGACGTTCAAGATCATCCTCGTCGGTGGTCTGCTCGTGTTCTTCGCGGTGGTGTCGGTGGTCGTCTTCGCCCCGGTCGCCCTGTGGAACCCGCCCGCGACCACTGTCGGGCAGGAACGCAACGAGGCACAGTCGCGGGGCCGGGAGCTGTTCCTCTCCAACGGGTGCAACTACTGCCATACGCAGTACGTCCGCGACGTCGATAACGCGATGGGACCGGTATCGCAGGGCGGCGACTACGCCTTCGACAACCCGCTCATCCTGGGGTCGGAGCGCACCGGACCGGACCTGTCGTACCTGGGCCGCAAGCGCAGCATGCAGTGGGAGATCGACCACCTGCGCGCGCCGCGCGAATACTCGCCGATGTCGATCATGGCGAGCTACTCCTTCCTGTCGGAAGCGCAGCTGCGCGACATCGCCGAGTACCTCTTCTACCTGGGCGACCGCGCCGCGGCCGAGCAGATGATCACCTCGCCGGCCGAGTACGCGGAGACCACGGCGCCGGCCATGGCGACCGCCCTGCCGAACACGGGCCCGAACGCGCCCGCGCAGGGCTGGCCGACGTTCAAGGACTCCGGCCTCTACGAAGGCAAGCTCATCTACAACGCGCGCTGCATGACGTGCCACGGCTGCGGAGGCAACGGGCTCGGGCACTACGGCGGGACGCTCATCGTCACGCCCGCCAACTTCAAGGTCGACCCGTTCCGCTCCATGCCGGACGACCAGTGGTTCTGGCACGTGTCGGAGGGCATCCAGGGCTCGGTCATGCCCCCCTGGAAGGAGAGCCTGACGGTCTCTCAGCGCTGGAACGTCATCCGCTACGTCCAGGAGATCTACGCCCACCCGATCGAGCGGGACCCCAACGAGGGCACCCCGCCTGCCGCCTACCAGAAGAGCAACCCGCTGCCCGCGACGGTCGAGGTCCTCGACGCCGGCAAGCGGATATGGGTCCGCGAGTGCCTCGTCTGTCACGGCGACGCGGGATCGGGCAAGGGGCCGTTCCGTGCGGGCATCGAGCCGGTGCCGCCGGACTTCTCCGACCTGGCCGGCTACTCCACCTACATCGATGCCGACTACTTCTGGCGTATCTCCGAAGGGGTGCCGTGGACCGGGATGCCCGCCTGGCGGGTTCAGTACACTCCCGCTGAACGCTGGCAGCTCGTCCACTACATCCGCGAGATGTTCACGCAGTCCGAGAAACAGCCCGCGCAGCTCGCCAAAGGCAGCGACTTCGACTTCCCCACCACCATGAAGACGATGAAGGTGCCGGCCAACGCGAGCTACGAGGCCGGCAAGGCGCAGTTCCTCGCGCAGTGCGCCACGTGCCACGGGCTCGCGGGCGACGGCGCCGGCATCGACGGCTCGTACCTCAAGCCCAAGCCTGCGGACCTGCGAAAGCTGCCGGCGCAGGTGGCGGCCGGGCAGTTCAAGGCGGGCACCGTCGACGGGGGCCTGCTCGCGCGCATCACGAACGGCATCAAGGTCACGGCGATGCCCTCGTGGGGCGAGTTCCTGACCGAGCGCGAACGCTTCAACGATGTCTCGTTCGTCAAGCGCTCCTTCGTCGACGGCACCGCCGGAATGGCGACCAGCGCGATGGGCGATGGCGCGGTGCCGGGACCCTACGTGCGCACCGACCCGGGCATCTTCCAGGCCGAGATCACGACCATCACGCCCGCCGCCGGCAAACCGCTCTACGAGCAGTGGTGCGCCACGTGTCATGGCCCGAGCGGCAAGGGCAACGGGCCCGGGACTGCGGGGTTGGCCAGCGGTTCGCCGGCGCCGCTCCCCGTCGGCATGAGCAACGCGTACCTGTTCTACCGCATCCGCGAGGGCGTTCCCGGCACGATGATGTACGCCTTCCGTCCGGTGCTGACCGAGACCGAGGTCTGGAACCTGACGGCCTACCTCACCGGTCTCACCGGTGGGAAGTGGGGAGGATGAGCGCCATGCCGCTCGGGCTGTGGGTGGTCGTCGGCTGGATGGCGCTGGTGTCGCTTTCCGGGCTCGTCCTGATCGCGTGGGGGCTTCGCACGCACCAGTTCGACGACATCGAGGACGCCAAGTACGCGATGCTCGAGGACAAGGAGCCGCTGGGCTGGCCGGGCCGGGACTCGGCGAAGGAGGGTCCGAGGCATGCCTGACAATGTCCTGGACATCGGAGGACAGTGGTTCTCCATCATCGCGGGCACGCTGACGCTGTTCGGCGCATGCATGGTGTTCGCGCTGCGCCACCGCTCCGGCACCAAGCCGGGAAGCGCCGGGAACCGGCCTCCCGAGGAGGAGGGCGATAGCGAGCGGGTCAGCCCCGACGGGTACATCGACAGCTTCGCCAACATCATCTCGGAGGGCGGCGGCGGCCTGCCCGTCATGGGGATGGTCGCCGCCGGCGTGACGCTCGTGGCGTACTTCGCCTACATGATCCTGTTCTGGCAGCCGAAGTAGGAGGGAAGAGGCCCGTGCCCTACATCTACGAGACCTCCTTCACGATCCAGCCCGACCAGATGGATCAGCTCGAGATCGGCCACTCCCTCGGTCGCGTGCTCGGGTTCCTGAAGGTCCGGCTCCCCGACGAACACGGGTTCATGACGTCGCGGGCGCTGTATTCGGTGGACGACCCGAAGACCACCCGCCTGGTGCTGACCAGCGAGTGGGGCAGCTGGGAGGCGCTGGAGAAGCACCGCGACTCGGAGATGGCCGAGACCAAAGTGCTCTCCGAGTTCGAACCACACGTGAGCCCGGGCGACATGACCACGCGCATCTACGCCGAGATAGGGCCCAAGGGCTACTGACGTGGACCATTCTCAGATGCACGGGGACGCGAGCGCCTCCGGGATGGACCACGCCCACATGCACGGAGGCGCCGCGCCGGCCAAGACGCCCGTCCCGGGCGGGCGCGCGGTCGCGTTCCTGACCGTCGACGGGCTCACCTGCCCTTCATGCGCCGAGGTCGTGTCGCGCACGGTGGCGCAGCACAAGGGCGTGAGGTTCTCCGACATCAACTTCGCGATGGGCAAGGCGCGTGTGGAGTACGACCCCGCACTGACGGATACGGACGAGGTCGTGCGGCTGATCGAGCGCGCCGGCTACCGCGCGCGCGTCGTCGGGATCGAGGGCGGCGGATCCGAGGACAAGGGTGAGGAACGGACGCTCATCCAACTGCTCGTGGCGCTGGCCTTCGGCTTCCAAGTGGACATGTTCTATATGTCGCAGCTCTACGGGCTGTACGCCTCGGGGCTTGCAGGGTCGTCCCAGGCGCGGACCATCGGGCTGTTCATGTGGGCGGCTGCCACGCCCGTGCTCTTCTACGGCGGGCAGTCGTTCCTGGTCGGAGCGTGGGCCGGGCTGCGCGCGCGCACGGCGAACATGGACACGCTCGTGGCGCTCGGAACCCTCTCGGCGTACTTCTACAGCATCTACGCGGTACTCACCGGGCGTCCCGCCTACTTCGATTCCGTGAGCATGATCACCATGTTCATCATGGCCGGCCGCTACCTCGAGGTCGTCGGCGGCGCCCAGGCGCGCAAGGACGTCCGCGCGCTGCTCGAACTGCAGCCCGACCGTGCGTGGAGGATCGGCCCGGACGGCGCTCTCGCGGAGGTGCGCGCGATCGAGCTGGCGGCCGGGGACACGATCGTCGTGAAGTTCGGCGAGCGCGTGCCCGCCGATGCGACCGTCACCGACGGCACGGGGGCCGCGGACGAGGCGATGCTCACCGGCGAGTCGGCGGCGGCGCCAAAACGCCCCGGCGACACGCTCTACGCGGGCACGGTGCTGCGCGAAGGCCCGCTGACCGCGCGGGTCGAGCGCCCCGTCGAATCGTCGCGTCTGGCCTCGATCCGCGCGCTGGTCGAGAAGACGCTGGCCGGACAGGCGCCCGTGCAGCGGCTGGCCGACGTCGCCTCGGGCTACCTGACCTTCGGCGTGCTCGGCGTGGCCGTGCTGACGTTCCTCGGCTGGTGGCTGGTGGCCGGCGCGTCCCCGGCGACCGCGCTGATCGCCTGCGTGGCCGTGCTGGTGGTCGCCTGCCCGTGTGCGCTCGGATTGGCCACACCCTTGGCGATCAGCGTCTCGCTCGGGCGCGCCACGCGCGCGGGCGTGCTCGTGCGCGTGCCCGCGGCGCTCGAGACCGCGGCGCTGGTGAGCGAGGTGGCGATCGACAAGACCGGCACGCTGACCGCGGGAAGGCTGCAGGTGACGGGCTCGGGAGCCGTCGCCGGCATCGACACCACCGACCTTCGGTGCGCAGCGGCATCGGTCGAGCAGTACTCGGAACACCCGCTCGGGCGGGCGATCGCGAGCTCGTGCCCGGAGGCGCCCGCCGCGAGCGGCGTCCGGTCGCTGCGCGGTCAGGGCGTCGAGGGCACGCTGGCAGACGGGCGCGCGGTGCGTGTCGGTTCCGAGGCGTTCATGCCGGCCGAGGCGCCCACAGAGTTGCTGGCCGACGCGGTCGCGCACTCCGACGCGGCCGAGAGCATCGTGTGGGTAGCTCTCGACGGGAGCGTGGCCGGCTTCATCGCGCTGCGCGACGAGGAGTTGCCCGGCGCGGCCAAGGCCGTCAGCGACCTGCGCGCGATGGGCCGCACGATCCTGCTGCTTTCCGGCGACAGCGAGGCGACGACCGCCGCCGTGGCGGGCAAGCTGGGCATCACCGACCACCGCAGCCGTCTGACACCCGAGGGCAAGGCCGCGGCGATCGCCGAGCGGCGGGCCACCGGCGCGCACGTGGCGATGGTCGGCGACGGCGTCAACGACGCGCCCGCGCTGGCCGCGGCCGACCTGTCGGTGACCGTGTGGGGCGGCAGCGACGTGGCCGGCGAGACGTCGGACGTGGTGCTCGCACGCCCCGACCTCGACCTGGTGCCGTGGTTCCTGCGCATGTCGGCCGCCACGCGCAGGGTCACGCGGCAGAACCTGGCTTGGGCTTTCGCCTACAACGCGATCACGATCCCGCTGGCCGCGTTCGGCGTGATCAGCCCGGCGGTCGCCGCGGCGACGATGGCCGGCAGCAGTGTGCTGGTCGTAGGGAACTCGCTGCGGCTGAGGAGAATGGCGCGGCGCCCATAGTCACCGCGCGGCCCTACTCCCGCTCGAGCCCCGGGAACGCCCCGAGCACCATCTTCACCAGCCGCTCCGCCGGACGCGTCAGCGCGTCGGTCGCCGGGATCCCCAACTCCGCCTCGTAGCGAGCGATCGCCAGCGTGACCTCGGCGTCGGTCATGTCCTCGTGATTGATCGTGATGCCGATGACCTTCGTGTCCGCGAACGTCTCGATCAGCCTGATCTCGTCGGCGGGAGACGACATCGGCAGGTCGGGAAAGTCACTCAGCACGGTGCGCGTGGGGGCGTGCTGCAGGATGACCGCGTCGGGTCTGCTCCCCCGGAGTATGCAGCCCGACGAGACGTACGCGGGATGGCTCAGCGCGCCCTGCCCTTCGATGACGATCACGTCGGGGCGCTCGGTCTCGAACGCCTCCAGCACGGTGCTCTCCATCTCGCCGGAGCAGAACTGGATCGGGATCGCGTCCAGGGCCACGCCGTAGCGGACTCCCTGGATGAGGGCGGTCTGGCCCGTACCGATGAGCACCGCCTTGATCCCGTGCTCGTTGAGCGCGCGCACGAGGATCGTCGCCGTCGTGCGCTTGCCGTTGGCGCTGTCGGTGCCGAGCACCGCGATGCGCGGGCAGGTGACCTCGGAGATGCGGCCGGTGAACATGCGCAGATGCTTCTTGTCGCGTGGCCGCCGCACGTCGAGGATCGTCACGCCGTGCTCGGCGCTCGCCGCGGCGAACTCCTCGTCGTCGTTCAGGAACTCGTGGAGCCCATTGACGATGTTCATCCCGAGTTCGATCGCGTCGAGCATGACACGGCGCTCCGCGGGTGAGAGCAGCCCGCTCGACGGCGCGATCCCGAAGATGAAGAAGCCCGGGACGCAGCCCGCCGAGGCCACCGCAGAGGCCAGGTCCGCGACGATGGGGATGCCGTTCGCGACGCCGTCCAGGACCTCGCCGGAGTCGAGACCGGCCTTCTCGCTGTCGATGACCGAGAGGATCTCGTACTTCTCGGAGAACCGCACGAGACCGTTGCCGGTCTTGCCGTCGATGCCGCCGAAGTTGCCTTCGCAGTAGACGACCGCAGTGTCGCCGGGTCGCGTCGGATCGCTCGATAAGGGCATGGGTGCCTCCGTGGAAACCATCGGGGGTGACTCAGGACTATACCCCGATATGCCCGGGAGGGCCCTCTTCCCTACTCGATCGGCAGGTGCGTCCGCAGGAACTCGTGCGCGTTCGCGTACGCGAACTTCTCCGCGAGCGCGCCCCCGTAGCTGCTGTCGACGGCCTCCACGAGGACCCCGAGGGTGGCCGGATCGCCCAGCTCTCCCATCTCGGCCACTCCCCAGTCGCTGCCGATCGAGACCGCGTCCTCGCCGGCCAGAGTGGCGATGCGGTCGACGTGGTGCAGGGCCTCGTCGACCGACCCCTTCTGACCCAGGAAGTCCGGTGGGAAGGCCAGTCCGACCAGGCCGCCATGGTCACCGAGCGCCCGCAGCTGGTCGTCGGTCAGCCCGCGCGGATGGTCCGTGATCGCCCGGCAGAACGTGTGCGTGACGAGCACCCGGGATGCATAGCAGTCGAGCGCCTCGAAGAACCCGTGCTCGTTGAGATGGGCGAGGTCCAGGAAGAGGTCGCTGTGCTCCATCGCGCCGAGCAGGTGACGGCCGACCGGCTTCAGCGGCGCCGCGCCGTCGTCGAAACAGCTGAACCCGTAGTCCGTCTCGTGGTTCCAGGTCAATGAGAGGCTGCGCAGGCAGTACTCGGCCCACAGCGCGTCGAGCACCTCGGGCGCGATGTCGGGCAGATGCAGGCCCTCGGAGTGGGGCAGCACGCCCGTCCGGGGGTCCTCCGTCTCCAGGTCGGCGACGGTGGAGATCAGGCGCAGCTGCGAGCTGTGGGAGCGGAGCAGCTCTCCGTGGGCGTCGAGCTGGACCATGAGCGTGTCATCGGAGTGGGTCGGATAGAGGGCCGACCAGACCGCGGAGGCGTGATGCGCACCGGTGAGGTAGCTCTCGCCGTAAACCGGGAAGCCACCGTCGAGCAGCGCCACACCGGACAACATGTCCTGGTGCAGATCGATGAAAGTCGGCTTCCGCCGCGCGCTGGAATCAGCCAAGACAGGCACCTTCGCCGTCGTCGCCCTAGAACCTCGAACGCACTGTAGCGAGAACGGTTCCATCGTGCGGGAATCGACCGCGATGGCGTGCCGACCGGCGGCAGGGGCTCGGTGAGGGGCGCCCGCGCTACTCCCCCGATACCCTCCGCACCCGCACCGAGGTGACCTTGAGCTCCGGGATCTTCGCCGTCGGGTCGAGGTCGGTGCCGGTGATGCGGTTCGCGGGCGAGTCCGCGAAGTGGAAAGGCATGAACACGACACCCGGCTTCGGTCCTCCGCGTCGCGGCACGCGCGCCTCCGTCTCGACCGAGCCGTGCCTGCTGGTGACCTCGACGCGATCGCCGTCGCCGATGCCCAGCGCCGCGGCGTCGACCGGGCTCAGCTCGAGGTAGCCGCACTCGCTGAGCCCGCCCAGGCCCTCGCTGTGGACCGTCATCGTGTTGGTGTGGAAGTTCCACAGATGCCGACCGGTCGTCATCACGAGCGGGCGCTCGGCAGTGGGGCGGTCGGCGGTGGGCTCGTGGTCGACGGCCGCGAACGCCCCGAGCCCACGGGTGAAGGTCTCGGCGTGCAGGATCGCGGTGCCCGGGTCCCCGGCGTCGCGGCACGGCCACCGCAGTTCGCCCTCTGCATCCAGGCGCTCGTAGGTCACACCGCCGTACTGCGGTGTGACCATCGCCATCTCGTCCATGATGTCGCTCGCACTGCCGTATTCCGCCTCGAGGCCGAGCAGACGCGACATGCGGAGGACGATCTCGCCGTCGGGCAGCGCATCGCCGGGGGACGCGATCACCGGGCGCACCCGCTTGATCCGGCGATCGGTGTTGGTGAAGGTGCCGTCCTTCTCGAGGAACGA
>DATCIA010000081.1:0-11072 GCA_036508075.1 Coriobacteriia bacterium
AACATGATCTACGAGCTGGTCGCGGGCGGCGTCCTGTCATCGATGTTCATCCCGATCTTCCTCGAGCGGTCGCGCCGGGATGGCGAGGAGAGCGCGTTCGCGTTCGCGAACACGCTGTTCTCGATCACCTTCGTCCTGTTCGGCATCGTCGCGCTCGTCGGGACGCTGCTTCCCCAGGTCTTCGTCTGGACCCAGACGTTCACGGTGTCCGCGGCGGACTCGCAGCTTGCGGTCTACCTGTTCCGCTTCTTCGCTGTCCAGATCATCTTCTACGGCTTCGTCGCGCTCTCAACCGGCATCCTCCACTCGTACCGGACCTTCTTTGCGACCGCGGTCGCTCCCTTGTTCAACAACGTCGTGGTCATCGTCGCGCTGCTGGGCTTCTACGTTCCGTTGCGCGAGACGCGGCCTGACCTGGCGCTCATCGCCCTCGGCGTCGGTACCACCCTCGGCGTGGTCGCGCTGTTCGCCGGCCAGGTCCCGGCGCTGCTCAAGATCGGCTTCCGGTTCCGGTGGCGGCTCGATTTGGCCGATCCGTCGCTGCGCACGATGCTGCGCAAGGGCGCGTGGGTGCTCGGCTACGTCGCCGTCAACATCGTCGGGATCTCGTTCCGCAACGCCTTCGCAACCGGGGCGATGCGCGACGGGTCCGCGGTGCTCTCCTACGCGTGGATGTGGTACCAGCTGCCCTACGGCGTGCTCGCCGTGAGCTACCTCTCGGCGGTGTTCCCCGAACTGTCGAGGGCTGCGGACGCGAAGGACTGGGGCGCCTACAAGGGGTACCTGTCACGTGGTCTACGTGTGATGGCGCTGCTCATGCTGCCCGCGGTGGGGATCCTGTTCGCGCTCGGGACACAGCTCGTGACGCTGTTCCGGTTCGGCAAATTCCCGGCCGCGGCCGTGCCGCTGGTGACCGCCGTGCTCGCCGGCTGGACGATCGGCCTCTTCTTCTTCGCCGCGTACATGCTCACGCTCCGAGCCTTCTACGCCATGCAGGACACGCGGACGCCGTTCTACACCAACATCGTCCTGACCCTGATGCAGGTGGGCCTCTACGCGGGGCTGACACGGGTCATCCCCGGCGACTACGCGCTCGTTGGGATCCCACTGGCCGACTCGGTGTTCTTCATCCTGCACACCACCGTGCTACTCGTGATCCTGCGACGCCGGGTCGGCAGCTTCGACATGCGGCACGTGCTCGGCGGCTGGGTCCGCAGCTTCGGCGGCGCCGCGGTCGGCGGGTTGGCCGCGTGGGCCGTCATCCTGCTCACCCCCGCCCTCGGCGCGAGCGCCCTCGGCAACATGGCGCGCGTGATCGCGGGCACCATGGTCGGACTGGGCGTGTCGTACGCGGCGCTGCGGGCGCTGCGCATCGACGAGATGGCATACGTCGACGGCCTGCTGAAGCGCGTCGGCGCCCGACTCTCCCCGGGAAGGGCGCGCCCATGAGCGTGACGGTCCTGATCCCCGCCCACGACGAGGCGGCCCGCATCGGCGCGAGCGTCGGAGCCGCTCTGGGCATCCCCGGCGTCGGGAGGGTGCTGGTAATCGACGACGCGTCAGGTGACGCCACAGCCGACCTCGCCGAGACCGCCGGCGCCGAGGTGCTCCGCCTGCCCTCGAACCTGGGCAAGGGCGCTGCGCTGGACGCGGGCCTTGCGCGCGTGCGAGCGAGCGCCGACATCCTGCTGATGCTCGACGGCGACCTGGGCTCCAGCGCCGCTGAAGGAGCGCTCCTGCTCGAGCCGGTACTGTCGGGCGAGGCCGCGATGGCGGTGGCGGCGTTCCCCCGCCCCGCGGGCAAAGCCGGCTTCGGACTGGTGAAGGGCCTGGCACGCTTCGGGATCCGCGCGCTCGGCGGAACGGCGGGACGCTCGTTCGCCGCGACCGCTCCCCTGTCGGGGCAGCGCGCGATGACCCGGGAATGCTGGGAGAAGGTGACCCCGTTCGCCTTCGGGTACGGCGTGGAGGTGGCGTTGACGGTACGCGCTCTGCGGTCGGGTCTCAGGGTGGTCGAGGTCCCCACGACGATGGCCCACGACGCGACGGGCCGCGACGCTTCGGGCTTCGCTCACCGCGGACGGCAGTTCGTGCACGTGGCGCGCGCGCTTCTGCGCCTTGCGGTCGAGCCCCGGCGCTAGCTAGCCCCGCTCTACTTGCCGAACAGCGGCGACGGGTAGCGCGCCGAGGCGCCCTCCCTCGTGCCGAAGAGTCCCTCGGCGCGGCCGGAGAGCACCCACGCCAACGAGACCCTCCCCATCGCGGTGTCCACGTCGTCGACGCCGGACAGCCCGGCCGACTTCGCGGCCTGCGCCGAGCCGTCGGTGCGCTTGGTGGTATCCACGCCGAGGGCGAAACGCCCCTCGCTGACGAACGCGCGAGCGAGCTGGATCGCCCACGGATCGGGCACACCGTCGTAGACGGCGGTGATAGCGGTGCCGTCGACGGTGGCGGTCGCCGTCAGGCCCTGGAACTTCAGCCCACCCGAGTCGATCAAGGCCTTCGTGAGCGGACGCGGGGCGTCCGGGGTGCCCCATTCAGCCGCAAGGACGTTCACGACCTGGGTGGCGTCGATCGTGGACTCGAGGACGCCGAGGTCCTTGGCGACGGCCGCGACCACGGCGGGGTCGTCAAGCGCGAAGGCCGGTCCGGCGAACGTCGCCAAGGCCACCTTGCCCCCGGCGAGCCGGATGGCCTCCGAGGCCCGGGCCGCCGTGTCGGCCGTGTCCGCGCTGGCCAGCACAAGGATCGTGCGGCCATCCAGAACGCCCGCGACCACGCCCGGCGCTGCGTCGTCGGCGAAGGCGCCCAGGATGTCGTTGGCCGCCTGGAGCTTGGCACTCTCGCTGCGGAGGTTCTCGAACTCGACCTTCAGGCCCTCGACGAGCGTGGTCTGCTGCGAGCTGAGCAGCCCCCGCTCCACCACGATCGAGCCGAGCAGCAGCCCGACGGTGAGCGCGAGGAAGACCGCGACGAGCGAGGCGATGTGGTAGCGGAGGTTGTACATGGTGGGCCTGTCTCTAGATGCCGATGAACGCGCGCAGGCGGAGGAGCAGCAGACCGAGCCCGTTGCGCGCCTCCGGCGATATGAACACGATGACGGTGATGAGCACGAGGCCCGCCCCGACGATCAGCGACAGGTCGAGGAACCCGGGCGCGGCCCGGTAGAGCTTGCTCACGCCCTTGGCGTCGACGAGCTTCGGCCCGACCTTCAGACGCACGAGGAAGCTCGACGCCATCCCCTTACGCCCCTTGTCCAGGTACTCGATCAGGTTGGCGTGGGTACCCACGGCGACGATGAGGTCCGCGCCGCTCTCGAAGGCGAGCAGCAGGGCCAGGTCCTCGCTCGTCGCGGCCAACGGCCAGACCGCCGCCGTCAGCCCCAGTTCCTCGATGCGAGCCATCCCGGGCGCACGCCCATCGGGGTAGCCGTGCACGAGGATCTCGGCGCCGCTCCGTAGCGCGCCATCGGTCACGGAGTCCATGTCGCCGATGATGATGTCGGGCTTGAACCCCGACTCGATGATCGCGTCGGCGCCGCCGTCGACGCCGATGAGGATCGGCTTCATCTCGCGCACGTAGGGGCGCAGGGTGTTCATGTCCTCTTTGTAGTCGTAGCCGCGGACCACCACCATGACGTGCCGGTGCTTGAGATCCGTGCGCGTCTGTGGGATCCCGACGCCCTCCGTGAGAAGCGCCTTCTCCTTCTCGAGGTACTCGATGGTGTTGCGCGCGAAGGCGTCGAGCTGCTCGCCGATGCCCGCCTTGGCGTCTTCCATCGCGCTCTCGATGGTGTCCACGCTCACACGGGTGCCGCGCGCGACGATCTTCCGCCCCTTGAGCACGTTGCCGCCGTCGATCTCGATGGCGTCGCCGTCGTGGATCACGTCGAAGATCTCCGGCCCCACGGCGTCGATGAGCGTCACGCCGCCGCGGGTCAGCAGCAGCGGTCCGAGGTTCGGGTACGCGCCGGTGATCGAGCGGGCCGCGTTGATGACCACCTCGACACCGGTGGCGAGCAGCCCTTCGGCGCTCACCCGGTCCATGTCGGCGTGGTCGATGATGGCGATGTCGGTGGGCCCGAGACGCTTGACCAGGTCCTTGGTCCGCTTGTCGAGCCGTGCGATACCCTTGTGACGCATGAGGTCCTTTTCGTCAGGCGTTCAGGGGCGTTGTGACGCTCCCCGCGCTCGACCGAGTCTATCAGACGGCCCCAGGACCGACGGAGCCGAACAGCTCCCGCGCATGCGCGAGCGACGTGGCGGTCTCCGAGCCCGAGAGCATCCGCGCGAGCTCGCCGATGCGCTCGTCGCCCGCCACCGCGCGCACACCCGTGCGCGCGCGCCCGTCCGTGACGGCCTTCTCGACCACCAGGTGCGCGTCGGCGAACGCGGCCACCTGTGCGAGGTGCGTCACGACCAGCACCTGCCGACCGGCGGCAAGGCTGCGCAGGCGCCGGCCGACCGCGAGCGCGGTGGCGCCCCCGATCCCGGCGTCGATCTCATCGAAGACCAGCACGGGCACGGTGTCGGCGTGCCCGAGCACGCTCTTGAGCGCGAGCATCACGCGTGAGACCTCGCCCCCGGAAGCGATACGGGCCAGCGGCCGCGGCGTCTCGCCCGGCCCGGGGGCGTAGAGGAACTCGACGCGCTCGGGGCCGTCCGACGTCCACGCCTCGCGGTCCAGCGGCGTACGCGACACCTCGAAGCGCGCGGAGGGCATCGCGAGGTCGCTCGACGCGTCGGCAAGCCCCGTCTCGAACACCGGGCATGCGGCCTCGCGCGCCGCGATGAGAGCGGCAGCGGCGTCGCGCAGCGTGGCGTCGGTAGTCGCAACCACCGCACGGACGCGTTCGAGTCCGGCCTCGCCCGCCCCGAGGGTGTCGACCTCGTCCCCGGCGGCGGCGCGCGTCGCGACGACTTCCGCCAGCGACGGACCCCACGTGCGTTTCAGCGCCGTGAGCGCGGCGAGCCTGCCTTCCGCGTCCTCGAGCGCCGCGGGGTCGTACTCGACGGCCTCGCCGTAGTCACGGATGCTCCCGGCGAGGTGCCCGAGCCCTGTGCCGATGTCGGTCAGCGACTCGGCCATGGCGTCCAGCGCCGGGTCGATACCGGTGACGTGCTGCAGCGCCGTCAACGCCTCGTCCAGGCGGTCGGACGCCGCGCCCTCCCCGGTCAGCGCGCGATGCGCCGCCGACGAGGCCCCCGCCAGCCGCTCCCCGTGACGCAGACGCGGCAGGCGCGCCATTATCGCCTCATCCTCGTCCGGTTCCGGAGCGACGCGGTCGATGTCGGCGATCATCGCCTGCAGCGCCGCCAACCTGCGCTCACGGTCCCCCATCGCCGCCGACACGCGGGCGAACTCGGCGACGGCGGTCGCGTGCGCGCGGAACGCCTCGCGATAGGACTCGACGAGGCCTTCGGAACACGCGAAGCGGTCGAGCAGCGATGCGTGGGTGGCCGTGCGGAGCAACTCCTGGTGGTCGTGCTGCCCGTGGAGGTCCACCAGAGGGCCGAGGGCATCGGCGAGCCCCCCGACCGTGGCCATCTCTCCGTCGAGATAGCACCGGCTTCTACCGTCGGCGCTGACACGGCGGCGGGCCGCATGCTCGATGCCGTCGACGAGGAAACGCCCCTCGACCACGGCCTCGTCGGCGCCCGAGCGCACGAGGGTCGCGTCGGCGCGATCGCCCAGCAGTAGCTTCAGTGCGCCCACGAGAACGGTCTTGCCCGCCCCCGTCTCGCCCGTGAGCACCGTCATGCCCGGACCCAGCTCGAGCCAGGTCTCCTCGATCAGTGCGAGGTCTTTGACGTGGAGCTCCGCGAGCACCGCGTCAGCCCTTGATGAACGAGTCGCGGACGCTGGCGATGAACGGCCGGCCGTCGACATGCAGCGTGCACACGTCCTCGGCGGCCAGCGTGATCTCGATGCGCTCCAGCGCGCTGCGGCATGGCACCGTGTCGCCGTCGACGACCATGCAGGCGCCGGAGCGGACCGGATCGGGGAACGTGAGCCGCACGCTCGACGACGGTCCCAACACCAGCGGCCGTACGGCGAGCGAGTGCGCGTTCACGGGGATGAGCAGCAGCGCGCGCAGGTCCGGCGTCAGGATGGGACCGCCGGCCGACAGCGCATAGGCGGTGGATCCGGTGGGGGTCGCCACGATCAGGCCGTCGCAGACCCACCGGGCGAGGAACTCGCCATCGACCTCGACGGCGATGTCGACCGCACGCGAGCCCGACGCCCGGCCCACGAAGACCTCGTTCAGCGCGTGATGCGAGCCCGCGATCCGTCCTCCGTGCGTCGCCTCGGCGCGCAGCGTGCAACGGCGCTCTTCGACCGCACCGCCCGCCACGACGGTACGCACGGCTCCGATCGGATCATCGCCGGCAGCGCCGCACAAGAACCCCAGCCGCCCGAGGTTGACGCCGAAGATCGGGACGTCCGCCCCGGCGAGCAGGTGCGCGGCCTTCAGGATGGTGCCGTCGCCGCCCAACGCGACGACCAGTTCGGCGTCGGCCGCAGTCCCCGCGGCCGTTTCGACCTCGCATCCGGCCGCATCTGCAGCCATCGCGGTGACCACGTGGCCATCGGCGCTCAGCGCCTCCACGAGGTCGCGCAGGGCCGCGCACGAGCGCGGGTTGTCGATGTTGGGTACCAAGTGGATCCGCATCGCCTATCGGGCCCCCAATGACTCATGCGCCGCGCGTACGAGTTCCGCGTGATCGACCAACGTCGGCTCCCCGCCGCGGGAGAGCCTGATCCAGAACTCGATATTACCCTCAGGTCCCGTGATGGGCGACCACGTCATGCCGCGCACGACGAACCCGGCATCGCGGGCATCGTGCTCGATGGAGTCGAGCACGTCCGTGTGGACGGCGGCGTCGCGTACGACGCCCCGTTTTCCCACACGGCCCTTACCGGCCTCGAACTGCGGCTTGACCAGGGCGACGATCTCGCCCTCGGGCTTCAGGAGCGGCGCGATGTGGGGCAGCACCTTGCCCAGACCGATGAAGGAGACGTCGACGACGGCCAGATCGAAGGGCGCGCCCGCAACGTCGGGTTCGACCGAGCGGATGTTGGTGCGTTCGAGCACCGTGACGCGCTCGTCGCAGCGCAGTTTCCAGGCGAGCTGGCCGTAGCCGACGTCGATGGCGGTCACCGCGACGACCCCCCGCTGCAACAGACAGTCGGTGAACCCCCCGGTGGAGGCGCCCACGTCCACGGCGCGCAGCCCGTCGACGGTCATGTCGAAGTCATCGAGGGCGCCGGCCAGCTTGTGGCCGCCGCGCGACACGTACTCCTGAGCGGGCTCGACGTCGAAGACGGCGTCGTCGGGCACGTCGGCTCCCGCCTTGTTCAGCGGACGTCCGCCGAGGGTGACGCGCCCCGCGAGGATGGCCGCCTTCGCCTGCTCACGCGAGGCGAACAGGCCCGCCTCAACGAGCGCGGCGTCGGCTCTGCGTCTGGCCATGTCGTTCGCCCTCGCTCTCGACGACGCGCTCCAGGCGGCCGAGGACGGCCTCGCACACCCCTTCGGGCGTCAGGCGCACGTCGGACAGCAGGCGGTCCATGGCACCGTGCGTGACGAAGCAGTCCGGCACCCCGAGGTGCATGACCGCGGGTGCCATGCCCATGTCCGCGAGCGACTCGAGCACGGCCGAGCCTGCCCCGCCGAGAACGGTGTTCTCCTCGATGGTGACCACCAGGTCGTGCGTCTGCGCGGCCCAGGCCACGGTCTCCATGTCGATCGGCTTGACCCAACGCATGTTGACGACCGAGGCGGACACTCCCGCCTCCATCAGCGCCGACGCGGCCCGTTCGGCCACCCCGACCATGCGCCCCCACGCGAGCAGGGCGACGTCGGTCCCCGTGCGCCGGACCTGGGCGCGGCCCGCTTCGAGCACCGACGGCTCGCGCGGCAGAGCGACACCGGCGGCCTTGCCGCGCGGATAGCGGATCGCGAACGGCCCGTCGCTCGCCAGTCCCGTATGGAGCATGTCTACCAGCTCGGCCTCGTCGGCCGGCGTGCAGATCGTCAGGTTCGGTACCGCACGCAGGAAGCTCATGTCGAACACGCCGTGATGCGTCGGGCCGTCCTCCCCCACCAGCCCCGCGCGATCGAGCGCGAAGACGACGGGGAGGTTCTGGAGGCACACGTCCATGACGACCTGGTCGAAGGCGCGCTGGATGAACGTGGAGTAGATCGCGACCACCGGCCGGCGCCCGCCCACGGCGAGCCCTGCCGCGAATCCGACGGCGTGCTGCTCGGCTATGCCGACATCGTAGAAGCGGTCCGGGTAGGTGGAGGCGAAGAGGTCGAGGCCCGTGCCCGTCGGCATCGCGGCGGTGATCGCACAGATGCGCTCGTCGCGGGCGGCCTCGGCCACGATCGCCTCGCTGAACACCTCGGTGAACGACGGTGGACCGCCCGCCTTGCCGTTGATCTTGCCGGTCGATACCTCGAAGGGAGCGACCCCGTGGAACGTGTCGGGTGAGTCCTCGGCGGGCGCGTAGCCCTGCCCCTTGTGCGTCACGACGTGGATGATGACCGGGCCCTCGGCCGAGCGCGCCCGGCTGACCGCGTCCTGGACCTTGTCGATGTCATGACCGTTGATCGGCCCGACGTACTTCCAGCCCAGCTCCTCGAACAGCATGCCGGGGACGACCAGTTGCTTGAACGACTCCTTGGCCGCCTCACCCGCCGCGACCAGCCCGGCGCCGATGCGCGGGACCTTCGAGATCGCACCCTCGACGTCCTCGCGGAGGCGGATGTAGCGCGGGTCGAGGCGCACGCGCGCCAGGTAGCTCGCCAGCGCCCCCACGTTCTCCGAGATCGACATCTCGTTGTCGTTGAGCACCACGATCATCTTGGTGCCGAGGTGTCCGGCGTGGTTGAGCGCTTCGAAGGCCATGCCGCCGGTGAGCGAACCGTCACCGATGACCGCGACGACCTGCTCGTCGCTGCCGCGCGCGTCGCGCGCCTGGGCGACACCGAGCGCCACCGAGATCGAGTTGGAGGCGTGTCCGGTGTCGAAGACGTCGTAGACCGACTCGCTCCGCTTGGGGAACCCGCAGACGCCCCCGTACTGCCGCAGCGTGGAGAACCGTTCGCGGCGACCCGTCAGCAGCTTGTACACGTAGGCCTGATGGCCGACGTCCCAGATCACACGATCGCGCGGGGTGTCGAGCGCGCGAAGGAGCCCGAGCGTCAGCTCGACCACACCGAGGTTGGGGGCGAGATGCCCGCCGGTCTTGGACACGGTCGAGACAAGACACTCGCGGATCTCCTGGGCCAGGACGCGCAACTGCGCGCCGCTGAGCGGCTTGAGGTCTTCGGGGGTGGTGATGGTGTCGAGGATGCTATCGCTCACAGCCGGTGTGTGATCCTCCTGAGTCGGTTCGGCCCCTGACGCTGCAGCCGCTTCCCTGTCCGACGTTAGCGCCGCCGTCCCCCACGCGCAATCCGCACACGCACTACGTAATCACGCCGTTGCGGCGCACGGCGGCGAACGCTACTCGCGCTCGTCGTCCTCTTCCGCCGCAGGTGACCCGGCGTCGCCGGCCCACGCGTCCTCGGCGCCCCAGTCCTCGGAGACCACTACGGTGTCGACGACCTCGTCAACGATCCCGTCCCCGTCGACGTCGACCAGCTCGATGACCTCGGTCACGGTGACGGGGGAAGCCGGGGCGTCGGCGTCGGGTACATCGTCACCGAGCGCGTCGGCATCAGGCACCGGCGCCCTGAACGAGGTCTGGTCGATGAGCTCGTTGCACTGGTTGACGAGGCGAACCGCCTCCTCCAGCAGGTCGAGGCTCTGCTCGAGAGAGACGTCCTTGCGCCGGGCCTGGACCACGATGTCCTCGAGGCGCGCGCGGGTGTTCTCGAAGTCCGAACGGTCGTCACTCATCGGAGCTCTCTTTCAACCCGCCGCCGGCAGCCACGTCGGCCAGCCGGCCCAGGATCCCGTTGATGAACTTGGAGGAGTCCTCGCCGCCGTAGACCTTGGCCATCTCGACGGCCTCGTTGATGGCCACGGAGTCCGGCACGTCCTCGTCGCGATAGAGCATCTCCCACGCGGCCAACCGCAGGATGTTGCGGTCCACGAGCGGCATCCGCGAGACCGACCAGTTGTCGGAGATCTCCTCGAGGATCGAGTCGAGCCGCGCCTGGTGCGCCTCCACGCCGGTCACCGCCTCGCGGCAGTACTCGGTGGGCTCACCGTCCTCGACCGAGAAGCTGCCGTCCGCGAGGATGCGGACAGCGCTCTGCTCGGTGATCTCGCGCTGGTAGAGGATGTGGAGCGCCTGATGTCGGGCCCTGCGTCGTTCGAGCATGAGTTTGCGGCCGGCCCTACTGCTCGGGGAACTGGATGGCGTCGATGAACACGTCGACGCGTGAGGCTGAATGTCCGGTCTGCGACTCGAGAGCGTCGGAGACCGCGTCCTGCACGGAAGCGGCGAGCTGGCGCAGGGGACGGCCGTATGTGGCCGTCAGGTGGAGCGTGACGATGAAGCGCCCGTCCTCGTCGAGGGCGACCTCGGTCGCCTTCTTGGCGGGGCGCGAGAGCTTGCCCAGAGGAGAGGTGTCGACGCATGCGACGCCCTCCACCAGTCCGGCGGCGAGCTGCACCATCGTCTCGACGACGCCCGGGGCTATGTCGAGACCTTCGAGGCTCAGTTCGGCTGGCATGCTCTTCACGGTCCCTTCAGCTCTTCGAGGCGACGGCGCCGATGTGGCGCCGTCAGCCGTGCTCGTGGTAGATGCGGGTCTCCACGAAGTCAGTATAGACCTCGCCTTTCTGGAAGTACTCGTTCTCGATCACCATCTGGTGGAACGGGATGGTCGTCGGGATGCCCACCACGATGAACTCGTCCAAGGCACGGCGGGCGCGGTTGATCGCCTCATAGCGCGTCTCACCCCACACGATCAGCTTGGCGAGCAGCGAGTCGTAGTTCGGCGGCACCGTGTAGCCGGAGTACATGTGGGAGTCGACGCGCACGCCCAGCCCGCCCGGCGCGTTGAAGACCTCGATGCGTCCCGGATGGGGCCGGAAGCCGTTGGCCGGGTC
>DATCIA010000082.1:0-5967 GCA_036508075.1 Coriobacteriia bacterium
CGCCTCGAGGCCGAGCAGACGCGACATGCGGAGGACGATCTCGCCGTCGGGCAGCGCATCGCCGGGGGACGCGATCACCGGGCGCACCCGCTTGATCCGGCGATCGGTGTTGGTGAAGGTGCCGTCCTTCTCGAGGAACGACGCCGCGGGCAGGACCACGTCGGCGAGCGAAGCCGTCTCGGTCATGAAGATGTCCTGCACCACCAGGAAGTCGAGCGCGGACAGCGCCTCGAGCACGTGGGCTTGGTCGGGGTCGGCTATGACCGGGTTCTCGCCCATGATGTACATCGCCTTGAGCTCGCCCGTGAGCGCGGCATCCATCATCTCGACCAGCGTCAGCCCCGGTTCGGCCGACAACTCGGACTCGGACTCCCACAGCTGGCAGACCCGCGCCACGGAATCCTCCGTCAACGGGCGGTATCCGGGGAGGCAGTCGGGAAGGCACGCAAGGTCACATGCGCCCTGCACGTTGTTCTGCCCGCGCAGCGGGTTCACGCCGGTGCCGGGGCGTCCGATGTTGCCGGTCATCATCGCGAGGTTGGCCACGGCACGCACCTGGTTGGTCCCGGACGCATGCTGCGTCACGCCCATGGCGTAGACGATGCTGGCGCGCTCGGCGGTCCCGTACGCGATCGCCAGCTCGCGTATCTCGGCGACGCTGACGCCTGTCAGCTCGGCCGCGCGTTCCAGGTCGTAGCCGTCGAGCAGCTCGCGGAGCGCCTCGAAGCCCTCGGTGCGGGCCGCGATGAACTCCTCGTCGGCCAGGCCTTCGTCGAGGATGACGCGCATCATCGCGTTGAGCAGCGCCACGTTGGCGCCCGGGTCGACCGGCAGCCACTTCTCGGCGTGGTCGGTCAGCCGGATACGGCGCGGGTCGACAACGAAGATCCGCGTGCCGCGCAGCGCGGCCTTCTTCAGCTCGATACCGATGATCGGGTGCGCCTCGGTCGTGTTCGATCCGATGACGAGGACGACATCGGCCTGTCCAAGGTCGTCGATCGAGTTGGTCATCGCCCCGCTTCCGAACGCTGCGGCCAGACCGGCCACGGTGGAGGAGTGTCAAAGACGGGCGCAGTGGTCGATGTTGTGGGTCCCGATGCCCGCCCGCAGCATCTTCTGGAAGAGGTAGTTCTCCTCGTTGGTGCACTTGGCCGACGCCAGGCCGGCGACCGCCGGGCCGCCGTGCTCGTCGCGGATGGCGGTGAGCTTCTCAGCGACGACCGCCAACGCCTCGTCCCAGGTCGCCGGGACGAGATCGCCGTCGCGGCGGATCAGCGGGGTCGTGAGGCGGTCGGGATGCTGCGCGAAGCTCCAGCCGTAGCGGCCCTTCGCGCACAGGTTGCCGTAGTTGGGACCGCGGGTGAGCGGCGCGCGGGCCCCGGTGATCTTGCCGTGCTTGGTGGCGAACTCGATCGTGCAGCCCACGCCGCAGTAGCCGCAGGTCGTCTCGGTCCACGTGAGCTCCCACGGGCGACCCATGAAGCGGCTTAGCTTGTCCTGGAGCGCGCCCGTCGGGCACGTCGAGACGCACTGCCCGCAGAACTCGCAGCCCGCCTCGAGCATCGAGACCGAGTACGGGGTGTCGGGCAGCGAGTCGAACCCGCGCCCGGTGTGGCCCCAGATGTCGCAGCCCTGCACCTCATGACAGATCCGCACGCACCGGCCGCACGAGATGCAGCGCGCCTGGTCGCGCGCGATCAGCGGGTCGCCGTCGCGGGCGGAAGAGGCGTGCTTCGTGCCCTCGTAGCGCGAGGTCTCGATGCCGAGCTCGTAGGCGGCGTCCTGCAGCCCACAGCGCCCGTTGGCGTCGCAGACCAGGCACTCGACCTTGTGGTCGGAGAGCAGCAGCTCGACCACGCCCGTGCGCAGCTCCCGCAGCGTGTCGCTCTGCGTCGTGACGGCCATGCCCTCCGCGACGATCGTGGTGCACGAGGTCGGGAAGCCGCGCATGCCCTCGATCTGCACGATGCACAGCCGGCATGCGCCGTAGGGCTCGAGCCGCGGGTCGTGGCACAGCGTCAGCATGTGGATGCCGGCTTCGCGGCACGCCTCCAGCACCGTCGCGCCGCGGCGCGCGGACATGGCGCGACCGTCGACCGTCAGTGTCACGAGCGTGGTGTCCGGCGCGTCGGCCATTTCGCTCCCCTACGCCTTCTCGATGGCGCCGAAGCGGCAGGTGGAGGAGCAGATCCCGCATCGCGTGCAGACGGCGGGATCGATCACGTGCACGCCCTTGACGACGCCAGAGATGGCGCCCGACGGGCAGGCCTTCCGGCACGCACCGCAACCGGTGCACTTCTCGGGCACGACGACGAAGGTCGACAGCGCCGCGCATGCGTGCGCACGGCACCGCTTCTCGTTGATGTGCTCCTCGTACTCCTCGCGGAAGTAGCGGATCGTCGAGAGCATCAGGTTCGGCGCCGTGCCGCCGAGCGCGCACAGCGACGTGCTCTTCACGAGGTGACCGAGCCGCTCGAGCTCCTCGATGTCGCCCGGGACCCCGCAGCCCTCGGTGATGCGCGTGACCATCTCGAGCATGCGCCTGGTGCCGATGCGGCACGGCGCGCACTTTCCGCACGACTCGTCGGCCGTGAACGATAGGAAGTAGCGCGCGAACTCGACCATGCAGGTCGAATCGTCGACGACCACCAGCCCGCCGGAGCCCACGCCGGCGCCCACCGCCGAGAGCGCCTCGAACTCTATCGGGGTGTCGAAGAGGCGCACGGGCAGGCAACCGCCGGCAGGGCCGCCGATCTGCGCCGCCTTGATCGGCCGCGCGCTCGACGAGCCGCCGCCGATGCCTTCGACCATGTCGCCGACGGTCAGCCCCATCGGCACTTCGACGAGGCCGCCGTAGCGCACGCGTCCTGTGAGCGAGAACACCTTGGTGCCGGCGCTCATGCCGCTGCCGATGTCGCAGTACGCCTTGGCGCCGTGCGTGACGATCCACGCGACGTTGGCGAGCGTCTCGACGTTGTTGATGCAGGTGGGGCGCCCCCAGAGGCCGGAGGTGGTCGGGAACGGCGGCCGGGGGCTCGGCATGCCTCTCCGGCCCTCGATCGACGCTATGAGCGCCGTCTCCTCGCCGCACACGAACGCGCCGGCTCCCTCGCGGATCTCGACCCTGAAGGTGAAGCCCGTGCCCATGATGTCGGCGCCGAGCAACCCGCGCCCCTCGGCGTCGGCGATCGCCCTCGTCAGCCGCCTGACCGCGAGCGGGTACTCCGCGCGGACGTAGACGTAGCCCTGCGAGGCGCCGATCGCATACGCCGCTATGGCCATCCCTTCGAGAACCGCGTGCGGGTCGCCCTCGAGCACCGCGCGGTCCATGAACGCGCCGGGGTCGCCCTCGTCGGCGTTGCAGATCATATACTTCGTGTCGCCGGCGGCATCGCGCGCGAGGCGCCACTTGAGTCCGGTCAGGAAACCGGCCCCTCCGCGGCCGCGGAGTCCGGAGGCGCGGACCGTCTCGATGACCTGCTCCGGCGTCGACGAGGCGAGCGTCGCGCGCAGCGCCTCGTAGTCGCCGGCGGCGATCGCGTCGTCGAGGTCCTCGGGGTCGATGCGCCCGCAGTTGCGCAGCACGATGCGCTGTTGGCCGGCGTTGAACGGGATGTCGACGTAGTGCGGGATGGGCGCCGCGTCGGGCGAGTCCCGGAACAACAGCTCCTCGACCGGCTCGCACCCTCCGACGATCGATTCGACGATGCGCTCGGCCGCCTTCGCGTCGACCGCCGGGTAGAAGACCCCGTCGTCGCCCACGACCACGAGCGGGCCTTGCGAGCACAGGCCGTGACAGCCTGTGCGGATGACGTGAACGCGATCCTGCGACGATCCGGCCGCGACGGCCTCGTCGAAACGGTCGGCGATCTCCAGCGAGCCCTTCGCGACGCAGCCGGGCCCCGCGCAGACGCGGACCTCGCACGTACGCGCGGGTGCGGGCGCGCTCACGGGCGCGCCTCGCGGCGGAGCCGCTTCGCGAGCGTGCGGGCCGAGGAGGGATCGATCTGCCCGTGGACCTGTTCGCCCACCAGCACGACCGGCGCGACCACGCAGCAACCCACACATGCGACCGCCTCGACGGTGAAGCTCCCGTCCGGCGCGGTCTCGCCCACCGCCACGCCGAGCTCGTCGACGATGGCGCGCGCGACCTCGGTGCCTCCCGCGACATGGCATGCGGTGCCGTCGCAGACGCGCACGACGGTCGCCCCCCGTGGCTGCAGGTGGAACTGGGCGTAGAACGTCGCGACCCCGTACACCTGCGAGAAGGGCGTCCGGCGCTGGTCCGCGATCTCGTCGAGAACCTCGCGCGGCAGGTAGCCGTAGATGTCCTGGGCCCGCTGCAACACCGGGATGAGCGCGCCCGTGTCGGACGCGAACTCGGCGAGCACGGGCGCCAGCGGCGTCAGGTCGACGACACCGGCGCCGTTCGCGCATTCACATTCGTGTTCGGCCACTGTGGCGGCGCCGGTTTCTGATCGGGGTGCCCGGGTATCGGCAGAGTGTTGTCAGCAATTGTAGTGCCCGGGAAGACGGGCGCTGCGCGCACGGCGCGACTCGGCTCGCTTCTCGCTGATACGCCTTTGTGCGATTCTGATACAAGCATTGCACACGCACACACTCGGCGAACCCGGGAGGGAGGAGTAACCGGCTCGAAACAGGGAAGCCGTCAAAATATGGATGTCAGGACGTCCGGTAGCGTTTCGTACAACAGGGAGGCAGGAAGCGTGAAGAGATTCGTAGCACTCGCATGTGTGTTCGCGCTCGGGGCAACGATGTTGGGCGGCTGCAGCAAGCCCGCGGCGACACCCGGTGCGACGACCGGCTCCACCGCAGGTGGAGAGATCATCATCGGCTCGGCGCTGTGCCAGACGGGCATCCAGGCGCCGCTCGACCAGCCGGCCCTGAAGGGCGCGCAGCTGGCCGCGGACGAGCTGAACAAGAAGGGTGGCATCCTCGGCAAGCAGGTCAAGATCGAGGCCATCGACGGCAAGAGCGACCCTGTCACGGTCGGCAACGCCGCCAAGCAACTGATCTCGCAGGGAGCGGTCGCCATGATCGCTCCGAGCGACTTCGACTTCGGCGGACCGGCGAGCCGCGAGGCGCAGTCCGCCGGCATCGTCGGCATCTCCCCCGCCGCCAGCTCGCCGCTCTACGGCTCCAAGGCGCTGGGCGACAAGCAGTTCACGCTGTCCATGTGGAACACCACGATGGGCGCGACGACCGCCGAGTTCGCCTACAAGAAGGGCCTGCGCACCGTCTACGTGGTCACCGACGACTTCATCGACTACACGAAGTCGCTGAGCCGCTACTTCATCGCCCGCTTCAAGGAGCTCGGCGGGACGGTGCTGTTCGAGGACACCTACACGCAGGGCCAGGGCGACGCCTCCGCGCAGCTCGCGCGCATCAAGGCACTCAAGACCAAGCCTGACTTCATCTACGTGTCGTCCTACATGCCCGACCTCGCGCTCATCATCCGCACCTTCCGTGAGAGCGGCCTCAACATGCCGGTCTACGGCGGAGACTCGTACGACGACCCGGGCCTGTTCGAGGCCCTGGGCGCCCAGTACGGCAACGACATCTTCTTCGACACCCACGGCTTCCTCTCCGCGGCCGCCAACCCCAAGTACCCCGAGTTCGCGGCGGCGTACAAGGCGAAGTTCGGCACCGAGCCCAAGGAACTGTGGGTACTGACCGGCTACGACGTCGTCATGGTGCTCGCACAGGCGATGGAGAAGGCCGGCTCGACCGATGGCGCCGCTGTCGCCAAGGCGATGGAGGGCACCGAGTGGGACCTGTTCACCGGTAAGCTGAAGTGGTCCGACGCAGCCAGTGGGCACCAGCCCGACAAGGCCGCGGTCATCGTCCAGCTCACCGTCGCCAAGCCGAACTTCCTGGGATGGTTCCGTCCCGAGAAGATCCCGGCGCCGTAGCCCGAATCGCGACGCGATCGGCTCGGAACGGGAG
>DATCIA010000083.1:0-10920 GCA_036508075.1 Coriobacteriia bacterium
CAGGCGGACATCTACGCGCTGGCGCTGCTGGTCGCGGGATGCACCGCGGTCACGGTGCGGTTCGTGAGGGTCGAGGCGGGTTGCGACGAGACCGTGTTCACCTTCGGCGTCGCGGATCGCGCATGGATAGCGACGCGCATCGAGGCGGCCTTCGCTCGCATGGGCCGCGGCGAATTCGAGCGGCTGGGTTCGTTCGACGCGGGGGTCTGCCCGGACTGCCCGGTCTCGGGCGGGCTGTGCCCGGTCGTCCATCCCGGTTCGAAGCGACCACGCGAGCGCTGATCGAACCTAGGCCTCGTGTCGCTGCCGCAGCTGTCCGCAGGCCGCGTCGATGTCAGTCCCGCGCTCGACGCGCACGGAGGTCTCGACGCCGGCCTGAAGCAATGTGTCCCGGAACAGGGACACCCGCGCAGCGACGGAGCGCTCGAGTCCTGCGTCGGCCACGGGATTCACCGGGATCAGGTTCACGTGCGCGAGCATCCCACGGGCGAAGGCGACCAGCGCCCCGAGTTCGGCATCCGTATCGTTAACCCCGGTCGCCAGCGCGTATTCGAGTGTCGGCCTGCGTCCGGTGTGCTCCGAGTAGGCGACCAGCGCCTCACGAAGCGCCTTGAGCGGCACTCCTCTCACCCCGGGCATCAGGCGGTCTCGTGTCGCCTGGACCGCCGAATGGAGCGACACGGCGAGCGTGAACTGCTCCGGTTCCGCGGCGAAGCGGCGGAGCCCCGCGAGGATCCCGCAGGTCGAGACCGTGATGTGCCGGGCGCCGATGCCGGGGCCGTCCTCGGAGTTCATGAAGCGCAGCGCCGCCAGGGTCGCGTCGTAGTTGGCGAACGGCTCGCCCTGGCCCATCGCGACCACGTTGGAGACGCGTCGACCAAAGTCGTCGGCGACCAGCAGGACCTGGCGCACCATCTCGCCACCGGTGAGGTCGCGCGTGAAGCCGGCGCGACCCGTCGCGCAGAACGTGCAGCCCATCGCGCAGCCGGCCTGCGTCGAGAAGCACACCGTAAGGCGGTCCCCGTCGGGCAGGCCGACCGTCTCGACCGATGTGCCGTCGTCGAAGCGCACGAGGTACTTTCGCGTCCCGTCGGCGGAGACCTGCCGGGCGGTCACCTCGGCGCCGCCGATACGGTAGCGGGCGGACAGCTCCTGGCGCAGCGACTCGGGAAGGTCGGACATCGAGTCGAAGTCGGTCGCGCCGCGCCCGTAGAGCCAGCGCACCACCTGCCCGGCGCGGAAGCGCGGTAGCCCGAGCGCGCCGAAGGCCTCGGCGATCTGCTCGCCCGAGAGGGAGCCTATGTCGCAGCGGGTGTCCACGGGCGCCACTCTAGCACCGGGAGGGGAGAAGGACGCGCCACACGGATCGTGGCGCGTCCTTCTTCTGTCGTGTCTTGCGATGCCGGCTGGGACTAGCCCTCGAGCTCCTTCAACGCCGCCTCGTAGGCGGCGCGGTGCATCCCCTCGAAGGAGCCGACGCGGCGGAAGTAGAAGGCGATCTCGGCGAAGCCCTCCGCCTCGGCCTCGTCCGCGAAGCCCGGGTACATCTCGCGGAACTCGTAGCCCTCGCCTTCGACAGCGGCACGCAGGTTCTCCGCCGTCGATCCGGCGCCTCCCATGTAGGCGAGGTGGCCGAGCGCGTGGGCGGTCTCTTCAGCCGCGGCGTGGTCGAACGCCGCGACCGCAGCGGGCGCGCCCTCGAGTTCGGCGATGCGCGACCACAGCGTGTAGCGGCGGTTGGCCTGCGACTCGCCCGCGAACGCCGCAGCGAGGTTGCCCAGCGTCTTCGATCCGCTCAGGTCGCCGGGACCCTCGTACTCGGCGAAGAACTCCTTCGGCACACCGCACACCGGACATGTTTCCGGCGCCGGGCCGACGTGCAGGTATCCACACCCCTTGCAGCGATACATGCTGACCATCTCTTCGGTCCCCTTCCGTCTCGGATCGTGTGGCGAGAGCGCTCCGACCGGGGCGCGATCCTCGCTTGTGCACGGACCTGTGCGGCCCCGGTGGTCCCCGGGCCAGCCTACGAGAGCGACGTCGGCTTGTCCCCGACGACCATCTCGATAGTGATCTTCGCGCGGTTGCGCCACACCTTCAGCGTCACGCGGTCTCCGACCTGGGTCCGCCGCACCTGAAGGATGAGGTCGTCCATCGAACGGACGGGCACGGTGCCCACGGCCAGCACGACATCATCGACCTTCAGGCCCGCCTTCGCCGCTCCGGTGTCGGGGAAGACGGTCTTGATCAGCGCACCCTCCGGCTTGGTCAGACCGAGTCGCTTGGCATCGGTGGCGCTGAGGGTGAGGCCCTCCACACCGAGGAACGGGTGGGTGGCCGTCTTCCCGGCGATCAGCTCGTCCGCGATGCGCAGCGCCGTCTTGGCGGGGATGGCGAAGCCGACGCCCGCGCTGGACCCGGAGTCGGAGTAGATCGCGGAGTCGATGCCGACAAGGCGGCCGCTGCGGTCCACGAGCGCGCCGCCCGAGTTCCCGGGGTTGATGGCTGCGTCGGTCTGGATCACGTCGACCAGCGGATAGGCCGACGCGGAGGTGTCCAAGCTGTAGTTGCTGGTGATCGACCGGTGCAGCGCAGAGACGACGCCGCTCGACACAGAGTGCTGCAGCCCGAACGGCGATCCGATCGCGATCACCATCTGTCCTACGGCGAGCTTCTCGGAGTCGCCTAGGCCGATGAGCGGCAGCTTCTTGCCGATGCGGACCACGGCGATGTCGGTCTCCGGGTCGGCGCCGATCAACGTCGCGTCGTAGCGCTCGCCGTCCGCCGGGGTCACGACGATGGCGGAGGCGTCGGTGATGACGTGGTTGTTCGTGATGATGTAGGTCCCGCCGTCGGTCGTCGACTTGTACGCGACACCCGACCCCGTGCCCTCGCTCGGCACGTCGGGGTGGCCTCCCGGCAGCCCGCTGGCGGCGCTCGAGCCGGTCACGTCGATGTTCACGACCGAGGGCAAGGCCACGGCCGCGGCGGCGGCCACGGGCTCATTCGTTGAGGAGAGCACCGGACCGGTGACGGTCGGCTGCGACTGGTCGTACCAGCGCGATGCGGTCACGCCTGCCACGCCCCCGACGACGGTGGCAGTGAGCACGGCGGCCAGCAGAAGGGTCACGACGAGCATGATCGGTACGCGCGGGCGGGGAGCGGCCGGGACGGGTCCTGCCGCCGTGGTCGGAACGGCCTGCGCGGGCATCGGGGAAACGGCGTCGGGTTCGACAGGTACCGGAGGGGCGTCGACCTGACCGGTCGGATCCACGGGAACCGGCAGGGTAGAAGCAGGGGGCTCGGGCGCGTGCTCTTCCGACGGGACCTGCCAGGTGGTGTCGTCGCTCACTGGGTACTCCCTCTGTCAGCGGATGATGTGAGTCTACCCATCGCGCGCGTCACGCGTGTGAAGAAGCGATGGAGCCGGGCGAGGAGGCTCTATGAGCGAGGCGTCGCGCCTCGTTTGTCGCTGTGGCGGCGCTCGCGTAGACTTCGACGCAGCCATCACCAAGCGGGAGGGACCAATGAGCGACGCGGAACTGCCCCAGGACGCGGAACTGCCCCAGCAGCCTGCTGCGGCCGATGAGCCGGCCGGAGAGGGCGACGACCTGCTGATCATCCCCGGCGGGATCGACGCCGACGAGCCTGAGGGCGCGCCCGACGACCCTGCGCCGCTTGAGCCCGAACCCGAGTCCGAACCCGAGTCGACCGACGTTGCCGGAATGGATCCCCTCGAGGGTGAGGTGCCTGTCGCTCCCGAGCAGGCGCCGCCGGTGGCGGAAGCACAGTTCACCCTCGACGAACTCGTTGCCGAGATGGCCGGCGTGTCCGCCGCGACGACCGATTCCCAGGCGAACGCTGAGCCGGTGGTCGCCCAGTGGGTCGACCCGCTCGTGGCCGTGATGTCCGAGGCGTTCGAGGAGGTCCCCGTCGAGTCCGAGATGTGGACCCGGCTCCCGTTCTGGATCCTCGGCGCGACGTGGGTCCTGTTCACCGGCGCGATCACCTACCTGCTGTGGCCCACCGCCAAGGCGGGCCTCACGGGCAGCCCCCTGTACGGCGTTCTGGTCTACGGCGGAGTGGTCCTGGCGGTCGTGGGCGCCATCACGGGCGCGATCGTATGGTCGCGCGCCCGCGTCCGCTGCGCATCGCCCGACCGCGGTGTCGTCGCCCGCGCCATCCTGCTACGGGCCGCCGGCTGGACAGCCACGGGCGTCGCGTTGTGGGTGGTCTCGATGATCGTGTTGAGCCTCCACTCGCTCGACGTGATCCCCTGAACCGTCTCATAGCCACGAGGTGCTGACGTGAACGATCCCAAGCGCGTCGCTGTCCTTCTGGGCGGCCGGTCCGCCGAGCGTGAGGTCTCGCTCAACACGGGCGCCCAAGTGGCCTTCGCTCTCGCCGGGCGCGGCTTCGAGGTCGTGAAGGTCGACACGGGTCTACCCGGGTTCGTGGCCGCCATCGAGGCTGCGGGTGCGGATGTGGCCTTCATCTGCCTTCATGGCCGGTTCGGCGAGGACGGTACGATCCAGGGCCTCCTCGAGCTGCTCGACCTCCCGTACGTCGGTTCCGGCGTACTCGCGAGCGCTCAGGCGATCAACAAGGTGATGAGCAAGCACCTGTACGCGATGGCCGACCTCTCGACCCCGCCCTACGTGGTCGTGAGGCGGGGCACCCCCTACGACGTCGACGAGATCACCGACGCGCTCGGCGGCAAGACCGTCGTGAAGCCGGCGGATGAGGGGTCATCGGTGGGGATGACGATCGTAAGCGACCCAGCACTGCTCGGCGCCGCGATCGAGCGCGCCTTCGGGTTCGACACGCTGGTCCTCGTGGAACGCTTCGAGGTCGGCGTCGAGGTCACCATCGGCGTGATCGGCAACCAGGACCCTGTCGCGCTGCCCACACTCGAGATCGTCCCGGAGAACGAGTTCTACGACTACGAGTCGAAGTACGTCCCGGGGATGTCGAGCCACATCATCCCGGCCCGCGTGAGCGACGCTGCGCGCCTCGAGTGCCAGCGGCTCGCCGTCGAGGCCCATCGCGTACTCGGCTGCGCCGGCATGTCGCGCTCCGACACCATCGTCACCCCTGCCGGCGACGTCTTCCTGTTGGAGACGAACACGATCCCCGGGATGACCAAGACGAGCTTGCTGCCCGACGCCGCCGCCGCCGCCGGGATCCCGTTTCCTGAGCTCTGCGAGCGGCTCGTCGCGCTGGCGCTCGAGGACTGGGCGGACCGGCGGGGCTAGACCCGCGCCGGCGCTATACCACGAACTCCCCGTCGATCATCGTCCCCGTGAGCGGCAGTTCGACCACGAACGTGGCGCCTCCGCCGGGGGTCTCCTCGACGCGTGCGGACCCGCCGTGGTTGTGCGCGATGATGCTGACGATGTAGAGGCCGAGGCCGATTCCCGACCGCCCATCTCCGCCGTGCAACTGCGCGAAGCGCTCGAACACCATCTCGCGTTCATCGGCCGGGATCCCGGGGCCGTGGTCGATGACCTCGAGGAATGCGCTGTGCTCGTCGCACCTGATGCGCACCAGGATCGGCTCGGGCTCGGGCGAGTACTTGTAGGCGTTCGTGACGAGGTTGACGAGCAGCTGGCGGAGCCGCTTCTCCTCACCCAAGACGATCGGCTCGCACTGCTGTTCGAGCAGGAGCGGCCGCTCTGCGTGCGTTGGGGCCAGCGACCCCACGACCTCCTCGGCGAGCGCGCTGAGCGACATCGGGACGAGGTCGGACGGCGCCAGCAGCTCCTCGGCGCGCGTCGCGGAGAGCAGGTCCTCGAGCAGGTCGGCCATCCGCGCAGCGTTGCGCCGTGCCGCGTCGATCGCGCGCGCTCGCTCCGCATCGGTCATCGGCCGCTGCAGCAGGTCGAGGTAGCCGATCACCACCGTCAGCGGGGACCGCAGGTCGTGGCCCACCAGCGAGACGATCTCGGCCCGGATCGACGAGAGCCGTCGCTCCTCGGTCACATCACGCGCCGTGAGAAGCACCTGTTCGTGCCGGACGTCCGCGTGCCGCACGGCATCGACCGCATACCAGCGCTGGCTCCCGTCGGGAGACAGGAGCGACACCGTCGCGCGCTCGACGAGTGCGCGCTCGACGAGCTCCGCGCCCGCGAGTTCGACCCCGTCTTCCGTTCGGATCACGACCCCGGACATCGCGCCTGACGCGCTGTGGCCGACGAGGTGATCTTGTGGCGCGCGGAAGGCAGTCGCCGCGGCCGGGTTCGCGATGACCACGCGATCGTCCTGCAGGACGATCTTCACCTCGGGAGACTCGTTGACGACCACGCCGAGGGTCTCATCCGCGTACTCGGCCTCGGCGACGGCCTTCTCCAGCTCGATGCGTCGGGCGTCCAGGCTCCCGATCAGCGTCTCGATGACCGCAGCAAGCTCCTGGAACTCGGTCGGCAGGACCGGGTCGTTGAGCGGCAACTCCTCGGTGTCGACCAACCCCTTGGAGGCCGCGTCCGCCCGCCGACGCATCTGCCGGATCATGCGGCCGATCGGGCGGCGCATGATCCCGGCGAGCCACAGCCCCAGCCCCAGCCCGATCAGCAACGCTGCCGCCCCGGCGAGCACCGCCGAATCGGTGGCGACGGAGGAGATGCGCGTGCCCCGGGGGTCGCGGTCGCGGAGTTCGACGGTCCCGACGGAACCGCCTCCGGCCGCGGGCAGGTCGGCGACCACCACTACGACGGGACCCGCGAATCCGTAGGAGACCGGCGTGCTGCTTCCGGGAAGGGCAACGAGCTTCAGGCCGGCGGGAAGGTACCCCGGTTCGTGGAGGCTGACCAACACGGTGCGCATCATCGTGTCGTAGCGGGCCAGCCGGGACGGGCCCAGGAGGCGCGCGGCGATCAGGTAGCCGACGCTTTGCGAGCCGTCGGGCGCGACGACGGGAGATCCGTAGACGGGAGCGACGCCCCCCGTCAGCCTCACCAACCCCGTGGTCTCCCTCGAACCCAGCGCCGCCACCAGACGGCTCAGCGTCGCCACGTCGTCGGCCGTGCCGCCCGAGAAGAGCACGCCGCCCCTCGCATCGACGCAGATCAGGGCGGTCGCCTCTGACTCGGACAGCAGGCGTACCCCGTAGAGGCGCTGCAGCTCCACCTTGTCGGAGGAGGCGCAGAGCGCGCGGAACTCGGGCGCCTTGACGGCGTGCGCGAGGGGATCACCCAGGTTCTGTCCCTCGATGGCGAGGAACGAGCGGAATCCTTCGACCGTGGCCGCCACGTCGCTGCGGGTCCACGTCTCGCCGCGGGTGCTCACGAGGGCCGCGTTGATCCCCAGGGTGACGGCGGTCGTCGCGAAGGCGATCAGCGCGGCCGTGAGGACCAGGCGAGCGCCCATCGTCGACGGGACGAGGCGCTGCAACGTCCGCGTCACGGGCCCGCTCGCACGCTCCACCGCTGCTCCGATCGACGAGGACATCCAAGACCGCGGCGGGTGTCGCCACCCGCTCATCCTAGGCAATTGTCCCCCATCGACCCGTGTCAGGCGACGGACGGCCGGCATCGAGGCTTAGCGGGCGCGCCTCCTGGCCGACAGCACCTTCATCACGTCGATGAGCACCATGGGGATGAGTGCCGCCACGGCCACCGCCACCCAGTCGCGCAGTCCGAGCGGCTGGGTCTTGAACAGGCGCTGCATCACGGGCGTGTAGATCACCAGACCCTGCAGGGCGAGGGAGCCGGCGAACGCAGCGACCAGCCACTTGCTCTTGAGCGTCTCGAGACGGAACACGGTGCGGGTCTCCGAGCGGAAGTTGAACGCGTGCAGCAACTGCGACAGCACGATCGTCGTGAAGAGCATCGTCTGCGCGTGCCGGGCGCTGTCGACGGCCACCCAGCCGTATTCGACGGCGAGGTACATTGCCAGCGCGCCGGAGGTGATCAGCGCGCCCTGCATGACGGTCTCGAATTGGCGCCGCGGCGTGAGGATGGACTCCTCGGGCCCGCGCGGCGGGCGGTCCATCACCCGGGGGGACCCGGGATCGACGCCGAGGGCCAGCGCCGGGAGTCCGTCGGTCACGAGGTTGATCCACAGCAGCTGCAGCGGAAGGAGGGCGGGCTCGGGCGCGAGCAACGCCGTCGTGAACACGATGAGCACCTCGCTCATGTTGCACGAGAGCAGGAACAGGATGAACTTGCGCAGGTTGTCGTAGACGGATCGACCCTGACGGATGGCCTCGACGATCGTGGCGAAGTTGTCGTCGGAGAGCACCATATCGGCCGCTTCGCGGCTGACATCGGTGCCGATCCGTCCCATAGCGACGCCGATGTCGGCCTTCTTCAGGGCCGGAGCGTCGTTCACTCCGTCCCCGGTCATGGCGACGATGTGCCCACGCTTCTTCAGGGCGTCGACGATCCGCAGCTTGTGCTCGGGGTCCACGCGCGCGTAGATGCGCGTGTGCTCGGCGACCTCGTAGAGCTCGTCGTCGCTCATGGCCCCGATCTCGACGCCGGTGAGCACGCGACGGCCTTCGAGCAGTCCGATCTCGGCTCCGACGGCGCGCGCGGTGAGCGCGTGGTCGCCGGTCACCATCGCGACCTGGATCCCCGCCCGATGGCACTCGGCGATGGCCGCGGTGACCTCCGCGCGGGGCGGGTCGAGCAGCCCCATGATCCCGACGTAGGTGAGGTCACGCTCGATGCCCTCGCCCTCGACGGGTTCGCTCTCTTCGAGCGTGCGGGTCGCGAAGGCGAGCGTGCGGTACCCGCTCGAGGCGAGTGCCCCGTTGAGCTCGTGCAACCGATCGCGGAGCGGGCCGTCCAGCGGGACCGTCTCGCCGCGCACCAGGGCGTGTGAGCACAGGCCTACGACGACGTCGGGACCGCCCTTCATGTACGCGATGTGCCGGCCGTCACGCTCGTGGACGGTGGTCATGCGCTTGCGGCTCGAATCGAACGGCACCTCGCCGACCCTCCGCGGACGCACGGGATCGGCCGAGAGCTTCTCCGCCACCGCGATCAGGGCGGTCTCCGTCGGGTCGCCCAACAGGACGCCGTCGGCAGAGAAGTGCGCGTCGTTGCACGACGAGGCGATCTCCAGCAGCAGTTCGCGGTCGGCGTGCAGCGGCTCGACGTCGTCCGGCTGCAGGGCGAAGTCGGGAAGGATCTCGGCCCCGTCGACCCCGACGAGCAGACGGCGCACCGTCATCTCGTTGCGCGTCAGCGTCCCGGTCTTGTCGGAGCAGATGAAGCTCGTGGAGCCGAGGGTCTCCACCGCGTGCAGCTTGCGGACCACCGCGTTGTGACCGGCCATTCTGCGGACTCCGAGCGAGAGAGCCACGGTCACGATGGCCGGCAGCCCCTCGGGTATCGCGGCGACGGCGAGTGATATCGCGACGAGCAGCGCGGTCGTGATCGAGGCACGCGCAGCCGGTGAGCGAAGCGCGTCGAAGAGGGTCAGCCCCGAGTCGGAGAGCGTCTTCCAGACCTCGACGGCGAACACGATGAGCGCGATCCCGAGCACCATCAGCGCGATCGCCTTGCCGAGGCGCTTCAGCTCCTCCTGCAGCGGCGTCTTGTGGTCCTCCTGGGCGGCGAGCAGGTCGGCGATCTTGCCGATCTCGGTGGCCTGGGCGGTGGCGGTAACCACAGCCGTTCCGCGGCCGACCGAGACGGAGGTGCCTGCGAACACGCTGTTGTGCCGGTCGCCCAGGGCCGCCTCCGGGTCGGGGACCGGGTCGACGACCTTGCTGACCGGCGTGCTCTCTCCGGTCAGCGAGGCCTCTTCGACCCGCAGCGCTGCGGCGCGCACCAGCCGCGCGTCGGCGGGGATGCGGTCGCCGGACTCGAGCAGGACGATGTCGCCGGGCACCAGCTCGGTGGCCGGGATGTCGGTCTCGACACCGTCGCGGATCACCGTGGCCGCCGGCGCGGACATCTGCTTGAGCGCCTCGAGCGCCTGCTCCGCGCGGTACTCCTGCACGAAGCCCAGAACGCCGTTGAGCAGCAGGATCGCCGTGATCGCGATCGCCTCGGCGACCTGTCCCTCGAAGGCGGAGATCGCGACGGCGGCGAATAGGACCCAGATCATGAAGTCGTTGAACTGTGCGATGAACATCATCCACGGGGGCGTCTTGTTCTCGGCGCGCAGCTCGTTGGGTCCGTACAGTTCGAAGCGACGCTCGACCTCCGCGGCGTCGAGGCCGCGTTCGGGATCGGTCGCCAGGGCCGCGAGCACCTCGCCGGCGGTCTGAACGTGATAGCGGACCGCCGGGATGGTCTGGTTCGAGTCGCTCATGGTTGTTCCATTCCCCCTCTACAGAAAGAGACCCTCGGCGGCGCGCCGTCACTGCGTTCGACGGCGGTTCACCGAGAGTCTCGCGATCACTGCGTATGTGACGGCAGGGCCGGGGCGGCGCGCGCCCGGGATTGTCGGCCTACCCCCGCTGTTGCGCGGGTACTACTCCCTCTCGCAACCGGGAGGATACCATCCGCGGGGGGCACGGGCGGCGGGGGAGGTCCGTGGGCGAGGCTTCCGCTTCGGCCGAGCCAGAGGGCGGTCTCGGCCGGCGGGCGCAATCGCCCACGGACCTCCCCCGCCGCCCGGTCTCTCGACGGCTACAGGCCCAGGGTGCGGCCGGTGGGGGTGACGGCGAGGCCGCCGAGGGCGGTCTCTCGCAGTGACGGGGGGAGGCTGCGGCCGACGGCGCCCATGGCGGCGGCCACCTCGTCGAACGGGATCGGGAACTCGACGCCGGCCAGTGCCATCTCCGCGCCGGCCAGCGCGACGGCCGCACCCGTGCCGTTGCGGACCACGCACGGCACCTCGACGAGACCTGCGATCGGATCGCACACCAGGCCGAGGAGCCCTTGCAGCGCGAGCGAAGCGGCGTGACCCGCCTGCGCCGGGGTGCCTCCGCACAGCTGGACCGCAGCCGCAGCGGCCATGGCTGCT
>DATCIA010000084.1:0-7721 GCA_036508075.1 Coriobacteriia bacterium
CGCCCCTGCGGTCGCGACCTTCGTGACCGCGCTCGCGAAGAAGGTCGATCACCCGGCGGTGAACTCGAAGCGCATCGTCTCGCACAGCTCCTTCAGGATCAGCGCATCGTCCGAGGGCGCGAAGACCGGCCAGGCGGCAGGTGCCGCAGCGATCACCGCCGCGCTGGCCACGGAGGCCACCGGGTCCGGGGCCACCACGGTGACGGTCCCGGTCGCGGTCCTGAAGCCGAAGGTCACCCGCACCAACATCGGCAAGACCATCGTGGTCGTGCTCGGTCACTTCCGGGTCCGCCTGTACAACGGGCCCAAGCTCGAGAAGTCCTACAGCTGTGCGATCGGCATGCGCGCCTATCCGACGCCGCGCGGCGTGTTCAAGGTCATCTCCAAGTCGGCAGCGCCCACGTGGCGCAATCCGTACAGCGCGTGGTCGAGGAGCATGCCGTCCCACATCGATCCCGGCTACTACAACCCGCTCGGGCTGCGCGCGCTCTACCTGAACGCGCCGGGCATCCGCATCCACGGCACGTCGAAGACCTACTCGATGGGTCACGCGGCGAGCCACGGCTGCATCCGTCTCACGAACCACAACGTCGTGGACCTCTACCCGCGCGTGAAAGTCGGCACCCCCGTCTACATCATCAAGTAGCGGGGATCGGCGGGGCCGTTACCGCCCTTCGGGCGTCCTGAGCACCAGCAGACAGCGCTCCGAGCCGGGCATCCCCAGCCGGTCGAGGAACTCGAGGTTGAGCCCCGCGCCTTCGAAGGTGCCTTCGTCGACCGCCGCCGAGATCGAGCACATGACGTCGATCTCCTCGGGGTCCAGGCCGGCTTCCTTCCAGGCGTCCACCAGCGGACACGAGGTCATGCTGAGGACGATGTGGTCCTCGCCCTCCTCCTCGACGCCGGGGTTGAACAGCTCGCCGGCGCACGGCGACCCGTCGCAGAAGATCGCTCCCACCTCGGCCAGGTCGCCGGCGTGCGCGGCAGCGCGGTACTTGCGCCCGACCTCGACGCCGCGCCGGTAGATGGCGCGCTTCATGAGCTCCTTGGCGCGCTCGGGTCCCAGCTCGTCGGCGAGCTCCTCGTACAGGTAGGCGTACATGAAGCCGCGGGTCTCGAAAGCCGCGCGCGTCTCGGCGCGCGACTGTTCCAGTTCGTCCTCGTAGGTTTCGCTCATGCGGGGGTCTCCTCGTGTCGTGCGCCGTCGGGAGGTACTCCCGCGGTCGAGAGCGATGATACCCGTCGGCGCCCGTGCGACCGTGTCGGTCCGGTAACGCCTCTCGCCTGTCGACGGTCTCCGGCGTTACAATCGCTAGGTACCTAACCTTATGCATCCGGAGGTCTTCATGAGCGCCGCCGCCGCGCATCCCGAGTACCTCTCGTACCGCGCCAAGCGTCTGTACCTGCTGATCTGCCAGCGTGTCGAAGACGCGCTCAAGCCGTACGGCCTCGGCCGCAGCCAGTGGCAGGTCATCGCCCGACTCGCCCGGTCCGGCACGCTGGCTCAGCGGGAGCTGCAGCAGGCGATGCAGATCGAATCGGCGACGCTTACCTGCGTCGTCGACACGCTCGCAGCGAAGGGCTGGCTCGAGCGCACGGAGAGCACCACGGACCGTCGTGTGAAGATGCTGCGCCTGACGCCGGCCGGGCGCGAGCGGATGGGTGGCATCCCGGATCCGTACGAGGCCGTGGAACGTCGCATGCTCGGCACGATCGGCGACGAAGACCGCGCGCAGGCGCAACGTGTCATGGAAGCCATGATCCTCAATCTGGAAGACCGGAGCTGATCCCCATCGTTTCATCTGTGAAGAAGAAGAAGCACACGGTCCGCCATCGCGCGGCCGTGTCGCTGAGAGTGCAGGGTCGCCGGACCTTCTCGTCGCTGAAGGTCCGCAACTACCGTCTGTACTTCATAGGCCAGTCCATCTCGTTGTGCGGTTCGTGGATGCAGGCCATCGGACAGTCGCTGCTGGTGCTTCGGCTCACGGGGTCCGGGGTCGCGCTCGGGCTGGTGACCGCGTTGCAGTTCACACCCATCCTGCTGCTCGCCCCGTACGGGGGAGTGCTCGCCGACCGCTTCTCGAAACGCCGGATCCTGCTGATCACGCAGTCGATCGCCGGGGTGCTCGCGCTCGTATTGGGGGCTCTGGTCCTCACGGGGACCGTGCGGTTGTGGATGGTCTACGTGCTCGCGCTGGGGCTTGGCCTCGTCAACGCGGTCGACAACCCGACGCGGCAGACGTTCGTTCACGAGCTCGTCGGACGTGCACGGCTGGGCAACGCGGTGACGCTCAACTCGATCATCGTCAACCTGAGCCGCGTCGTGGGCCCGGCGATCGCGGGCGTGCTCGTAGCGCAGGTCGGCCTCGCCGCATGCTTCCTCATCAACGGTGTCTCGTTCGGAGCCGTTCTGGCCTGCTTGGGCATGATGCGCGTGGCCGAACTCACCCGGGCCGTACCGGTCAAGCCGGCCAAGGGCCAGTTGCGCGCGGGCTTCGCCTACGCGTGGGACACGCCTGTGGTGCGCGACGTGCTGATCATGATGGCGCTGGTGGGCACGCTCACCTACGAGTTCTCGGTCACGTTGCCGCTGCTCGCTCACGTCACCTTCGCCGGATCGCCCTCCGCGGTCGCGACCGCGGTGGCGCTTCTCATGTCCGCCATGGGAGCGGGCGCTGTGGTCGGCGGATTGGTGATAGCGGGCCGCCGTACCGCCACGATGGGGGCACTGGCCACGGGAGCGTTCGGCTTCGGCGCGGCGATGGCGCTCGTCGCCGTCTCACCGACCCTGGCTTGGGCGAGCGTGGCCATGGCGGTCGTCGGCTTCTTCTCGGTATCCTTCACGTCGCTCACCAATACGATCCTCCAGGTCGTCACATCGGCAAGCATGCGCGGGCGGGTCATGGCGCTGTGGGCGATGGCGTTCATGGGGATGGGCGTGATCGGGGCGCCGATCATTGGCTGGATCGGCCAGTACGCAGGTCCGAGGTGGAGCCTTGTGGTCGGTGCCGTCGCGTCGATCGCGGCCGGTGCGGTGGCCCTGGCCTCCGCCCGGGCGCACGGACAAGAGGTCATGGGCACGACGCTCGCTCTACCGGTGATCCGGCACGAGAAGACAGCCTGACGAAGCCGGCGCGCGGCGCCGCAGGCATACGACAATGATGGAGGACGCATGCTCTACCGCACGCTCGGCTCGACCGGCGTGAAGGTCTCCGCACTCGGATTCGGCTGCATGCGGTTGCCGGTGATCGGCGGCAAGGCGCAGGACATCGACTATACGGCCGCCACGGAGATGCTCCATCACGCGATCTCCGGCGGGGTGAACTACGTCGACACGGCGTACTTCTACCACGCCGAGCAGTTCGGTCAGCCCGGTCAGAGCGAGCCCTTCGTGGGCCAGGCGCTGTCGGGCGGGTGGCGCGACAAGGTCAATCTCGCCACCAAGCTGCCGCAGCAACTCCTCAAGACCCGCGACCAGATGGACGCCTTCCTCGAGATGCAACTGGAGCGGCTGCAGACCGACCACGTCGACTTCTACCTCGTGCACGGGATCACCGGCGAGTCGTGGGACCGCGTGCGCGATCTGGGCGTCGTCGAGTTCCTCGACAAGGCGCGTGCCGACGGCCGGATCCGCTTCCCGGCCTTCTCCTACCACGGGCAGGCGGCCGACTTCGCTCGTGTCGTCGACGCGTACGACTGGGCGTTCGCTCAGATCCAGTACAACTACATGGACGCCGACTACCAGGCGGGCGCGGCGGGACTGCGCTACGCGGCCGACAAGGGGATCGGCGTCGTCGTCATGGAGCCGCTCAAGGGCGGCAAACTCGCGGGTAACCTGCCGCCGGAGGTCCGGACCATCTTCGAGACCGCGGACCCCGAGCGCAGCGCGGCCGAATGGGCGCTCCGCTACGTGTGGAACGAGCCCGGCGTGAGCCTGGCGCTGTCCGGCATGAACACGATGGAGCAGGTCGTAGAGAACCTCGACATCGCTTCGCGCGGCGAGGCCGGATCGCTGTCCGCCGTTGAGCTGGCGCTCTACGACCGCGCCAGGACGGCGATGGCCGCACGGATCAAGGCCGACTGCACCGCGTGCAGCTACTGTCAGCCGTGTCCTGCCGGTGTCGAGATCCCGCGCGTGCTCGCCTCGCTCAACGCCGCCGCGGTGTGGGACGACGCGAACCAGTGGCTGGCCGGGTACACGCAGGTGCAGGGCGGCGCATCGCTGTGCACCGAGTGCGGTCAGTGCGAGGACATCTGTCCGCAGGGCCTGCCGATCCGCGACCTGATGAAGGACGCCGCCGCGCTGTTCGGCAGGTGACGCTCCATGGCAGGACCAGGGACATCGTTCCCTCGCGGAGTGCTCGCGCGACGGTGTATCGTTCGCGTACGCACGCGACACGTTCACGATGGGGACCCGGTCCCGCCGGCGAGGGAAGGGACGCTCGATGCCAGCAGATACCCGTATCGGCACGAAGGTCACCACGGTGCGCGAGTCGCTGGGGCTCTCGAGCGAGGAGCTGGCCGAGCGCAGCGGTTGCGACGTGGCGGTCATCCGCCGCATCGAAGTCGGCGAGATCGCGCCGTCGCTCGCACCGCTGATCAAGATCTCGCGCGCGCTGGGTGTGCGCCTCGGCACGCTGCTCGACGACGACGTGAACGTCGGCCCCGTCGTCACCCGCGCCAACGAGGCGACGGAGGTCGCGCGCCTCAAGTCGCTCGAGACCGGCGCCGCCGGCGGCACGCTCGACTTCTTCTCGCTCGCCGCCGGAAAGACCGCGCGCCACATGGAGCCGTTCCTCATCGACGTCAAGCCCGCGGAAGGCCACGCACTCTCGAGCCACGAGGGCGAGGAGTTCCTCTTCGTGCTCGCAGGGGAGCTCGACGTAGAGTACGGCAAGGACACGTTCGTCCTCGGCGCCGGCGACAGCATCTACTACGACTCGATCGTCCCGCACCAGGTCCGCTCCGCGGGCGAAACCCCCGCGCGGATCCTCGCCGTCGTCTACGCACCGGCGTAGGGGCGGGACATGGTACTGCACACCGAGCTCACGATCGGCCGGTACTTCGAGAAGCAGGTAGCGGCCGATCCCGACCGCGACTTCGTCCTCTACCCCGACCGCGACCTGAAGTGGACCTACGCGCAGTTCGACGAGCGCGTCAGCCGGCTCTCCAAAGGGCTGCTCGCGATCGGCATCGGCAAGGGCGACCACGTGGGGATCTGGGCGCGCAACGTGCCCGACTGGCTCACGTTCATGTTCGCCACCGCCAAGATCGGCGCCGTTCTCGTGACCGTGAACCCCGTCTACAAGAGCCACGAGCTCGCCTACGTCATCAAGCAGTCCGACATGAAGGCGCTCGTCATCATCGACACCTTCCGCGACGTGGACTACGTCGAGATCATCCGCGGCCTGGTCCCCGAGGCCTCAACGCAGGAGCGCGGGCATCTCGACAGCCCCGAGTTCCCGATGCTCAAGTCGCTCATCTACATGGGCCCGGAGAAGCACCGCGGCTTCTACAACGTGCCCGAGCTGCTCGTGCTCGGGGAGCACATGCCGGACGCGCCGCTGCACGAGCTGACCGCTTCTCTGCACGCCGACGACGTCGTGAACATGCAGTACACGAGCGGCACCACCGGGTTCCCCAAGGGCGTCATGCTCACGAGCCGCAACATCCTCAACAACGGGTTCTTCATCGGGGAGCGCCAGGACCTCACGCCCGCCGATCGCGTCTGCCTGCCGGTCCCGCTGTTCCACTGCTTCGGCTGCGTGCTCGGCGTGCTCGCGACGCTCACGCACGGCGCGACGCTCGTGATGGTCGAGAGCTTCGACCCCGTCCTCGTCCTGGCGGCCGTGCAGAAGTCGAAGGCCACGGCGCTCTACGGCGTGCCGACGATGTTCATCGCCGAGCTGGCGAGTGCGATGTTCGACCTGTTCGACCTGACCTCGCTGCGCACGGGCATCATGGCCGGCTCGCCCTGCCCGGTCGAGACGATGCGGCAGGTCATCGACAGGATGCACGCCAGCGAGATGACGATCTGCTACGGGCTCACCGAGACCTCGCCGGTGTTCACCCAGACGACCACCGACGACACGCTCGAGCGCAAGTGCGAGACGGTCGGACGCAAGCACGACGCCGTCGAGGTCCGCGTCATCGACCCGGAAACGGGCGAGGATTGCGCCGTGAGCGTGCCCGGCGAGCTGTGCTGCCGCGGCTACAACATCATGAAGGGCTACTACAAGATGCCCGAGGCCACGGCCGCCGCCATCGACAAGGACGGTTGGCTGCACTCGGGAGACATCGGCACGGTAGACGCGGACGGCTACTACCGCATCACCGGCCGCATCAAGGACATGATCATCCGCGGCGGAGAGAACATCTACCCGCGCGAGATCGAGGAGTTCCTCTACACGATGCCCGGGGTCGAGGACGCGCAGGTCGTCGGGGTCCCGGACGCCCGGTACGGCGAGGTCGTCGGCGCGTTCGTCCGTCGCAAGGCGGGCAGCGACGTCACCGAGGGCGACGTCCAGGAGTACGCCCGGGCGCGGATGGCGCGCTACAAGGCCCCGAAGTACGTCTTCTTCGTTGACGAGTTCCCGATGACCGCCTCCGGCAAGATCCAGAAGTACAAGCTGCGCGACATGGCGGCCGAGGCACTCGGGCTCACCGAGGCGAAGGTGTTCGCGAGCGAGGCCGACGACCACGAGGGCGAGGCGACAGTGTGAGCAGCGCCAGGACGATGCACGAGATCCGCTGGCACGGGCGAGGCGGCCAGGGCGCCGTCACGAGCGCGAAGATCTTGGCCGACGCGGCGTTCCGCAGCGGCTTCGCGGGTGTGACCTCTCAGCCGTCGTTCGGCGCGGAACGGCGCGGTGCGCCGATCACCGCTTCCACCCGGCTGGCCGACGAGCCGATCCGCATCCTGTCGCAGGTGACGGCGCCCGACATCATCGTCGTGCTCGACGACTCGCTGCTTGCGGTGGCCAACGCCACCGCCGGGATGAAGCCGGGCGGGATGGTCGTCGTCAACACGACGAGGGGCGCCGCGGAACTCGGTCTGCGCGACGACCTCAAGGTCGTGACGAGTGACGTCACCGGTGCGGCCCAGGCGGTCGATCTCATCGTCGGCGGACAGCCGATGGTCTCGACCGCGATCCTCGGTGCCTTCGCCCGTGCGACCGGCCTCATCACGATGGAGAGCGTCGAGGCGGCCATCCGGCACGCCTTCAGCGGGTCCGCCGCAGACAAGAACGTCGACGCGGCCAAGATCGCCTTCGAATGCACGCGCGCATGAGCGCGCACGGGAGCGGGAGCCATATGAGCGAGATCTCGATGTCGCGGCCGGCGGTCGGCGAGGCGGGCCGCACGGGTGAGTGGCGCAACAGCCGCCCGGTCGTGGACCCGTCAAAGTGCCTCGCGGTGAGGCAGGGGAAGGTAACCTGCCAGATCTGCTGGGCCTACTGCCCCGACGGCTGCATCGCCCAAGGCGTGGGCCCGGTCATCGACCTCACCTACTGCAAGGGCTGCGGCATCTGCGCCGAGGAGTGTCCCGCCAAGGCCATCGAGATGCAGCCGGAAGCGACCCACGGCGTGTGCGCCATCGACGAGGACGAGGAGGTGGCGAGGTGAGCGAGCAGGTCTCGGTCATGACGGGCAACGAGGCCGCGGCGACCGCCGCGAAGCTCGCCCGCGTCCAGGTCATCGCCGCCTATCCCATCACGCCG
>DATCIA010000085.1:0-11910 GCA_036508075.1 Coriobacteriia bacterium
GAACTTCATCGTGTCGTCGGTGCGCTCGGTGACTACCGGCGCACCGGTTGCGGTCGACTCCGCGGAGTACGTCAGCTTCAGCGGATAGGTGCCGCCCTCGTTCGTGGGCACCACGGCGTAGATCTGGACGCGGAGCGTGGAGTTCGGGGCGATACTCGGGTCGAACTTCACCGAGAGCGTCTCGCCCGTCGCGACGCCGGTGACCTTCACCTTGTTCCGGGTCAGTCCTTCGAGCGTCACCGTGTCGAAGGTGACCTTGCTCAGGTCGAAGCCCTTCGGGAAGATGAAGCCCATCCCGGTGATCGACGCGTCTCCGTCGGTGACGGCGACGAACGTGAAGCGCGTCGGCGCGCCCCCGGCCTCCTGGTCGAGCGTGACCTGCGGATTGGTGAGAGCGATCGCGGGCGCCGCGACGGCGAAGAGCATCGCCGCCGCAAGGACCAGCCCCAGCAGCAGTCGCCGCGCGGTTCGCGGACTACGGTCCATCGTTGCTCCCTCGAACACCGGCAAATGGAAGGGACCCCCGCCTTCGGAGCGGGGGCCCCTTGAGTCGTGCTAGTTACTTTAGCGTTCGTTCGACGAGCAGGGAACCTACTTCGTGGGAGCGGTACCGAAGTACTTGGTGTAAATGGCGTCGTACTCGCCCGAAGCGCGAACCTTGGCGAGACCGGCGTTGAAGGCGGTCAGCAGCGCGGGGTTGTCCTTGCTGATGCCGAAGCCGTACTGCTCACCGGTCGGGATCTGAGCGGCCATGATCAGGCCCTTGCTCGCGTCCTTGACGTACTCGGCGGTGACGGGCAGGTCGTTGATGACCGCGTCGACGTTGCCGGCCTGCAGCGCCGCGAACGCGCCCGCAGTGTCCTTGAACGTGACCACGGTGGCGCCGGCGGGCTTCAGGTTCTCCGACGCCCACGAGGAGCCGGTCGTGCCGGACTGCACGCCGACCTTCTTGCCCTTCAGGTCGGCAGGGGCGCTGTAGGTGCCGCCGGTCTTCATGGCGACAGACTGGTTGGAGTCGAAGTAGGGATCCGAGAAGTTGATCTCCAGCTGACGATCGGCCTTGATCGTCATGCCCGAGGCGACGACGTCGAACTTGCCGCCGGCCTTCAGGGTCGGGATCAGGGAGTCGAAGATCTCAGACGAGAAGACGACCTTGTTGATGCCCATCTCCTTGGCGATGGCCGTCAGCAGATCGACGTCGAAGCCCTCAGCAACAGAGCCGTTCATGGACTCGAACGGCTGGAACGTCGTGTCCGAACCCGCGGTCAACTGGCCGGGGGTGACGAGCTGCAGATCCGCTGCCGGTGCTGCGGTCGTCGTCGACTCAGCGGGCGGGGTTGCGGCGGGCTGCGAGCAGCCTGCCAACGCGAACGCGGTCACCGCGAGCGCGGCGATCACGATCAGCGCGACGAACTTGCCGGACTTCGCCATATCTCCTCCTCAGGGAAAGCGGTCGGGCCACGGCCTCGCGCCGGATGGCCACGCATCAGCGCATAGGTTACACCATTCCATACGGAGCGGTGTAGCACCGCGGGAGGCAGTCCGACGCAGATTATGCGTGGGCTACTCGCCGGGCGGGGACGCGGAGCGGCGAGGCTACGGAGTCGTCGTCGACTCGGGCGTCGCGGTGGCATCGGGCGTCGCGGTCGTCTGGTCTGACGCGCTCGCCGGCACCTTGAACTTGGGGAGATCGCCCGCCCACTTGCGACGCAGCGTCTCGAGCACGCCCTGCGAGGAGAGCTTGTCGAGGACCGAGCGGACCTCGGTCTCGAGCTTCGTCTTATCCTGTGCGACGCCTACGCCGATCGGATACGCCGGGGCGAGCTGACCGCCGTACTTGAGCCCGGTGACGCTGCGACCGATGTAGGCCGCGACCAGGGCGTCGCCGGCCACCACGTCGGCCTTGCCCTCAGCCGCCGCGCGCATGGCCTCCAGCAGCGTCGGCATGACCACCAGGGGTCCCTCGCCGTACTCGTCGAGCAGGAGCCAGTAAGCGGCGGAGCCCTTCTGGACGGCCACCTTCCTGGCGGACAGGTCACCGATCGTCAGCGACGTGGTGTCGGAGGCGAACACAGCGGACGAGTCGCTCACGTAGGTACCGGCGTAGGAGAGCTGGAGCGCCACCGACTGCTCCACGGTGAGGCCGCCGAAGACGACATCCACCGTGCCCGCGCGCGCCTGTTCGGCGGCCGCGGCGGGGGCAAGGTTGACGATCTCGAGCTTGAGCCCGAGCTGCTCGGCGAGAGCTGCGGCGACATCCACCTCGAGGCCGACCTGCTTGCCCTTGACGGTGCCGCCGAAGGGCGGGTAGCTCAAATCGATGGCGGCACGCAGCACGCCCGGCTTGGATATCGCGGGAGGTGAGAGCCGCGGCTTGAGGGTTGCGGCGCCGATCCCTCCCGTGCAGCCGGCAAGGAGTGCCATGGCTGTCACGAGTGCCAGAGCCGTGAGCGTACGTCTGGTCATGCGGCGCGCCTCCGTCGTGAACGTGTCGATCGATGTGCTTCCACCCGGCTGACCTGGTCTTTGGCCCCACACTCGCATACTGGAGCTTTCGCTTGATGTCATCTCACTACCGGCCCTCTCGCCCGGGGCCGCGGTATGCGACCGTAACCGGGCGGTACGACTTACCCCTAAGACGCGCCATGCTCGCGCGACGGTCTCCCGCCGGCTTACGTGGGTCCTTTCGGCCGCGTCTACCCTGGACTAGGAGATTCCCGAAGGAGCCTCCGCAACCACAGACCCGGGTGGAAGCGCATCAATAGTAGCAGTCGCGGGCGATGCGGGCCGCGCGCCCGGAGCCGTCAGAGCGAGGCGACGGCGGAGGGGGCCGATGAGACCTAGAGGCGCCCCCCGCACGCCCGTGCGACCGCGAGCACGCGCACCTCGCGCGCGCCCGCACGGGCGAGGGCGAGCGCGGCCGCATCGAGCGTGGCGCCGGTCGTGAACACGTCGTCGATCACCAGGATCCCCGGCGGCACCGACACGCCCGGCACCGCGACGATCGAGGCGCGCGCGTTGGCGGCCCGCCTGTCGCGATCGAGCCCGCGCTGGTCGCGACGAGGACGTGCGCGCAGTGCGTCGAGCGCGGGCACGCCGGTGAGGTGCGCGAACTCCGCCGCGAGCAGCGCGCCGTGGTCGAAGCCCCTGCGTGCGAAGGCCCCCGGGGAGGCTGGCACCGGGACGACCGCCTGCGCCCACGATGACCACTCCCCCGCCGCTCCGGCCGCCAGGCGCGCGAGCTCGCCGGTCAGACGCAGCTCGCCCGCGTCCTTGTGCAGGCGGATCATCCGGTCGAGCGGCCACTCGAAGACCGCTGCGCAGCGCCCCCGCTCGAAGGCCGGATCGGTGCGCCCGCACTCGGCGCACCCGTGCGCGCCGTCGGGAGCGCCGCACCGGGGACAGGCTTCCGCGCGGTCGATGATCGCCAGCTGCGCGCGGCAGCGGTCGCACAGCAGCGATCCGGGAAGGTCACAGCCGGCGCACCGCGACGGCCACAGCAGGTCGGCGACGGCCACTGACGCGCGGCGAACCGCTGCGAACGGGACGCGGTACATCGCGCGACTCCCCTCGGGATCGTTCGGGCCGCCCGGCCCGACGAAGGCTACGGGAGGAGCAGCTGGACGAGCGGGATGGTTGCCAGGCAGCAGACCGTGGTCACGAGGATCGCCCCGGCGATGAACGCCGTGTCGAGCTTGAAGCGCTCACCTACCACGAGCGCGAGCATCATCGACGGCATCCCCGCCTGCAACGCGAGCACACGCACCCCACCCATGTCCTTGGTCATGACAGCCACCGCCACGGCGATCGCCGGGAGCAGCAGCAGCTTGACGCCGGCGAGCGCCGCCAGGGGCTTGAGCGACCCGCGCAGCGCCGAGATGTCGAGCGAGACCCCCAGAGAGACCATGATCAGCGGCACAGCCATCTTCGCGCCGATGCCCGCCCAATCCATTACCGTCGTCGAAACCGCCGCCGGCAGAGGCAGGAACCGGAACGCCAGCGCGACCAGCAACGCGATCATCGCGGGGAAGGTGAACAGCTCCCTGAAGACATTGATGCGGCCATCGTGCTCGCCGTAACGCGCGGCCACCGCGATACCGAGCGTGAAGAGCACCGCAACCGTGCCGAAGACGTCGTAGAACACCGCAGCCGGAAGCGCGCCGGGCCCGAGCAGCGCCTGGACCACGGGATAGCCGAGGTAGCCGGTGTTGCCGAGGGTGGCCGCCAGCACGAAACCACCGGCCGTTCGCAGCGGCAGCCGCAGCACGTGCGCGAGCTCCCAGGCAACGGCGAGCCCGACCAGGGACACCGCCCACGCGACGCCCGCGGCTCGCACCAGCTCGAGCGAGAGCGGAGCAGCCGCGACGCTCGTGAAGATGAGAGCCGGCAGCGCGACGTAGACGATCACGCCGTTGAGGACCTTGGAGTCCTCCCGCCGCAACACGCCGAAGCGCCGCAGCGCCATGCCGATGCCCACGAGCAGCAGCACGGGCGCGATCGCCCCGGCGAGCGCCGCGATCGACATTCCTTAGCCCCTATCCGATCTCGTTGATGGAACCGGAGCCTTCGCACGCGCCGGCCAGCGATGCCGCGTAGTCGGGGCGCGCGACGCCGCGCTCGGTGATGATCGCCGTGATGTAGGCCGCCGGTGTCACGTCGAACGACGGGTTGTAGACGTCGATGCCCGGAGGCGCGATGCGCGCCCAGCCGTCGATCTGATAGGCGCCGCCTCTGCGGGAGATCTCCATCGCATGCCCCTTCGCTATCGGGACCTCCCACGGGCCTTTCTTCGTGAGCGCGTCCAGCGCGCTCGCCTCGGCCGGCGTGTGCGGCTCGACCACGCCGGAGAACGTGACGCCGAGCAGCTCGCGCGGGTCGCGCTCTTCGATGACGATCTCGTCGCCGGTCGCCAGAGTCAGGTCGACCGTGGAGGTCGGCGCGGCGACGTAGAACGGGATCCCGTGTTCCTTGCACAGCACGGCGAGCCCGTAGGTCCCGATCTTGTTGGCGGTGTCGCCGTTGGCTGCGATGCGATCGGCGCCGACGATCACCGCGTCGACCTGCCCGGAACGCATGAGCGAGGCGGCCATGTTGTCGGCGATCAGCGCGAACGGGACGCCCGCCATCTTGAGCTCCCATGCCGTGAGGCGGGCGCCCTGTAGGACGGGGCGGGTCTCGTCGACCCACACGCCGCCGAGCTTGCCCTGCTCGTGCGCGGTGAAGATCACGCCCAGCGCGGTCCCGAAGTAGGCGGTGGCGAGCGACCCGGCGTTGCAGTGCGTCAACACCCGCGCGCCCTCGGGAAGCAGATCGGCTCCCAACGACCCGATCATGCGGTTGCGCGACTCGTCCTCGGCGGCCATCGCGAGGGCCTCATCAACGATGAGTTGGCGCAAGTCGCCGAGCGCCAGGTCGGCGTTGTCCCGCACCAGGGCACGGATCCGCTCGGCGCCCCAGAACAGGTTGACCGCCGTCGGGCGCGTTGCCGTGATCACCTTGGCGACGGCGTCGAGCTCCGCCGAGAAGGCGTCGTAGGTGAAGTACTCGTCACTCTGGTTGACCGCCCACAGAGCGAGCGCCATCGCCGCGGCCACGCCGAGCGCCGGCGCTCCGCGCACGGCCATGCCCGAGATCGCCATGCACACGCCCTCGTAGGCCGGACAGACCAGGACGTCGCCGGCCAAAGGTAGCCTCGACTGGTCGATCATGTAGACGGCCGGCAGGCCGGTCTTGTCGTCGACAGCCCACCACAGTGTCTGCGGGATCGCCTCGATGCCCATGTCGCGTCTCCGTCGTCGCAGGTATGGAACTCCTCGAACGGTGAGTTTGGCCTATGCGCGGCCGCGGTACAACACGGCGGCGCAGCGAGTCCGAGTCGATCGGCGTCCGAACGTCGCCAGCACATAAGTCTCAGCACATAATGCGAACCGGCCGATGATGTATCTGTGAGCGATAGCGACTGACGATCCCGGGGGAGTGACGCTGTATGGCGCCCAAGCATCCGTACCGCAGGCTGACCGACCATCTCTTCCTTGTGGCTGACGCGCTGCTGCTGACCGTCATCGCGGACGCCGTGCTGATCATCCTCAGGGACCTCGCACACCTACCCACCGCCTGGATCGACCCGATGACCTCCTTCCTACTTGCGATGGCGCTGGGGTCGATGCTCGGCGCGGAGGCGGCGTGGCTCCTGCACCGGCGCTCGTTCGGTTCGGGCGGGTTGTGGATGCTCACGGCCGGACTCGCCGTCGCGGCCCCCGCCTTCGTGATCGCGCACGGCTTCGCCTTGGGGTCCCCCGATGTGGGCGCGGGGACCGGCGTGCTCGTAGCGATCCAGATCCTCGGACTCACCATCCTGATGCCGCCCCTCGTCGCCGGGACCGCCGACATCGTGAAGCGGAAGTCCCGCCACCTTGACGCTGTCGCGATCGTCCGGCTCGCGGGGCTGCTGGCTATCGCAGCACTCATCACCCTCCGATTCCTGCCGGAAACGCAGGCGTACCCGGCCGCGGCCCACACGGACGCGATGCTCGGCCTGTCGACCATCGCCGGCGCGCTGGCCGTCGGGATCGGCGACGCGATCCGCCTGTTCAGCGATCAGCGCGCCCAGCGGCGACGCGACACCGCCCAAGGTCCCGCCGAGGCCACCTGAGAGAGCCGCCGCAGGCACGAATCCACTCGCTGGCGGGGAGCCGCGACAACGCGCGCGTCGCAGTGGATACTGGGCGCCGCAAGGCGAGGCGCCCTTCCGGTCTCGTTCTCGGACCCGCGCGAGAGCCGCTCCGTCGAGCCGGTCACTCCGGCCTGATCCGCCCGATCGCTCGCGCGTCCATGTGCCTGACCGCATCGAGGACCAGCCGCGCCGACTCGACGAGCGCCGGCCTCTGCAGATGCGAGGTCACGTCACCGGCTGTGTGGTACTTCGGGTCCTGGAGCCGCTCGATCCACGCAGCGGGGATCCCCGCCTTCTCGTAGGGCTCGTGGTCGCTCCAGCCGGTGGGACCGGGATCCTTGAGGTGCGTCATCGCGATGTCCAGGGCCGATGCCCGCTTGAGCAGGTACTTCGACATGGTGAGCGGGCCGATACCCATGGTCCGCACGTGCAGGTGCGGGCCGTAGGCGACGACGTCGACCGAGATCATCCCGACGGTGCCCGCGCGCTGCGCACGGGTCATCTTCGACACCCGGTAGCGCGATCCGCGGTGATGGTCCCGCGGGTTGCCGTCGTTGTACTCCTCAGAGCCGAAGAAGACGAACTCGATGCTGACCGGCGACCCCTCGGTTGCGGAGATGCGGGCGATGTCGAGCACCACCGCGCAGCCGGCCGCATCGTCGTTGGCCCCGGGCGTCCCCGAGCGGGTGTCGAGATGCGCCCCCAGTACCAGCCGTCGCGGGTCCGAACCCTTCAGACGGGCGATGACGTTGCGGCTTGTGCCACCGGGCGTGGCGAACTCCTCTATGTCGACGTGGTAGCCCATGTCGCGCATGCGGCCGGCCACGTAGGCCGCCGCCCGGGCCTCAGCGTCGCTGCCCGGGACCCTGATGCCGTACCGCTCGAGGGCGGCGGTGTCGGCCAGCATCCGCTTCGCGCTCACGTCGAGAGGCTTCGCGGCGGGCTTGGGAGTGGCCGTCGTCGGGTTCGCGGGCGCAAGCGGAGCGCTCGTCTCGAGCGCGGAGGTCTCGATCGCCGGCGGCGCCACCGGGGTCGTGGCGGCGGTCGTCGGCGTCCCGAGGGCGGGGGTCTCCGATGGCGGGGTCGCACAGGCGCCCAGCGTCGCGACGAGCACGCCCGACGCGCACAGCGCCAGGGCCGCTCTCAGCCAGGGCTGCGACCCGGAGTGCGGGCCGGCACCCCCCGCAGGCATCGGGTCAGTTCCTGATCACGGTGAGCTGGTACCGGTACGTCAGTTTGGAGAAGGTGCGGAGGTTGCTGTTCCACAGTCTCACGCAACCGTGGCTCGCGAACGTCCCGATGCTGTCAGGAGCGTTCGTCCCGTGGATGTAGAAGGCGGTGCCCACAGGCCAGCCCATCGTCTTCCACCGGCGCACGCGATGCCCGTTGACACGGACGATGTAGGACACCCTGAAGTGGCGGTGCCGGTACAGCCGCATCCGGAACGGGCCCCACACGGAGTTGGGGCTCCTCCCGGGCCTGCCGAGGTAGAAGGTTCCCGTCGGCGTCGGCGTGCCGCGCATGCCGATGGCGACGGGGAATGAGGCGACCACGACCCGGGATCGGATGACGTAGAGCATGAAGTCGGACTTGTCGACCAGCACGGACCGGGCGCGAGTCGGCGCGAACTTCAACGACCACACGGTGAGCTTGGTCGGCGCGGACCACGACACCGCGTCGCCGGCGGACAGCGTCAGCATGGTCCGGCCGTAGCGAACGGTCGTCTGGGCGGTGAACGTCGCCCCCGTCGAGTCGGACACCGACAGTGTGACGGTCGCGACAAGGGCACCTTCCACCCGCACCTCGGTGACACCGGGCCCGACGCGGCCGGTGATCACGAACGCAGGCGCGACCATCCCGGAGGGCGCGGGGCTCACCACGACGGGAGCGAGGGGTGATGCGGCCAGCGCGGCCGCCGGTGCGAGTACGAAACCGTGGATGACAAGAGCGCCGACCAGAGCGAGCAGCGCCCGGTGCGCTCGCCCGCCCGGGGTCGACATCAGTACCTCGCTATCACGATGTGATGGACCTTGCCGGACTTGCACCAGAACTCGGTCATGCCCGTCCGGGTGCCCATAGTGTAGTAGTGGTACGTCGGGGTCGTGTGCTTCTTGATCCTCGAGCCGTAGCGGGACACGAGAGTCGACTCGCCGGTCCCCGTGTGCGTCCCGTTGCTGGTCACGAAAGCGGACGAGTTGAAGATGAACGTGAACACGTGACGGGTCGACTTCTTGCTGTACATCTCCAGCGGGTACTTGTGGGTCGTCGCGCTCTTCTTCCCGAAGAAGTAGCCGTAGACCGTGTAGCCGGCGCCCTGGTAGTCATCGTAGGTCACGCGCTTGTACGACCAGCCGAGGCGGTGCGTATTGGTGGTGTCGTGAAGGTTGAGCTTCGCGGTCTTCACGCCGACGTTCTCGACGATGCGTCCCCCGACCGCCGCGAGCGCGACGGTCGGCGCCAGGACAAGAGCGGCGACCATCGCCAGTGAGACGATCCAACGACCTCTGCTCATGACCAGCGCTCCATTCCCCATGCGATCCCTGCGGGAGTCGGTCGATGCCCGGAGGGACTCGCTCCCATAACGTGTTGATGCCCCGGCGGCGTCAGGTATACGCATGATAGGCCGCGCCGGTCCCCGCACAGCGAATGGATCCGGTTGCCGACCCGGACGACGAACGGCCCCGCGGATCGCGGGGCCGTTCGGTGGTTCGCTTCCGAGAGGAGCCCGTCCTAGACGGTGCCCTCGTTCCAGCTCGCCAGGTACTTCTCCTGCGCGGCGGTGAGCGTGTCGATCTTCACGCCCATCGTCGCAAGCTTGAGCTTGGCGATCCCGGCGTCGATGTCGGCGGGAACGGGGTAGACGCCCGGCTCGAGCGACGCGTGGTTGGCGACCATGTACTCGGCCGAGAGCGCCTGGTTGGCGAAGGACATGTCCATGACCGATGCGGGGTGGCCCTCGGCGCAGGACAGGTTGACGAGCCGGCCGTCGGCCAGCAGGTAGATGTGACGGCCATCGGCGAGGGTGAACTCCTCGACCAGGGGACGGACCTCGCGGGTCGAGACGGCCATGTCGCGCAGATGGGTGATGGCGATCTCGCAGTTGAAGTGGCCCGAGTTGGCAAGGATGGCGCCGTCCTTCATGACCTCGAAGGCGGCCGTGTCGATCACGTTGAGGTCGCCGGTGACCGTCAGCCAGATGTCGGCCAGGGCCGCCGCCTCGACGGAGGGCATCACGCGATAGCCATCCATGACCGCCTCGAGCGCCTTGAGCGGGTCGATCTCGCACACGATCACGTTGCCGCCCAGTCCGTCGGCGCGCATCGCGATGCCGCGACCGCACCAGCCATACCCGGTGACGACGACCGTGCGGCCCGCGATCAGGCGATTGGTGGCACGGATCACGCCGTCGATCGTTGACTGGCCGGTGCCGTAGCGGTTGTCGAACAGGTGCTTGGTGTTGGCGTCGTTGACCGACACGATCGGGAACTTGAGTGCCCCGTCGGCGGCCATGGCGCGCAGGCGGATGACGCCGGTGGTCGTCTCCTCGGTGCCGCCGATGATGTCGGCGAGCATCTCGGGCCGCTCGGCGTGCACGCGGCCGACGACGTCCGCGCCGTCGTCCATGGTGATGTTGGGCTTGTGATCGATCGCCGCATCGACATGGCGGTAGTAGGTCTCGGTGTCCTCGCCCTTGATGGCGTAGGTGCGGACGCCGTAGTGCTGCACCAACGCAGCGGCAACGTCGTCCTGCGTGGAGAGCGGGTTGGACGCGCACAGCACGATGTCCGCGCCGCCGGCCTTCAGCGTGCGCATGAGGTTGGCGGTCTCGGTCGTGACATGTAGGCACGCGGAGACGCGCATGCCGGCCAGCGGCTTCTCGGCTTCGAAGCGGGTGCGAATGGAGGCGAGCACGGGCATGTCGGCGTCGGCCCACTCGATGCGGGCCTTGCCGGCGTCGGCGAGCGCGATGTCCTTGACGTCGTATTCCATGGTGATCTCGATGCTCCTTCGGGGGACAGCGGGTCGTTGAAGACGCCACGCGGGCGCGGGTAGCTACAGCCGGGCGAGTATACCAGTGACCAGCATCGCCATCGCGGGGGTCCCCGCCTCCACGGCCTGAAGGACCTTCTCGTGGGACTCGCCCATCTGGCTCGAGACGTTCGCGATGAGCGAGAAGCCCGCGACCTCCATACCGGCATGCCGGGCGACGATGACCTCGGGCACGGTGGACATCCCCACTGCGTCGGCGCCGACCGCGTGCAGGTAGCGGTACTCGGCAGCCGTTTCGTAGGTCGGGCCCAGCAGGCCCGCGTACACTCCCTCGGCGAGGTCGGTCCCGTGCTCCGCCGCGATCTCACGCGCCAGTGCGCAGAGCCGTGGGCTGTAGGCGTCGACCATGGACGGGAAGCGCACCCCGAGGTCCTCGATGTTCGGTCCGGTCAGCGGGTTGATGCCGACCAGGTTGATGTGGTCGGTGATCATCATGGTCTGGCCTACGCGAAGGTCCTTGGCGATGCCGCCCGCGGCGTTGGTCGCGATCAGCGTGCGACACCCCAAGAGCGCGGCCGCACGGATCGGCAGCACCACGCGATCGACGGGATGCCCCTCGTAGAGGTGCAGCCGTCCGACCATCGCGAGCACACCCAGCTCCCCCACCCGACCGAAGACGAAGCGTCCCGCGTGGCCGATGACTCCGGAATCGGCGAAGCCCGGAAGGGCGCCGAACGGGACCTCGGCGACGACCTCGATGCCGTCGAGGACGGCGCCGAGCCCGCTGCCGAGTATGACGAGAGCGTCGGGGCGCACTCCCCCGCCGAGCATCTCGAGTTCGTTGGCGGCGTGACGCGCCGTGGCGAGCCGCTCGTCGATCATGGTCGTCATCCCCTGTCGGTCTCGACGGCCGCGACGCGGCCGCTCAAGTTCACTTCGCGGGCTCGAACGCCTCGAGCGCGTCGACATCGACGTAGTGGTAGCTCGCCTTCGCGTTCTTCGTACCCGTCACGCGGATCGTCATCGTGTGCCTGCCGGCCGGGAGCAGGCCCGACTCGAACAGACGCTGCTGGTTGCGCGTCGTCGCCGAGTAGAGGTCGACGAGAACGGGCGCCGAGGTGTCGACACTCACCCAGGCCTTCCCGTAGTTCGCGGCGCGCTTGCCGATCCACCGGACGCGCGAGCCGGTGAAGGTGAAGACGGCCGTCGCCGAGGTGTCGTGAGAGTACTTGTGGGTTCCGCCCGAG
>DATCIA010000086.1:0-6956 GCA_036508075.1 Coriobacteriia bacterium
CCCGCCGTTCCCGAAGAGCGCCGCGTCGGCCCCGGACAGCAGGTCGTCGCGGCGTGCCTTGATCATCGCTGCGGCCGAGACCTCGACCCGCACGCGGTCGCCTGCAAGCACCACGCCGCGTTCGATGTCCGCGGGGGCGTCGTCGATCTCCAGCGTCACGCCCGCGACCTTCAATGCGCCGGGCAGCGCGCGCCGAAGACGCTCCGCGTCCGCCGTCCCGAGCCGCAGCGAGCCGCAGCCGTCGGCGGCCTCGGCGATCCCGCGCGCGAGCAGAGCGGCGTAGCGGTCGTCGGCGAGCGCCACGAGCCTCGCCCCGACGGCGTCCAGCGCTTCGGCGTCCAGCGCGTAGCGCGCCGTCAGCAGCGCGTCGCGCGCTTCCAGCCGCGCGTTGGCGAGCAGCGTCGCGGCGTCACGCGCCGCGTCGGCCACGCCCTTCGCGGCGTCGCGGGCCGTGCGCGCGTCCGCACGCGCGAGCGCTTCTGAGCGCATGCGCGCGGAGTCGGCGCGCGCGGAGTCGGTCAGCTCGAGCCCCTCTCCGTCCGCATCGTTGGCGATGCGTTTGACGATGTCGTCGATCGCCACGACGCTTACGCCCCGTACGCGGCGCGGAGGCCGAGAAGCATCAGGATCGTCACGATGAGCGAGAGGACCGCGTAGGTCTCGACCAGTGCCGGGAAGATCAGCGCCGGCGCCTGCTTGTCGGCTGCGACGATGCCCGCGGCCGCGGCGCCGGTCTTGCCCTGGTAGTAGGCGGAGATGAAGCACAGCCATGCGACCGGCTGGCAGGCCAGGAATACCTTGAAGCCGGCGATGCCGGGGAGGTCCATCTTCCCGCCGAGCAGCCCGAAGAAGATGATGACGAGCACTGCGGCGATGAAGCAGTAGATGCCCTGCGTGCCCGGCATCGCTGCGAGAGGAAGCAGCTTGCCGAACTTCGTGTCGTCCTCGGACAGGATCCCCGAGACCGTCGAGCTCGCGATGGTGATGCCCCACGCGGAGCCCACCCCGCCGAGGATCGCCGCGACTCCGGCGCCGAACAGCGCCCAGTCCGTCCCCGACATGCCCCACCACAACTGACTCACGGTCACGCTCCTTCCTTGATGCCGGACTTACCGGCGCCCAGCACGACTGACCTCGTCACGAACCTGAAGGGGTTGAGCGGTCGCCCGCCCCCCTCGTAGAACTTGGAGAAGAACTCGACGAACTGGAGGCGCGCAGGGTGCACGAACGCGCCCAGCAGGTTGATGACGACGTTGAACACGTGGCCGACCACGAAGATGGCGACCGCGCAGACGAGGGCGACCACCGCCCACACGTACCCGAGCCCGCCGCCGGCCCACAGGCTGACCACCGGGTCCCACACCATCTTCGCCAGCACGTTGAAGACCATGCCCACGAGAGCGCCCGAGAGTCCAAGGGCCGCGAGACGGGTGTAGGAGAGGATGTCCCCGAGGAACGCCGACATGCCGTAGACGGCGTACGCGCCCCCGAGGAACGAGACGACCGACTTGCGCACCGTCTTCGACACGAAGAGCCCCACGAGCGTCATCGCTCCGAGGACCCAGAGCACGAAGCCGGGGCCGCCGAAGGCGAGCGAACCGACCCACCCGAGCATCGCAGCCAGCCACGCCCACCCGAAACCGCGGTCCCACATCGGACGCTCGGGGTCGCCGAGCGCCGCCTCTAGCGTGCGACCCTGCATCAGGATGGTGCCGAGCAGGCCGATCACGAGCGCGGCGCGCCCGAGGACCGCGTTCCCCGACGAGTAGGCCCACACGCACACGCCGATCATCGCGAACAGGAAGATCGTCGACATCTGCTCGAAGACCGCTGCCGCGGGATCGCCGTTACGGAACGTGTCGTAGGCGGCCACGCCGACGCCGAAGAACACCTGCGCCACGCCGAGGCCGACCGTGATGACGAGGAAGGTCTGCAGCTGTGCGAGCGGGTCGAGCACCTGGAGCGCCCGGAGGAAGCCGGCCAGGTACGCGACGTCCAGGGCGAAGTACGACGCGAACAGCACGCCGATCACCATCGCGCCCGCTCCGCCGATCATCATCAGGTCCATGAACCGCTTCACGCCCGGCCCCACGTCCAGCCGGTTCTTGATCAGCCACGCGCCGGCGATGAGCATCGCGCCGTAGCCGACGTCCCCGACGCAGATCGCGAAGAAGAGCAGGAAGAACGGGGCCAGCAGCGGCGTCGGATCTATCTCGCGATAGCCCGGACGGCCGTAGAGGTCCGTGAGCGTCTCGAAGGGCTTGAGGAAGCGCGGGTTGTCGAGCTCCACCGGTGGCTGCTCGTCATCGAGCGGCGCGCGCAGCTCCACGTCGAGCGCGTCGTCGAAGGGGGCGAGCGCGGCGTGCAGTTCGTCGGCGCGCGAAGTGCGGACCCAACCGATGATCGTGAACGCGCGCTCCGTGCGGCCGACGCGTTCGAGCACGTGCGCCGCGGCCTTCTCGCCGTCGATCGCCTCGGCGATGGTGACGGCCTCGGCGTAGCGCTCCAACGCGAGCGCCCGCGCCTCGACCTCGGCCGCGGCCATGTCGGCCTCGATCTCGGCGATGCGCACGGTGGCGCGCGAGGACTCCTCGGCGGGATAGCCGGCGAGCCCCGGGAATGTGACCTCGGCGAACTGGGTCGTCGCGAGAGCGGCGCGGACCGCCTCCGCGTCGGCGCGATGCGCGAGCACGATCCACGCCTGCCGCGACCCGACGCCGCCGTACTCCGCGACGGACGCCAGCGGCGAGACCTCGCGCACCATCGCGCGGATCCGCGTCGAGTCGTTCGACGGGACCGTGCCGGTCATCATCACGACGTGCTCGGTACCCTTCCAGCGCGCGATCGGCAGACGGGCGTCACGCCACGGCTCCAGGTCGCGGACGAGAGAGGCCAGCCGCGCCTTCTCGCGCTTGCCCGTGGCGAGCCGGTCAGCGAGGTCGGTGCACTGCTCGTAGAGGTGCCTCAGATCGCTCGCCGCATCGAGTGCCGCGAACTCATCGGACGAGACGTGGAACTTCTCGGTCACGAACGCCGCGAACGGCTGGGTGGGGACGTGGTAGCGGCGCAGGAAGTCGCACACGAAGCGGGCGTCGGCCGCGTACTCGTCGAGGTTGCGGAGCCGCTCGTCGTCAGGGTGGAGCGCGGCGGTCCCGAGGTCCTCGGGCGCGGCCTCGACCTGCAGGGCCCCGACGAGTTGCAGCGCGTCGAGCACGTCGTCGAGCAGCGGCTGGTACCCCACGACCTCGACTCTGGACATGCGCGCTACGGACATCGGGTGCTAGCCCTCCAGCGACGCGGCGCCGCTGTTGACGGTGGCTTCGAAGCGGCCGCGCGCCCCGGTGAGCAGCTTCTCGCGGACCGCGACTGCATCGGCCGTTGCGGCTGCAGCTTCGGCGCGCGCCGCGGCAAGGATCTCCTCACGCCGAGAGGCGACCGCGAGCGTCGACGCCTCGAGGGCCTCCGACTCGATCCGCCGCGCGTCCTGCACGCCGGCGGCACGGATGGCCGCGGCCTCGGCCTGCGCGTCGACCAGCGCCGTGCGCGCGCCGTCCTCGGCGACCAGAACGCGTTCGAGCTTCTCCACGGGCGTCTCCTCGGGATGGCACCACGGGACCGCGCGGCCCCGTGAGACGGTTCGCAGAATCTTACCGCATAGCGGGCTCTGACGAGCTTCGCGACACCTCGTATACTGTGCGCGCACCCCGTGCGATCGTGCGACCAACCGCGACCCTCATCGGAGCCATGGAACAACCCGTCACAGACCGTCGCCCCCGTTGTGTGAGGCGCACCCGGCCGGCTGTCGGCCGCCGGCGCCTGATCGCCGTCCTCGCGGTGGTCGGGTTGTTCGTGATCGCCGGCGGCACGTTCGCGCTCATCGCGCCCGGGAAGCCGGCGAGCGAGGCTTCAGCGACCAGCCCCTGGCGTGCGATCGTCGCCAGCGAGAGCCCCGCGGCGGTGCCGACGCCGGCCTTCGCGTCGATCCGGGGCGCCGTGCTGCGGCTCCCCGTGCCCTCTGCCTCGGTCACCGTTCTTGCGTTCCACCAGTCGTCGTATCGCGACACGGTCGTCATGAAGCCGCTCATCGCCATCGGAAGCCCCGCGCACGCCAAGTCGGCCGCAGTCGCCGCGCGCGCGACCATCAAGGCCGGAGGGGAGGCGACGATCGCAGCGACTCCCGAGGACGGCGCGGAGGACGGCGAGGGCGTGTGGACCGGCATCGCGCTGCAGCTGTGGCGCAGCACCGGCGGCGGCAAGCAGGGCTCTGCGGTCGACTGCGGCGCGCGTCCGGGCACGCCGGTGCTCGCACCCGTCGACGGCGTCGTCATGGAGGTCCGGCCCTACAAGCTCTACGGCAGGATCGACGACTTCGAGATCCACATCAAGCCGGACTCGTGGAACGACCTCGACGTCATCCTGCTCCACGTGACCAACCCGATCGCGACCCTGGGGATGCGGGTGGTCGGGGGCGTGACGCAGCTGGCGAAGGTGCGCGCGCTTTCGAAGGTCGTGTCGGGGCTCCAGCTGCGCACCTACACCCTCGACGGCGGGAACCACACCCACGTCCAGGTGAACAGGATCTCGAAGCCCGACGAGACGTGGGTCGTCGGCCAGGACCCGCCGGGGTTCAAGCGGCACAACTAGCACCGCTCGCTACGCGGTGGGCGCGTCCCCATCGTCGGCGCGGCGCACGAACCCGCGGAACCTTCGGTCGAACTCGGAGCGGAGCAGGCGGACCTTGCGCCTGCAGCCGACGCAGTCGAGCCCGATGTCCATCCCCAGCTTCGTGATCTCCCACTCGTTGGCGCCGCAGGCGTGCGGCTTCTTGAGGCGCACGACGTCGCCGACCTTCACGGGAATGATGGGTACCGCCACGACGCCGCCTTCCCCTGCCTCGCGCGGCGCTTTACCGCGGCCGCACCCCATTGTATGGTCAGGCCCACCGCCGCGACACGCCCCCACCGCGAAGGGCCCCCGATGACACGGACGTACCACCTCAAGCGCGCCGATCGCGAGCTCACCGAACCCGAAGCCATCGCGCGGATCCTGCGAGGCGGCAAGTACGCGACGATCGCCATGGTGCACGACGGCGAGCCGTACCTGGTGACGCTCTCCTACGGATGGGACCCGTCCGCGAACGCGCTGTTCTTCCACATGGCGCAGTCCGGCCGCAAGACCGACGCCCTCGCGGCCGACCCGCGGGTGTGCGCGACCGTGATCGTCGACGGCGGGTACGTCGCCGGGCAGTGCAAGCACGAGTACCAATCGGTCGTCATGACCGGCACGATGCGGGTGCTCACCGACCCCGCCGAGGCCCGCGCCGGGATGCGCGCGCTGATCGGGGCGCTCGAGGGCGACTCCGACCCCCTGTGGGAGCGCTACAACCTCGACGGGGAGAAGCACTGGGCGCGCATGAGCATCGCGCGGCTGGATATCGAGACGATCACGGGCAAGGCAGGGAGCTAGACCGCACGGGTGACATCGCGGGTCGGAGAGCGCATGCTCGGCTGAGCAAACGCAGGGAGGTGGGCACCGTGGCGTGGATCAAGAGGTTCTTCTCCATCGACGATCTGTGGTCGGTCCTCGGCTACGCGGGCGTGATCGGCTTCAGCCAGATCAACCGCCCGCCGCTGGCCCTGGCGGCCGCGTCGCTGCTCGCTTCGGGGATGATCGCCATCACCTGGCTCGCGAGCACGAGCCTTCGAGCCCGCAACGCGCAACGCAACCCGAACGCCCGGATCGTCGTATGGGCGCTGGTGGCCATCGTCTCCGGCGTGATCGTCGCCCGGTAGCACCCGACCCTCCACCAAGGAGGAGCCCCGTGAGCACCAACGACCCTCATCTCGAGGCCCGGATGGAACTCGAGTCACGCTCGACCGGGCAGCACGAGTCCCCGCCGTCCGGGTTCGCCCTGAAGCAGGCGTGGGTGCTGGGGGCAGGTCTCCTCGTGCTGATGATGATCGCGCTCCGAGCGGTCTCGATGCCGCTCTTCTGGATGGTGTTGGCCGCGCTGCCCGCCATCGGCGCGGCTCTGATCATGAACCGCAGGGACCCGAAGCCGCCCAAGGACATGAACGACGACCGAGGCGGCGTCTGAGGCGGAACATGTGGGTGGAATGGCCGCGTGACCGCCGGGCCGACAGTGCCCGGGTGTGCCTAGATCCCGACGATCTCTCTGAACGAGTGGATCTCGCGCCGCGCGACGGGGATGTGCGTCTCGTCGCGGTCGGTGACGACCACGGCGTAGCCACCCTCGACCCGCAGGATCTCCTTGATGCAGTTGAGGTTCACGATGTAGCTGCGATGGATGCGGTGGAAGTTCTCCCGCAGCAGGCGCTTCTCGATCTCCCCGAGCGTCTGGTCGACGAGGAACTGGTTCTCGTAGGTGTGCACGTAGGTCGACTTGTTCTTCGCCGAGATGAAGACGATGTCGTCGATCGACAGCAACACGGTGCGGCCGCCCTTGCGGACCGGGATCTTGCGGAACTCGCCCTCGCCGCCGGTCGCGTCGGTGCCATGGATCCGCGTCGTGATGAGCGAGCGCACGCGCGCAGACAGTTCCAAGATGTTGAACGGCTTGGTGACGTACTGCTGGACGCCCTGCTTGAACGCGAGGATCTTGGCGAGGTCCTGGGTCTTGGCGGTGAGCATTATGACCGGGATGTCGGCTGTCGCCGCGTTGTTCCGGATCTCCATCAGCGCCATCCAGCCGTCGACGCGCGGCATCATGATGTCGAGGAGGATGACGTCCACGGCGTTGTGGGCCAGCACGTCGATCGCCTCGCCGCCGTCTCCGGCGCTCAGCATGTGCATGCCGTCGGACTCGAGGCCGAACCGGATCATGTCCACGATCGACGGGTCGTCGTCTACGACCAAGACGGTCGGATTGGCTTCCATCTCGTCCTCCATACGGCGGGCGGTGAGCGGATTACCGTTCGTCGGATTATACCGCAGGG